>JAEYYV010000069.1 GCA_023428295.1 Pseudomonadota bacterium
CGAGGGCCGGCTCGGTCGCCGCGGCTGCGACGACCTCGGTGACATCGCCTTTGCGACCGATCTTGCGCGGCGTGGTGTTCGTCTCGACCGTCTTCTCGACGACCGCGACCTTGGACGCGACCTTCGCGTCGGCTCTCCCGGCGGCGTCGGGCTTCGCGACCGCGGCTGCGGCCACCTCCGTCGGCGCGGTCAGCTCGCCGAGCGCGACGAGCGTCGCTTCCTCGGTCGCTTCTTCCATGCCGCTGCCCTCGGTGAGCTTCGCGTTCAGCGTCGTCGGGCGATCGAACGTGAGCCAGTAGCGCATCGTCTTGTAGCCGGGCGCGCTGACCTCGACGAGCTCGACGATCTCGCTCGGTGCGATCTGGATCGTCGACGGTGCCGTCGAGACGCGACGGCGGAACGTGACGCGCGCGTTCGCTGCATTCGCGTGGAGATTCACGGCGATCTTCGTCGGAGCGACCTCGGTTTTCGGCGCGGGCGTCGTCGCCGCGGCGGGGAGCGGTGCAGGCGCTGTCACCGGTGCTGGCGCCGGCGTCGCGACCTGCTGCGAATCGCCCTTGCGCAGCCCGAACAGAAGGCCACCGGCTCCGAGCACGAGCCCCATCGCCGCCATGCCGTAGAGCACGAATGGCCTCTTCATCGGCGGCGCTGGCAACGCGACGGTCGCGAGCGCGTCGCTCGTGTCCTGCCCCGAGGGCCACGGCAGCATCTTCGCGGGACGTGGGATCAGATCGCTGCGGCGCGCGAGATCGTGAGGATCCTCCTCGGGCGGCGGGGGAATCGGCATCGCACGGCTGCGACGCATCGACCTCGCACCATCGATCGTGACGAACGCATCGAGCGCAGCTTCGACGTCGAGCATCGATTGGTAGCGCCGCTCCGGCTCCTTCGCGAGCATCTTGTTCGAGATCATCTCGCCCATCGCGTGCGGCAGTTCGGGGCGCTGCAAGGGCGGCGGCGCCTCGTGAACGATGCGATGCATGAGCGCGCGCGGATCCTCGTCGTTCGAGAACGGACGTCGCGCCGTGAGCATCTCGTAGAGGATCACGCCGAGCGCGTAGATATCCGCGCGGTGATCGACGTTCGCGGGATCCGTGATCTGCTCGGGCGCCATGAACTCGGGCGTGCCCATCACCATGCCGCGATGCGCTTGATCGTCGTCGAGCTCGAGGAAGCGAGAGATGCCGAAGTCGAGCACCTTCACGTGATCGAGCAGGTCGTCCTTGTCGGTCAGAAAGACGTTGTCGCTCTTCAGGTCGCGATGGACGATGCTCGCGCTGTGTGCGGCGTGGAGCGCCGACGCGATCTGCTGCGCGATCCGGACCGCCCGACGAATCGGCAACCCTCCGACGCGATACACCTCGTCGGTGAGCAACGCGCCTTCGAGGTACTCGAACACGATGTACGGCACGTGCCCGCTGCAGAACCCCATGTCCGTCGATTCGACGATGTTGGGATGACCGAGCGTTCCTGCGGCGCGCGCTTCGTTCATGAAGCGCTCGATCACCGTCGCATCGGTCGCGAGCTCGGCGTGGAGGATCTTGATCGCGACGCGGCGCTTGATGAGCGCGTGCTCCGCCAGGAAGACCGTCCCCATTCCACCTTCGCCGAGGGTCCGGACAATCCGATACCGACCCTCGATCACATCACCCGTCTTCACCCCGCCACTCGAGTTCCCCATCAGACCCATGGTTGCGTAGGGGGGTGCCGCAAAACAAGGCAGCAGTCTCGGATTCCGACTGTGGTTTCTCGACGAGGGAATCCGACTTCGCCTCGCGTATGCTCGCGTGTGCGATGAGCGGTACCAAAGATCCGAAGAACCCGTTCGCGTCCCTCGAGAAGATGCGGGCGGATCTTCCGGCGGGCCCCGCACCGGCGCCACCGATAACGAAGCCTGCCCCGAGAGGTCCGGCGTGGGCGGTGGTTCGCATGGAACGCAAAGGTCGTGGCGGCAAGGAAGCCACGGTCATCGAGAAGCTCGGCCTCGAACAAGCCAAACTCGAGCAGTGGTGCAAAGAGCTCAAGCAAGCGCTCGGCTGCGGTGGCTCGGTCGATGGCGACGTGATCGTGTTGCAGGGCGATCTTCGACCGCGACTCCCGGCCGTTCTCACTGCCAAAGGCGTCACCAAAGTGACTGTTGGATAGAGGTTGCAGTGGCTAGCCGACCCGCCGATTTCTCGGGTCGCTCGATCCATTGGCCGGAAGGTCGAGTTGCACCATGAGGATCTCCGACGCGATGCGTCGATGGTTCGGGCCCTAACCGACTCGATCCATTGCGGATCGTGGGAGGTCGGCGCCGAGGTGAGGGGAGTCGAGTTGGTCTCGCCCTTGCTGAAGAGAGGGCCAGCCATGCGCCCCTTCCTCTTCGCCGCCAGCCTCTCGCTCCTCGCTGCCACCGCATGTACCGATGCGCCTGCCGAGCTGAAGGATCCGCCGGTCCTCAAGGTGACCTCTCCGCAGCGCAGCCTGATCCAGAGCGGCGCCGGTGCGGTGATCGTGACAGGCACCGTGACGCCGAACGAGGGGTCGGGCGAGCCGATCGAGAAGGTCCTCGTCAACAACGTGCAAGCGACGCTGAACGCGGACGGCACGTTCACCGCGACGGTGTCGATCAAGCCGGGCGCGACGCTCATCCACACCGAAGCGCGTGACGCTGCGGGACAGAAGGCGGAAGACACGCGCGCGGTACACGCCGGTCAGCTGCGCCCCGTCGGTTCGAACATCGAAGACGCGATTCAAGTCGCGATGTCCAAGCAAGCGTTCGCACGCCTCTCGGCCGCCGCGGGCCCGATGATCAAGTCGCTCGATCTCGGCGCGATGCTCGCTCCGATGCAGCCGATGGCGCGCTGGAGCGACGAGACCGAGGACTGCAACTTCGCTCGCTACTATGTCGACGACGTGAACCTCGGCAACGTGACGGTATCGATCGTTCCGAGCCTGCAGGGCCTCCAGTTCCGCGCGCAGGTCGACAACCTCGACGTCGCCTCGCGCGCGCGTTACTCGCTCGCCTGCGTCGCCGGCAACAACACGGTCCGCATCCGCGCGCCCAAGGTGGTCGTCGCGGGCACGCTCGTCGTCGAGCCGTCGGGCAACCAAGGCTTCAAGACCTCGCTCACCAACGAGACGATCCAGATCACCGGGCTCGACATTCAAGCGAGCGGCATCCCCGGCGACATCATCAACTTCTTGAACCTCGACACGGCCGCTGGCTGGATCATCTCGAAGGCCGCGCCGATGGCGATGGAGCCGATGATGAACAAGGCGCTCGGCGGTCTCGCCGGTCCGCAGACCGTCGACGTGATGGGCAAGTCGCTCACGATGGAGGTCGACCCCACCGCGATCGACATCGACGGCAACGGCGCGATGATCTCGCTCTCGACGAAGATGGTGATCGCGGGTAGCGAGGCGAGCCCCGGCTTCATCTTCACGGACAACGGACTGCCAGCGCTCGACGCGGGCAACGGCTTCGCGCTCGGCCTGGCCGATGACCTCGCGAACGAGATGCTCGCCGAGGTGAAGGCGATCGGCTTGTTGAACCTCAGCATGCACGCCGATGGTGGCTCGTTTAACGAGACCGGCATGGAGATGACGCTCCCGCCGCTCCTCTCGGCGGATCCCGCGGACGGCAAGATGAAGGTCGTCATCGGCGACATGATCTCGACGTTCAAGCACAACGGCACGCCGGTCGCGCGCGCCGCGATCAACGCGAGCATCGACCTGCAGATCGTCCCCGCGGCGAACGGCTACGGTGTCGCCATCCAGCTCGGTAAGCCCGTCGCGCACGTCGACGTTCTCGACGACATCGCGAACGCGTCGCGCATGACCGACCAGGACCTCGCGAGCGCCACCGAGGTCTGCCTCTCCGCGCAGGTCGACGCGATCTCGAAGCTCCTCGTCGCCATCCCGATGCCGGCGGTGGCGGGCCTGCAGATGAAGAACGTCTCGCTCGGTGCAGATGACGGTTACGTGATGTTGAAGGGCGAGATCGAATAGTCTCGGAGGCGTGGCGAAGAAGAAGGTCGGAGCGAAGGCAAAGGCAAAGAAGCCGGTCGCGAAGAAGTCGGTCGCGAAGAAGGTTTCTTCTCCAGCGAAAAAGCAGCCTGCAAAGGCTGTCACGAGGTCCGCGGCCAAGCCGAAACCGAAGAAGCCCGCAGCGTCCAAAGCGCCGCGGGCTTCGTCGTCTCGTGCAGCACCGTCACCCGATGTCGCGCGCGAGCGGCGCGAGGATCTCGCGACACGCGCTGCCGCCACGCGTCCCGTCATCGAAGAGCTCGGCAAGATCACGGTGCCGTCGGGGACCCTCGCGATCTTCGATATCGGCCTCGTCGGCTACATGCCACGCGACACGCTGGAGCCCGCGATCGTCAAGTGCGCGGTCCCGGCCGATCGCGCGCTGACCGTGACCGGGACCCGCGTCGCGCGCGGCCGCTTCGCGGAGTGCTGGGAGCACGTGTCGATCGACCTCGGCCACGGCGACATCTACAACACGCGAAAGCTCGGAGAGGCCGGCGTCGATTTCGCGCGCCTCGTGTGCATGGATCACGCGGCGCTCGATCACTGGCAACACGACGACAGCCTCGACGGTCTCGCCGACGTGGTGTTCTGGGGACGCGACGAGGTCCTCCTCGCGAACGCCTTGCGCGCGCCTCGCACGAAGGAGGGCTACGGCTGGATCGATCTGTCCGTCGCGGACGCGGAGGCCAAGGTGTTCGAAGCCGAGATCCTCAAGGCCGACAACCAGTGGCTCCTGAACGTCGACTTCCGCCCGCACTCGCATCACTTCCAAGCGCTCGCCGCGGCGCGCGCGAATCCGTCGGGTGCGGGCACGCTCGCGCTCGCGGACACGCAGATGCTGCTGTTCTTCACGAGCTGGGGCGACGGCGTGTTCCCGATCTACCTGGACCTCGATCACGAGGACAAGCCGGTGCGCATTCGCATCCAGCTCGCGACGGAAGAGTCGAGCGCTGCGATGCGCTCGGTGAACTGACCTACTTCACGAGACCCGCGTAGAGCGCTGCGGCGATCCGCTGCGCGCCCAGCGTCGTCGGGTGCTGGTAGTCCTTCAGCAAGAGACCGCGACGTAGCCATTGCTTCGACGCGCCCTTCCCGCCCATCCACGTGTACACGTCCCAGAACGCGCAACCGTTCGCCGTGGCCGCGCGTCGCTGTGCATCGACCATCGCGGGAATCGACGCACGTGGCGGCATGTTCTTGGCGCGCCAATCCGTCTGATCGAGCGGTGACACCACGAGGCACGAGCCCTTCGGGTTCGCGGCGCGCACGCTCGCGAGGAGCTCGCCGAACAGCTTCTCGTGTTCCGCCATGCCCGAGCCACTCGCCGCGAGCCACTCCGCTTCGTTGGTTCCGAGCATCACGACGGCGAGATCGGGCGCGCGATGCGCGAGCTGGTTGCGCAGGTGATCGGCGAGGTTGTAGCGAGACATTTGCTTCGCGGTCGCGCTGTTGACCCCGAGGTTGTCGACGACAGCACCGCTCGCGGCTTCGAGGCTCGCACCGAACAGGCGCACGCGACCCGATGCGCGGAGCTCGATCTTCTTCGCTCCCTCGGGAAGCGCGGCCGTCGTGAACGAGCCTGTCTTCTTCTCGGCGCTCGTCGAGATCGATGTGATCGGCCTGCCGTCGGCGAGGATCGACAGCGTGCCGCCGCGGGGCTGCGCGAGATAGTGCACGTCGATCGACGACACCGGCGACGCCGGCGCGAAGCGGATCGTGCCGCCACTCGCGGTCTCGGCGCTGCCGCCAAGACCGAGCAGGTGATCCGGCGCGGGTTGCGTGGAGATTCCGTTCACGCGCCACGCGCCGATGACCCATCGCGAGAGCGCGCGGTGCTGGTTGTACGGATGAGGCTCGACCGCCCACGCGAAGCCTGGTCCGCCATCTCCGAGGTGCGCTGCGAGCTTGGCGCGTAGCGCGTTGGTGATCTGATCGTCAGCGGTGAGCGAGTCGCCGAAGTAAGAGATGCGCAGTGGTCGGCTCGCGGTCTTCGCGCGCTGCGCTTTCAGCGCGGTCGTGAAGCCCTCGAGTGCCTGCGGGTTCTCGAAGGACGCCGCCGGAATCTTGTCGGCCGACTGGCCCACCGGATTGGCATTCGTGGTCGCCGCTACACAAGTCACAGCTGCGATGAGCAGGAACCGTCCACGCACCGCGGCAATCCTATCGATTGCCGCACATGCACGCGAGAAGGCCGAGGAGTTTCTTGGTCCGACCGACGTAGAATCGGCCGACATGCTTCGCCGTAGCCTCGTCGTACTCGTGTCGTTGGCCACCGCGTGTGGTGACGACGGATCTGTTGGAAAGCTTCCAGACGCGCCGCTCGTGCCGGACTCCATCGTCGATGCGCCGGACGATGGACCACCGCTGCCACCCAAAGATGTTCCGCTGGACGTCACGACGTCGGGCAACGGAAGTGGACGCATCACGTCCTCACCAGCGGGCATCGATTGCGGTTCGACATGCTCGTTCGAGTTCGATCCGGACACGGTCGTCACGCTGACGGCCGAGCCCGATGTGAGCTCGGAGTTCACCGGTTGGGGCGGCGCATGCAGCGGCACGACGCCGGTGTGCGAGGTCACGATCGCCGATGCGACGTCGGTGACCGCGACCTTCACGCTCAAGCAGTACGACGTCACGGTCACCAAGGCCGGCGGCGGTAGCGGCACGGTGACCGGCAACGGCATCAACTGCGGGACGGGCGCTGGCTGCACGATCACCGTGGATCACGGCACGGCGATCTCGCTGACCGCGACGCCCGAGAACCTGAACGTGTTCGTCGGATGGGGCGGCGCGTGCACCGGCACGTCGACGTGCGATCTCACGATCACCGCGGCCACATCCATCAGCGCGGCGTTCGCACTCGACGAGCTCGCGATCATCACCTCGTTCACGGGCAACGGCGCAGGCACCGTCACCTCGAGTCCCGCCGGCATCAACTGCACCAAGACCACCACGACGACGACCGGCACCTGCGAGTTCGTCTACACGGCGAATCAGATGGTCACGCTCACCGCCGCGCCCGCCGCGAGCTCCACGTTCACCGGCTGGTCCGGCGGTGGATGCAGCGGCACCGGCACGTGCGTCGTGACGATGGACATGGCCAAGGCGGTCACCGCCGGGTTCACGCTGAAGCAGTACGTCCTCCAGATCGACAAGACGGGCACCGGCACCGGCACCGTCACGTCGGCGCCCGCCGGCATCGCCTGCGGTGGTGATTGCGACGAGACGTACAACCACGGCACGGCGATCACGCTGACCGCTGTGGCGGCGACGGGCTCCACGTTCACCGGCTGGTCCGGCGGTGGATGCAGCAGCACCGGCACGTGCGTGGTCACGCTCGCCGCCGCGACGACGGTCCAGGCGCAGTTCACGATCAACTCGTACGCACTCACGACGAGCACCACGGCGGGCGGCACCATCACCTCGACCCCCGGCAGCATCTCGTGTCCCACGACGTGCGCGCAGAACTTCACGCACGGCACGGTCGTCACGCTGACGCCCACCGCGAGCACGGGCTACACGTTCACGTCGTGGGGCGGCGCGTGCAGCGGCAACGGTGCGTGCATGGTGACGATGACGCAGGCGCGCAACGTCACCGCGACGTTCACGATCAACTCGTACAACCTCGACGTCACCGTGACCGGCATGGGCCAGGTCACGCACTCGACGCAGATCGACTGCCCGAGCGATTGCCAAGGCACGTACACGCACGGCACGAACGTCACGCTCACGCAGACGGCAGCGACGGGCTACACGTTCGCCGGATGGGGCGGCGCGTGCTCCAGCAACGGCGCGTGCACCGTGCCGATGACGCAAGCGCGCAGCGTGACCGCGACGTTCACCATCAACTCGTACACGCTCACCACGGCGATCGCAGGCACCGGAAGCGGCGTCGTCAGCGCGCCGAACATCTCGTGTCCGGGCGACTGCACGGAGAACTTCACGCACGGTACGAACGTGACGGTCACGCAAGTGCCGAACGCCGACTCGAACTTCGTGAACTGGACCGGCGCGTGCACCGGCAACGGCGCGTGCGTTGTCCCGATGACGCAGGCGCGTAGCGTGACCGCGAACTACGCGATCAAGACCTACAACCTCGACGTCACGGTGACCGGTAACGGCAGCGTCCGCCACACCGGACAGATCGACTGTCCGACGGACTGCCAAGGCACGTACAACCACGGCACGAGCGTCACGCTCACGCAGACCGCGGCGGCGGGCTATCGGTTCACGGGCTGGGGCGGCGCCTGCATGGGCCCGAACGGATGCACGGTCGACATGACGGCGATGCGCAGCGTGTCCGCGACGTTCACGCCCGAGTTCGCACTCAACGTCACGATCGCGGGATCGACGGGAACGGTGACGTCGAACATCGCGGGCATCTCCTGCCCGACGGATTGCAGCGAGACCTACTTGAACACGCAGACCGTGGTGCTCACGGCGGCGCCTACCGGCGGCTCCACGTTCTCGAGCTGGAGCGGCTGCAGCTCGGTGGCGGGCAACCAGTGCACCGTCGCGATGACGCAAGCACGCAACGTCACCGCGACGTTCGCTCCGCCGAGCTTCGTGCTCACGGTCGAGCACGGTGGCAACGGTTACGGCAGGGTCACCGCCTCGACGATCATCAACTGCGCGAACAGCACGCCGGTCGCGACCGACTGCACCGAGACGCTCGTGCAGGGATCGACCGTCACGCTCACCGCCGTCGGCGCGACCAACACCAACGCGACCGAGACGTCGTTCTTCAGCGGCTGGTCGGGCGCATGCACGGGCACGGGCACGTGCACCGTGAGCATGGACATGGCGAAGTCGGTCACCGCGAACTGGGAGCTCTATCCGAACGTCATGTTCGTCACTTCGACGCCCACGGCGATCTTCGGTACGGGCTGGCGCAACACGACCGCCTCGATTTGCAAGTCGGCCGTCGAGCGCGGCGGGCTCAATGGCGTCGGTCCCGGTCAGAACACGGAGTGGGTCGCGTGGGTGTCGGGCCGCGAGTCGAACGGAACGATCGTCAACGCGAAGGACCTCCTCGTGAACGCGGCGGGCTGGGTGCGTACCGACGGCCGCCCCGTCTTCCAGCGAGTGAGCGATATCGCGTCGCACGAGATCATCTATCCGCCTCGCTTGGACGAGACGGGCGCCGACGTCGGCCTCGACGCGGTCACGTGGACCGGAACGGATGCGAACGGCAACTACAGCACCTTCGCGTGCAACGCGGGCGCGACGGGGTCGTCGTGGGCCAACAACGACAACGCCACGGGAACGCAGGGCCTCGCGAGCGCGAACAGCGCCGAGTTCACGTCGCTGTTCAACGTCACGTGCGCCGGTTCGCGACGCATCTACTGCATGGGCGCGGATCGCTTGGCTCGCATCTCGGTGACCCGCCGCGCCGGTCGTCTTGCCTTCACGTCGAAGGGCGTGTTCCGCGCGAACCCGAACGGCATCAACGAGGCAGATACGCTGTGCAAGTCGGAAGCGACGGAAGCAGGCCTGCCGAACGCGAGCGCGTTCCGTGCGCTCCTCGCGACGCAAGGTGCCAGCGCGATGAGCCGCTTCCCCGCGCACCCGAGTGACGCGCCGTGGGTCCGCGTCGGCGATCAGCAGCCGCTGACCAGGCGCGAGAGCGACATGCGCAACGCGCAGCTCGTCGCCCTCGATGTCGCGCCAAACGTTCATGCGAGCGGTCAGCGCATCGGCAACGTGCCGATCTGGACGGGTGCGCAGAACCTCACGAGTGTTGGCAACTCGAGCGGAACGTGCGGCAACTGGACGAACCTGGCGGAGGGCAAGGGTGCGTCGGGATTCGCGTACGACACGGGCATCGCTCGGCAGTGGTTCGGCGCGAACTACGGCACCACGCCGTGCGAGCAAGCCATGCGCGTGGTTTGCCTGGAGAGCCTCCAGTAAGCTCACGGCATCTCCCGCTTGAGGATCACGAACTCCACGCGACGGTTGATCGCGTACGCGCGCTGATTGCTCTCGCGGACCTTTGGTTGACTCTCACCGTAGCCGGCGGACTCGAGGCGGCTCGGCTCGACGCCGTGCTCGGTGAGATAGCGCACCACGGACGCGGCGCGGCGCTCGCTGAGATCGAGGTTGTGCGCGTCGGAGCCTTGCTCGTCGGTGTGCCCGGCGACCTCGATGAGCCGGATGTCGGGGTTGCCCTTCATCGTGGCCACGACCGCGTCGAGGATGTAGTAGCTGTTCTTCTTGATGATGTCGGAGTCGAGCTCGAAGTTGATCGGCTTCATCGTGATGATCTCGCTCTCGCGTAGCTTGATCACGCCGCGGTCCTCGTCGGGACAGCCGTCCTTGTCGTCGACGTTGTTGTAGGTCTCCTTCTCGTTCGGACACTTGTCGTCGCGATCGAGGATCAGGTCTCGATCGTTGTCCTCGTCGGGGCAGCCATCTTCGTCGTCGAAGTTGTCGTAGTCCTCCGGATCATTCGGACACAGATCGTCGACGTCGAGGATGCGATCGTGATCGTTGTCTAGATCCGGACAGCCGTCCTCGTCCTGGAAGTCGTCGAAGTCCTCCGGATCGTCCGGGCACTTGTCGACCTTGTCGAGGATCGAGTCGCCGTCGCGATCGTTCGCCACGCCTTCGGGACAACCGTCTTCATCCTCGAAGCCGTTGAAGTTCTCCGGAATCAGCGGGCACTTGTCGTCCTCGTCGAGGATCGAGTCGCGATCGTTGTCCGGATCGGGGCAGCCGTTCTCGTCCTCGAAGCCATCGAAGTCCTCCGGATCATCGGGACAGCGATCGACATCGTCGTCGAGTCCGTCGCCATCGCGATCGCCGAGGCTCGGCTCGAACACGATGCCGATGAACGCGCGCACGTCGGGGTTCGCACCTTTGGAGGGCACGAGGCCACGACCCGCGCCGAGTGACAGGAACGAGTTGCGCGCCAAGTACAGCTTCACGCCGGCGATCGCTTCGAGCGGCTGATAGTGCGCGTGAGCGCCAAGCGGGATCGATCCGATCACCTCGCCGACGACATCGAGCTTCTGCTTCGCGATCGCGTACGCGACGCCCACGCCGAACGGTGCTTCGGCGCTCGCGGTGATCGTTCCCATGGTCGGATCCGCGCCGCCTTCACCGAGATCGGTGAACGTGGAGGTCTGACGCATGCGCAGGCCGGCGTTGAGCGACACGCGCAGGCGGCGCTGGCGACCGAGCTCCTTGTCGACGATGCCCATGATCTGCGGCGTCAGCTTCGCTTCGCCCAGAAACGCGTCCTTCGTCGCGGTCGGCAAGTACAGCGACGCGATGAGGCCGAGGCCCACGTGCGGTGGCCTGCTCGACTTCAAGAACCGTGTCTTCAGGTGAAGGCCGACGTTGCCGATGCCCTGGCCGTCGAGCTTGTACAGCTGATCGTCGTTGGGATCGCCGAGCGCGCCGAGATTATCGGGGCCGCGATCGCCGGCCATGATCGACAGCGGCGCCGATGCGCCGAGCTCGAGATCGAGAGGGCCGAGCTGGAGACCCACGGCAGCGACGAGGGTCGCGGTGACGACATCGTCGACGGAGTACGTCGCGCCGTTGTCGCCTTGGAACTCGAGCAGGCGATGTCCCCACGACAGCGAGCCGAGGCCGAACGAGAGCTCGCCGTGGCCGAGCGTCTGCGACGCGTTCAGCGTCAGGTATCCACGCGAGTCCATCGCTGGACGGAACGCGTCGATCGGGACGTTGCCGGCTGGTTGCGCGAACGCGACACCGGCGAGAGCGCTGCACACAGAGAACGCACGAAGCCCAAGAGCCAGGCGTGGCATGACGGTCCTTCCGCGCGCCACAAACCATGGCGCACGAGAAGACTGTGCACGGCGTCGCCGCGAAGGTTACACGCCGAAAAAATAGCTCGGCGCCCGAGCGAGATCCCGTGGCGCGCCTGAGGGGGGAGGCACGTTCCTACTAGATCCCAGCGATCGAGCGCCGAGCAATAAACGTTGGGTGGTCGGTCTACGGTTGGTCTACGCCGCGTACTTGCGGAGCTTCTCGACGAGCGTGGTGCGGTTGAGACCGAGGAGTGCAGCCGCTTCGGTGCGGTTGCCGCCGGCCTTGGTGAGAGCGCGGTCGATCAGTTGGCGCTCGAGGTTCTCGAGAGCAGAGCGGAGGTCGAGGGTGTCGTTGGCCGGCAGGACCGGCGCCGGCATGTTGACGGCAGTTGTTGACTCGACCGGCTTCACGGCGTGTGCAGGGGCAGAGTGCGCCGGAACCTTCATTTCTTGGCTGCCGCGCGCGAACTTCACCTTGCGGCCGGGGATCTGGAGGTCCGCGTCGACGATCGTGGTGCCGCGCGTGAGGAGAACGGCGCGCTCGATCATGTGCGCGAGCTCGCGAACGTTGCCCGGCCAGTGGTACGCGAGGAGCGTCTGGCGCGCGGCGGTGTCGAGCCCCGCGACGTTGCGGCCGAGCTTCTCGCTCGCGCGCGCGACGCAGAGCTCGGCGATGCGGATGATGTCCTCGGGGCGCTCGCGAAGTGCGGGCAGCTCGACGGGAACGACCGCGAGACGGAAGTAGAGGTCCGCGCGGAACGTACCTTCCTCGACCATCTTCTCGAGGTTCCGATGCGTCGCGGCGATGATGCGAACGTCGACCGGGAGGTCCGTGTCGGCGCCGACGGGCGAGACGACGCGCTCTTCGAGGACGCGCAGGAGCTTCGCTTGCGCCGACAGCGGGAGGTCACCGATCTCGTCGAGGAAGATCGTGCCTTCGTGCGCCGACATGAAGCGGCCCGGACGCGCGTTGACGGCGCCCGTGAACGCGCCCTTGATGTGACCGAAGAGCTCCGACTCGAGGAGTTGCTCGGGAATCGCAGCGCAGTTGATCGGGATGAACTTGCGGTTCTTGCGGTTCGATCCGCGGTGCACGGCGCGGGCGAACAGCTCCTTGCCGGTGCCGGTCTCGCCGGTGATCAGGATGCTGCAATCAGTGGCGGCCACGCGGCGGATCGTCTCGAGCGCGTCGAGGATCTCGGGGGACTCACCCACCACTTCCGAAGCGAAGGAGGTGCGCCAGCTGTTGAAGTCCTGCATGGCGGGTCCAATAAGCACCGACCGTGCCACGCGTTTTTTGCTCTACTGGGGATAACTGAGGGTTAGCTTACGAAACTTCCATCTAGGAGTTCTGGCTAGGTAGCCAAACCTACACACGGATCGCAGGGGGTAGAAATTTACCCCGGCGGGGTAGATCCAAACCCAGATCGGCGCCGAACTATCTGCAAAACCTGGGGTAATCAACGGGTACCTAGCGACCCGGGAGTCGAAGCCGGAAGCATGAGGAAGCCTCGTCGGCGCTGGTGTAGTGAATGGTTCCGCCGTGCGCTTCGCATGCGAGGCGGCAGAAGTAGAGGCCGAAGCCTCGCTTGCCGTTGGTGCCCTTCGCGTACTTCCCGAACAGTCGATCGCGCAGCTCGGGTGAGATCACCGGGCCGTCATTGATGACGTCGATCTCGACACCGGCTTCACCATACGGCCGCGCGATCACGCGGATGGTGCCGCCTTCGTTGCAGTAGCGAACCGCGTTGCCGACCAGGTTATGAAGGACGCGTTCGATCAGCGCGCCATCGAACTGCGCGAGCAGCTCGGGAGTTGCATCGATCGCGAAGTGCAACGTTCGTTCGCTGACCGCGTGGACCGCGATGACGTCACCGACAAGCGCACGCACACCCACGGGAGCGAGGCGTGGCTTTACCGATGCGTCCTCGAAGCGCGCGATGTCGACGAGGTTGGCCACGAGGCCGGACATTCGGCGCAGCGCGTGAATCGTGGCCGCCAGCGCGCTCGCTTCGTCAGCGCCCAGCTCCACGACATCCTCGAGGTACGTCATGTTCGCGAGCGCGACGGCGAGACCGTTGTTGAGATCGTGGGCGAGCATCGCTGACGCCTCGGCGCCATACGCCATCAAGCGATCCGCTTGCTCGCGTGCGAGACGATCCTCGACGTGACACTTCTGCATCCGCGCCACGGCGATGAGGCGGCGACGCAACTCCGTCGCCATCACGGGCTTGGTGATCACGTCGTCCGCACCGACGGCAAAGCACTGCGCGCGCGTCTCTTCGTCGTCGTATCCCGACAGCACCGCGACCCACACGGCCGCACCGTGCATCTCTTTGAGCGTCTTCACCACCTCGGTGCCACGAACGCCGGGCATCTCGAGATCGACGAGCGCGAGGTCGGGCGGCGTGTGCGTCGCGAGGCTGATCGCGGTCGGCGCATCCTCGGCGCTGAACACGTTGAAGCCAACGCGCGACATCGCTGCGCTGAGCGCTTTGCGAATGCGGGCATCGTCATCGACGATCAACAGACGCGCACCGGCGGGTGCCGCGATGGTGCCTTCGATCGGAAGGGGAGCGCTGACCACGACGCATCGATCTGCCAGCGACATGCCAGCGATCGTGCGTGCGAATGCGCGAGGTTATCGCGCACGCCGGTGCGACGGTCGGCGTCAAACTCGCCGACCTACACGCGCGCGAGGAGTGGTCGAATCGAGCCCCAATGGTTCACGCGGCGCGCGGGCGAAGGGTCGAGAACGTCTCCGCGCCCGTCGCCGCTGCCGATGCACTGATCGCTGCCGCGCTCCGCGCGCATGCGGACGTCGCGTGGATCGAGCCGGCGCTCGATCCATCGCTCGATCACGAGAGCTACATCCTCTCGATGGAGAACCGAGGGCACTCGCTGGCGCAGCTCACCGTCGACGCCCACGTCGCGACGGCGATCATCGCGCGCCTCGCCTTCATCGCGAACGTGGATCTGTCGGAGTCGGGTCCAGTCACCGGCATCGCTCGGTTGCGCGACACCGACGAGCGCGAGTGCGATCTCGTGCTGACCGTTCGCACGGGACGCGATCTGCGCGCCGAGGCGTTGTTCGTCACGCGCACGCCGCGGCCACTGCTCGGCGTGATCACGAGCGAGCTCGCGCCCGGTGATCGCGTGGATCACTATCGACTGATCGAGCGGCTCGGCTGTGGCGGAATGGGCACGGTGTTCTCCGTCGAGCATGTCGCGCTGGAGCGGCGCTACGCGCTCAAGGTGCTGCATCGCGACACGGTCAGTCGCGAACGCACGAGCGAGCGATTCTTGCGCGAAGCACGCGCGGCTGCACGCCTGCGCCACCCGCACATCGTCGATGTCTTCGACTTCGGCTATCTCCCCGACGGCCGCCCGTACTTCGCGATGGAGCTCCTCGACGGCAAGAGCATCGCAAACGTCCTCACCGAGAGCGCACTCGCACCCGAGCGCGCGATCCAGATCGCGCTCCAGCTCGGCGACGCTCTCGCGACTGCGCACGATGGCGGCGTCATCCACGCCGATGTCAGCGCGAACAACGTGATCCTCTCGCGCAGCGACAACGTGAAGCTCGTCGACTTCGGGCTGTCCCAGCTCCGCGATGCGAGCGAGAGCTACACGGACTCGGACTTCATCGTCGGGACGCCGAGCTACGTCGCACCCGAGATGCTGCGCGGGCGTACCGCCGACGAGCTGTCCGATCAGTACTCGTTCGGCGTCCTCCTGTTCGAGATGCTGCACGGTGCACCGCCATTCCTCGGCGACACCGTCGCGCAGACGTGCTGGATGCACCTCGAGGCTCCGGCACCGGCCGTCTCGAGCCCGTATGGCGCGCTGCCCGGCGAGCTCGTCGCGCTCGTCGCGCGCTGCATGCAGAAGACGCCTGCGGCGCGGTACCCCACCATGCGTGCGGTCCTCGCGGATCTGACGGCCGTGGCGCGCAAGTTCAGCCAACGCGGCTGGAGAAAGTGGCTGCCATGACCGTGACGACCGACGAAGTTCCCGTGGTTGGCCGCCCGATCGTGCTCTGCGTCGACGACGATCCGGTTCTCCTCCAGGCGATCGTTCGCTCGCTGCGCGCCGTCGACGCCGAGCTCGTCGCGACGACCGATCCGAAGGCGGCGCTCGAGATGGTGTGCTCGCGCGACATCGCGGTGCTGGTCTCGGATCACGAGATGCCGCTCATGACCGGCGTCGAGCTCGCCACCGCGGCGCGCCGCCTACGCCCCGACACCGTTCGCATCCTTCTCACCGGACGGCAGACGTTCGAGACCGCGCTTCAAGGCATCAACGAGTGCGAAGTCTTCCGGTACATCAACAAGCCGTTCGAGACGAAGGTGCTGCGCAAAGCCGTCAGTGATGCGATCGATCGCCACGAGGAGCTCGTCGCGATGAGCACGCACGCAGCGCGTGGTTCTCGACGAGAGCTCATCACCAACGCGCTCGAGTCGGAGTTTCCGGGGCTCACGCACGTCGAGCGCAGCTCCGATGGTGCATACATCGCCTCCGATCCGCCGGCGGACACGCTCGCGGAGATCGGACTCGCGTCGCTGTCCGCCGTGGGCCGCGGCGATCGCTGACGTCATTTCTGGCGTCGATGCGATCTGCGTGATCGCGCAAGTCAGCGAGGACGCACGAGAGACACGCGGCACACCAGTTGCTGGGAAGGCACGACATGAGCGACGAGCCTGACAAACCAGCCGCAGCACCAGCGCCGGCTGCGAAGACCTCCAAGGTCGTCTTGGCCCTCCTCGTGCTGAATCTAGGCGCGAGTGGGTTTGGCACCTTCAAGCTGGTAACCGCGGAGTCAGCGCACGCCGCACCAGCGCAAGAGGAGAAGCACGAGACCAACGAGAAGGTCGAGATCACCGGCCCGGTGATCCCGCTCGATCCGTTCGTCGTGAACCTCGACGAGCCCGGACAGTCTCGCTACCTGAAGGTCACGTTTCAGCTCGAGCTCGTGAAGGCCGACTCGCAAGCGGTGATCGAGAAGAACAAGCAGGTCATTCGCGACGCACTCCTCAGCTACCTCTCGGGACTCAAGCTCGCCGACACACTCGGTGTCGCTGCCAAGGACAAGCTCCGCGCGGACGTGATGACCACGCTCACCGGCATCGTCGGCGAGCACAAGGTTCGCCGCCTGTTCATCCAAGAGTTCGTCGTTCAATGAAGCCGGCGCTCAGCATCGCCTGGCAACCGAACGCCGACGACGTGACGCTCCGCCGCGCGGATCTCTCGGATCGCGAGCGCGTGTACGAGTACAACTTCGCCACCGACGTTCGCGCGGTGTCCGGATCGCAGAAGCCCGTCTCGTACTCCGAGCACGTCCGCTGGTTCGGCAGGCGCATCGTCGAGCCCGCATCGCCGATCTGGATCATCGAGCAGTACGGCGAGCCCGTCGGCACCGTGCGCATCGACGCACGCATGGATGCGAACGCGAGGATCTCGATCGCACTCGCCGCGTCCTCTCGAGGGCACGGCATCGGACGCAAAGCGATCGCGCTCGCATGCGCCAAGTGGTGCGGCGCTGTCGTCGCAGAGATTCATGAATCCAACGCGCCAAGCCGCGCGTGTTTCACCGCCTGTGGCTTCACCAAGATCGGGAAGCGCGAGGCATTCGACGTCTACCTATGGAGCCCGTAATGGACAACACGAGTCAAACGAAGTTGTGGAAGTCGGCCTTTGGCCGCGAGTACCTCGACCGCAACGATCACGAGAAGCCGGAGCGCGTCACGTCGTGGCGCCGCTTGCTCGACGGAATCACACCGAAGCGCGTGTGCGAAGTGGGATGCAACGTCGGGTGGAACCTCGAGTACCTGCGCCGCCTCGGCGTCGAGGAGCTCTATGGCATCGAGCCCTACGAGTACGCGGTCAACCGCGCTCGCTCGCGCAATCCGGGCTTCAACGTGCTGCAAGGCACCGCGTTCGACCTGCCCTTCCGCGACAAGTTCTTCGACCTCGCGTTCACGAGCGGCGTTCTGATTCACATCGCGTACGAATCGATCGGCGGTGCGCTCGACGAGATCTATCGCATCTCCTCGAAGTACATCGTCGCGATCGAGTACGGCTCGTCGAAGCAAGAGGACACCGAGGTGCTCTACCGCGGCAACCAATCCGCGTTGTGGAAGCGCGATCACGGTGCGCTCTGGCAACGCCGCTATCCGGACCTGACGCTCGTGCGCACGCTCGAGCTCGGCGTCGCCGACGGCTACGACAACTGCACCGCCAACCTCTTCGAGAAGGCCTGAGCCATGCGTACCGTCGCGATCGTCCAGGCGCGCATGGGTTCGACTCGGTTGCCCGGCAAGGTCATGCACGACCTCTGCGGCGACACGATGCTCGCTCGTGGCATCCAGCGTCTACGCGCAGCGAGCTCGCTCGCCGATGTCGTGATCGCGACGACGACGGGTACCGAAGACGACGTCATCGTCCTCGAGGCCAAGCGCCTCGACACCCAGGTGTATCGCGGCTCGGTGCACGACGTGCTCGACCGCTATCTCGGCGCAGCGCGCGCGTCCAACGCGGAAGCGATCGTTCGCGTGACGTCCGATTGTCCGCTCATCGATCCAGGTGTTGTCGACCGGGTGGTCGCCAAGCTCACCGGCGCGATCGACTACGCATCCAACACGCACGACATCCAGACGTTTCCGCGTGGCCTCGACTGCGAGGTGTTCCATCGCGACACGCTCGAGCGCATGGCACGCATGGCGACGTCCAAAGCTGCACGCGAGCACGTTACCGTGTTCGTGCGCGAGCAGCCGCAGGTGTTCCGCACGGATCAGCTGCTCGCCGAGACCAACGACTCCGACCTGCGCTGGACCGTCGACACCGACGCTGATCTCACGCTGGTGCGCCGCCTCTACGAGCGGTACTCGCTCGCTTCTCGCACCGTCGACTATCGCGACATCGTCCGCGGCGTTCGCGCCGAGCCGGCGCTGCAAGCGATCAACGCACACATCCCGCAAAAGGACTGGCGTGTCACAGCAACCTAACGCCTCCGAGACGCTCGCCGCATGGCAGCGCTCACTCGCCGAGATCGCGCATCTCGGTGACCTCCTGTGTGCCGCGATCGAGCGGGACGACATGGTCACCGCGATCGCCACGATGATGCAGCTGCGCCGCACGCGCACGGACATCTCGCGCATCGACGCCTCCGTGCAGGACATCGAGCTCGTCGATCCCGTCGCGATCGAGACCGCGCGCGCCGCGATCGCTCGCACGCGCTCCGTCGCCGAGATCATGCGGCAGTGGCTCGCGCGCCCGCTTCCCGCCGACGCCGACCTGCTACAGGTTCCACTCGGCGTCGCCATCGTCGCCGATGCCATGCTGCCCGCCGCGTGGGACTTCGAGCGCGATGTCGCCGTCCTCGTCGGCGACGGCCTCGCGGACGTCGCGCAGATCCTCGTGGATCTCGGTCAGCTCCGCGTGATCTTCGTCGGCGAAGCACCGGTCCCGGCGTCCGTCATCACGGTGCGCTCCGCGGTCGAGCTCGGCTCGGCGATGCGCACGATGACGCCGATGGCGCCGCACCAAGTGGCGCTACGCACCACCGTCGATGCCGACCCCGAGCTCGTCGAGAGCTGCTCGACGATGTCGCGCGACAGCCTCGCGGATCTCCGCGTGCACCAGAACACCGTCGCGACGTTCTCGCGCACGTGGATCGATCAAGGCACCACGAACCTGCCGTCCATCGCGCGCTGGCCCACCGTCGACGACGTCGGCGATCGGTTCGCCGGCAAGCCGATGGTGATCGTCGCCCCCGGACCGTCGCTCGCCAAGACCATCGATCAGCTGCGCGAGCTGCAAGGCAAGGTCGTCATCTGCTGCTTCAGCCACTCGCTGAAGCCCGTGATCGCCGCCGGCATCACGCCCGACGTCATCGTCAGCGCGGATCCGCAAGACGTTCGCTACCACTTCGCGACGTGTGACACCTCGCAGTCGTTCCTCGTCAACGCGGCCACGGTTCACCCTGCCCTCTACGAGCTCCCCGCCCGCGGCATGTTCACGATGGCCGCGAACGGCCCGATCGACGACTGGCTCTACGACATCCTCGGCGAGTCCACGCCTGCCCTCGTCGGCGGCGGCTCGGTGGCCACCTCGGCGTTCACGCTCGCCCGCCGCTGGAAGTGCGATCCGATCGTCTTCATCGGCCTCGATCTCTCCTTCCCCGGCGGCAAGTACTACGTCGCCACGTCGTCCGACGGCGACGCGCGCGCCGACATCGCGCCCGACGGCACCATGAAGGTCGCGGGTTGGAGCGCAGGCTTCCACCAGATGAAGGCGAACGGCGGCCCCGCCACCGCACGCGAGCGCACCATCGAGCTCCCCGGCTGGGGCAACTCCGGCACCGTGCCGTCCTCGTTCATGCTCGGCCTGTTCCGCCGCTGGTTCATCGACGCGATGCGCGAGGTCACCGACGTCTCCGTCTACAACTGCACCGAAGGCGGCTGCCACATCGACGGCATGGAGCACGTCCCGTTCGCCACGGTGCGCGATGCCCTCCTCGCCACCGTCGACGCACGCGCGACACTCGACGCGGTCATCGGCTCCGTCGATGCCAACGCGCGCATTCACGCCGCGAAGCGCGGTCTCTCCTCGCGCGTCACGCACCTTCGTCGCGCTCGTCAGCTCGCGAACCGCGCGATCGACATGATCGTGTCGGGCGCCTCCGACCGCGAGCTCCGCCGCGTCGAGCGCATCCTCGCCGACACGCTCCGCCCCGTGGAGCTCGTCTCGCTCGTCGCCCAGCGCGACATCGACCGCGCGATCACCATCGCGTCGCACGACGCTGACGAGGCCGCGTACCTCGCCGCATCCAAGTCGCTGTTCACCACGCTGATCCGCGTCATCGACGAGCTCCTCCCCGTCATCACCAGCGCGCACGCGCGAATGGCACCCATATGAAACGCAGGGCTCCACGCATCATCGCGATCGGTGGTGGCAAAGGCGGTGTCGGCAAGACCACCGTCGCCGCCAATCTCGCTCTCGCGATCGGGCGTGCGGGCCATCGCGTCGCCATCATCGACGCCGACCTCGGCGCGGCGAACCTGCACACCGCCCTCGGTGTCACGCGGCCCGCTCACAACCTCGGCGACTTCATCGACGGCGCCGTCGACAGCCTCGACGCCACCTTCACCCAAGTCACGCCCACCGTCCAGCTCGCCGCTGGCACCTCGCGCCCCGGCTCCGCGAACCTCGGCGCCGCCCAGAAGCTCCGCCTCCTCCGCGCGATCGGCAAGCTCGAGACCGACGTCGTTCTCGTCGATGTCGGCGCCGGCACCTCGTTCACCGTCGTCGATCTCTTCGCGGCCGCCGATCACAAGCTGATGGTCGTGTGCCCGCAGCTCACGTCGCTCCACAACGCCTACGCGCTGCTCAAGGCCGTTGTCCATCGCGTGGTTCGCAAGCACGCGATCGACGAGACGCACAAGGACCTCATCGACGCCGCGCTGTCGCACGAGTCCAAGGCCATCTCGATCCCGCAGCTCCTCGGCGTGATCCGGCCGATGGATCAAGCGGTCGCGAACGCCATCGTCGACACGCTGACGCGCTTCGGCGTCTCGCTCGTCGGCAACATGCTGTCGACGCCGCAAGAGGCCGACGCGCTCCGCCGCATGACGCCGATGATCCACGATCGCCTGCTCATTCACGCGCCGCTGATCGCAGCTATCAAGCGCACGCCGTCCCTCGCGGGCTCGCTCACCGCGGGCGTCGGCACGATCGCGACGCGCGCGAACGACGAAGCGGCCCACGCGCTTCGCCAGCTCGCCGACTCGATCATGGCGACGAACCTCGCGGCGCTCCGCGGCGAGGCGCGCGCCGCTCAGCACAAGACGATGCCGCTGTGGATCCAGCGCGGCCTCGAGACCGACGCCGCGCGCGAGTAGGCACAGCGTTCCAATCTCTCCGCGTCCCGGGTCACGCGCCGAGGACGGCCTCGTCGATGATGCGGCGTGCGCCGTCGGAGTCGGCGGTGGCGAGCGCGCGTTGCCGCTGCTCGCGCCGTCCTTTGTCGTCGAGGAGGAACGCGAGGATGTCCGAGCGCAGCGTGTCGTCGTCGGTCTCGGACAGCGTTCGGCCGCCGGCGATGAGCCCATCGCGGATCTGGATGCGCGCGGGGACCACTTGGTCCGGCACGATCGCGTAGGCGAGCGCCGGGCAGCCGAGGTACGCGAGCTCGCCGAGCGTGCCGCCGGCGGAGCAGATCGCTGCGTCGGCGCTGACGAAGAGTGCGCCGGGATCCTCGGGCGCGCGGCGAATGTCGACGACGTGTCCGCGCTCCGTCGCGAGCTTCGCGGCGGCGGCGAGTGAGTCGTCGTGGCGAAAGCCGGGGCCCGCGACCACGACGAGCTCGAGCGCGCGATCCTCGGGCACGAGCGACACGATGCGGCTCGTCGCGTTCACCGGATCGGAGCCGCCGAACGTGATCAAGACGCGCGGGCGCGCGGAGGCCATGGGCCGACACGAGCCGCGCGTGTAGCGACGGATGTCCTTGCGGAGCATCAAGTAGCGCCGGCCGAGGAGACGCAGCTTGGCGTGCGGATAGGACGCAGCGAGCGTCGGTGCGTGAACGTTGTGATTCACGACCGCGGTCATCGGATAGGAGAGCTTGCCCGAGTCGTCGATGACGACAGTGCGGACGCGGGGCGGCATCTTGGGGACGAGCGCTCGTGCGAGCGGTGGGCCGTCGATGACGATCGCGTTGACGCGCGGGTCTTCGGAGGCCTGGACGACCTGCGTGGCGGACCACTCGCGGACATCGAGGTGAGCGAGCCCGCGATCGCGGCCCCACGAGCGAACGGCCGCGTCGTCGCCGCCGAACAGCGGGACGACATCGAGGCCGCGTGCTTCTGCTTCTTCCATCAGCGCGACGATGCGCGCGACGTGGCCGAAGCCGATAGCGTGTGACGCGTCCGCGCGAAACAGAACCCGCGCTTTCGTGGTCACGAGCGGATCATAGACTCATGCGACCTTGGCAACCATCGCTTTGGTCGCGTCGAGGTCGAGGCGGGGCTGCGCGGTGTCGCTCGAGTACTCGAAGTTTGCCGGGACCGGCGTTCCGCGAGGCAGGTTGTCGAGCGTGTTCGCGTGGAACTGGAACTCGGGCCACACGACGAGGACGTCGTCGCAATCCCACGTGCGGCGCGCTTCCTCGTCGCCGATGAGCTTCTCGTGGAGCTTCTCGCCGGGTCGGATGCCGATCGTCGCGCGCGGGGTGCCGGGGGCGACGGCTTCGGCGAGCGTCTCGATGTCGCTGGTGGGGAGCTTGGGGATGAAGATCTCGCCGCCCGACATGAGCTCGAGCCCGCGCAGCACGAGGGCGACGGCATCGCCCATGTCGATCCAGAAGCGCGTCATGCGCGGGTCGGTGATCGTCACTTGGCCGTCGCGCATCTGCTTGCGGAACAGCGGGATCACGCTGCCGGCCGAGCCCATCACGTTGCCGTAGCGAACGAGCGAGAAGCGCGTGCGGCGATCGCCGGAGTACGCGTTGGCGCTGATGAGCAGCTTCTCCATGCACAGCTTGGTCGCGCCGTAGAGGTTGGCCGGCGAGACCGCTTTGTCGGTGGACAGGCCGATGACGCGCTCGACGCCGCATGCGATCGCGGCTTCGATGATGTTCTTCGCGCCGTTGACGTTGGTCGCCACGGCTTCGATCGGGTTGTACTCGCAGATCGGTACGTGCTTCATCGCGGCCGCGTGGACCACGATGTCGACATCGCGAAACGCGGCCATCAGGCGATCGCGATCGCGGATGTCGCCGACGAAGAAGCGCAGGCGCTTGTCCGTCATCGTGCGCGACATCTCGTAGTGCTTCTGCTCGTCGCGCGAGAAGACGATGATCTTCTTCGCCTTCGACTCGAGCGCTCGTCTGACGAACGCCTTGCCGAACGAACCGGTTCCGCCGGTGACGAGGACGGACTTGCCGTCGAGGACAGAGACTTTGGCGGTGGACGAGAGCTTCATCGAGATTCTCCGAGGCGCGTATCGGCGCGCAGCGGATGCTTCTACAACTGCCACGCCAGCGTTCGCCGAGCGATTCTCGCCACTTACAGGCGTGGGCCGGATTGACGATCGTCAAACCCGCCGTCAGCGAGCGTAGCTGCGAAGCGCCTTGGTGCCGCTGCGTGCCGCACCTACAGCGTCGCGTGCGGCGGCCAAGGCTCTCTCCCAGGCGGCGTCGCGAGCGGAGAGCTCGCACACCATCGCGCGGTTCTCGTCGGTGTCGGCGATGCGCCCTGTCATGCGCGAGAGCACCTCCTGGCGCGCCTCGAACATCGCGTCGAACGCGGCGAGGATCGCCTCCGCGTCGCCCTCGGGCGGCAGCGGCGTCAGCTCGACGAGCTCGCGCAGCAAGGCGCTCATCGGCGCGTCATCGCTTCGCGGAAGGCCGCGGAGATCTCGGTCATGAGCTTGGTCGCCTCGTCGAGCGGCTTCGCGTCGAGCTTCACGCTCGCCGCGTAGATACGCTCGGTGACAAAGCAGTAGAGCTGGTCGAGGTTCGCCGACATCTCCGGGGATGCGGTGTGGTCGAGCGATGCTCGCAGCTCGTTCACGATCGCGACGGCATGGTCGAGAGCTTTGCTCTTGCCGACGATGTCCTTCGCCTTGATCGCGATGCGACCTTGCTCGAGATCCTGGAGGAACCGCTCGAAGAGACGGCGCAGGATCTCGTGCTTCGGGGCCGAGTTGAGATCGACGGAGCGATACGCGTTGGTGGCTCGATTTGCGGCGTACATGGAGAACCTAGAGGATGGCCGAGAGGTACGAGGATTGAGATTTCAGCTTCGACATCGCCTCTTCGAGAGCAGCGAACTGCTTCTCGAGGCGTGACTGCAGATCGTCCGCCTTCTTGTTGATGCGATCGATCTGGTCTTGGAGAACCTTCTGCCGGTCGGTCAGCGCCTGCGTCTTCGCCGAGAGCAGGCCGTCCGAGCGCGTGTACCGATCCGTGAGGTCGGTGACCGCCGTCGCGAAGCCGTTGGTCAGGAAGATCTTCGAGACAGCGTCGGGATCCTTGGTGACGGCCTCGACGAGCTTGGCGCTGTCGAGCGTCATGGCGCCGCCCTTGTCGATCGAGATACCGATCGCGGAGAGCGTCGTGTTCTCGCCGTACGCGTTGGTCTTGAGCGTTGCCAGTGCACTCTGGAGTCCACGAAGGGTGCTGTCGCCGAACAGCGTGTTGTCGCCCTTCTTGGTGCCCGTGTAATCGAGCTGGTTGTGCAACGAGGCATTCACGCTGTTGAACGCGTCGACGATCTTCTGGACCTTGTCCGTCAGCGCCTTCGAATCGAGCGAGACCGTCACCTTCCCGATCGGGTCGCTCTCGGCGTGCACCGAGTTGAGCGTGAGCGTCATGCCCGCGATCGCGTCGGTGATCGTGTTGCTCGGTCGCGTGATATCGATGCCGTTGACGTTGATGACGGCGTTCTCCGCAGGTCGCTTGATGTTGGCGGCGTTCGCCAGATCGAGACCATCGCCGGAGTCGACGAACGTGGGCGCCTTCGCGGTGCCGCTGTCCTTGGCCATCGTGACGAGGCGGTACTCGCCTTCCGCGACCTTCACGACGGACGCGGTCACGCCGGCGTCTGCGTCGTTGATCCTCGCCGCGATGACGTCGAGCGAATCGTCGGCGGTCCACGAGACGTTCTTCGTGGTGCCGTCGACGGTGATCGCGACGCTGCCCGCGCCGAGGACGCCTGCACTCGAGCTCGAGAACGAGCGCGACTGCGTTACTTGCGACACCGCGAGCGACTTCACTCGCAGGTCGTGGACACCCGGAGTCGCGCCGGCCGAGGCCGCCACGCTGACACGAGCGTCGGAGCTGGTTGCGGTGCGCGGCTTGATCTCGCTGTCGAGATCCATCGCGCGCACCGCGGTGGCAAGCGCCGACAGCCCGGAGGACAGGCTGTTGACGATGCTCTTCTGAGTATCGAGGTTTCCCTTCCGTGTGGTCGCCGAGTTGGCGCCCGCGCGCTCCACGTTCACCAGTTGCTCGATCATCGACGCGGAGTCGAGACCGGTCGAGAGGCCGTTGAACGTGATGGTGCTCATGGAAGGTTCCTACGGGTCGGAGTCAGCGCGAACTAGCCGCGGAGGAGCGAGAGCGCCGACTGCGGCAGCTGGTTCGCCTGCGCGAGGACGGCGAGACCGGCCTGGCTCAGGATCTGCGCCTTCGTGAGCGCCGCGGTCTCCGACGCGACATCGACGTCGCGGATACGCGAGTTCGCGGCAGACAGGTTCTCGTGCGACGTGGCGAGGTTCGAGACGGTGACCGCCATGCGGTTCTGCGAGGCGCCGACCTTGGCGCGCGCCGCGGACAGCTGCTTGATGGCCGCGTCGAACACGCCGATCGCCTTCTGCGCACCACCGGCCGAGCCCAGGTTCTGCGCCTGGATCTTGAGCGAGGCCGCCGTCGCGCCGAGCGTCGACGTGTTGAGCTTGGTGATGCTCATCGAGATGCGGTCGTCGGTGGTGTTGTAGATGCCGACCTGGAACGTGAGGCCCGTCGAGGCGTCACCGTCGAGGAGGTCCTGACCGTTGAAGCTCGTGACCTTGCTGATGCGATCGACTTCGGCAGACAGCTGCTTGAACTCGGTGTGGATGTAGCCGCGCTCCGTGTTGCCGAGCGTGCTGTTCGCCGCCTGCACCGACAGCTCGCGCATACGCGAGACGATGCCCTGCATCTCGTTCATCGCGCCTTCCGCGACCTGCGACATCGAGATGCCGTCGTTCGCGTTGCGCTGCGCCTGCGAGATGGAGCGAATCTGCGACTTCAGCGACTCGCTGATGCCGAGGCCCGCGGCGTCGTCGCCAGCCTTGTTGATGCGCATGCCGGACGACAGCTTGCTGATGGAGGACGCGAGGGCGTCCTGAGTGCCGGTGAGGTTACGCTGAGCATTGAGAGAAGCAACGTTGGTGAGAATCGAGAGGCCCATTGTCTGAATCCTTGAGAGAGTTGTTTTCGTTTCGGGTTCGGACCTCGTCGGTCCCACTTATCTCGTTCGCCCAATTCCGAGATCGTTTAGGGCGAAGTTGACGAGTCGCTATCTCGTCGGATTGACGACGGCGACGATGTGCGAGGTGATCGCGCGAGACGCTTCGAGCGCCTGGGTCGCCTTCGCGAGATTCGATGCAGACGCGACGATGTCCGCCTCGACGGCACGAGAGACTTCGTTCGTCAGGTGCGCGTTCAGATCCGCGTGAGCGGAGAGCGCGGCGTCGAGGACGTTCATCGTGCCGCCTGTCTGCGTGCGCGCGAGACCGACTTGCTTGGTCGCCGTGGCGATGTCGCCGAGCAACGCCTGCAGCCCAGCGACGTCATTCGTCTCGAGAGCGCGTGCCACGCGATCGAACAGCGGCAGCACGTCGATTCCCGACGCTGCCGTCAGTGCCGAGCCAGCGACCGCCGAGCCCGTGAGAGCGTCGTCGGTGATCGGCAGGTTGCGAACGTCGCTGTTGCCCACGTACACGCCCGTCGCCGAGAACGGCGCCGCGGTCGTCGCGGATCCCGAGAGGACGTACTCGCCGTTCGCGGTTTGCGTGTTCGCCGAGTCGATCGCCGCGGCGAACATCGCGCGAACCTGGACCGCCATCTGCGCGCGATCGTCTGCGCTGTACGTCGCGTTCGCGCCTTGCGTGGCGAGCTCGCGCATCTTCGAGAGTGCGTCACCCACGCCAGCGAGCGCGTGATCCGTCACCGCGAGACGCTCGCGTCCCGCCTCGAGCGCACCGACGGAGCCGCCGGCGAGCGTCTTCTTCATCGACGCGCGCTCCGCCGCTGCCCACGCATCCGGATCGTCGCTCGGCTTTCCCACGCGCAGTCCGCTCGATGCTTCGTTCGCGGCCTTCGCGGCGCGCGACAGGTTTGCAGCATTGGCGTTGGCCGCCACGTCGATCATTCGGTTACCGGTGATGCGCATGGTGGCCTATGGGCTAGAGACGATCGATGAGATCTCCGAGGAGACCGTCGATGGTAGAGACGAACTTCGTCATCGCCGACGAGGCGTGCTCGAAGCGCGACAGGTTCGTCATCTCCTCCTGGAGATCGACGCCGGACAGCGAGTCGTGAAGCGACGCGAGGTGCTGTGACACGAGCTCGTCCCGCGAGACATCTGCATTGGCAGTGGACGCAGCGCGGCCGATCTTGCTCGCGAACTCGAGCGCCGAATCACCGAGCGTGCGACCGCTCGCGGCGAGTGGCTTCGTCGCGTTCTGGAACAGCGCGAGCGCGCCCGCGTTGGAGCCCTGCCCCGCACCCACCGCGCCGAGCGCGAGCGTGTCCGGGTCGGCGTCGATGCCGGGATCGATCGCGAGTGCCGCGGCAGCGCCGGCGACGGTCGTCGGTTGCGTGAACAGATCGCGTCCGCTGACGCCATCCATGCCCGCGAACGTGCGATGCGTGGCGTTCGACGATGTCGCGAGATCGAACGCGAACTGATCGAGGTCCGTGCGCGCCTGCTTCAGCGCACCGTCGCGCACGCCGATGAGCGCGCCTGCGGAGCCGCCGGTGATAGAGCCGGTGACATCGCGCTTCGCGTTTCCGTCGACGACGGCAACGGTGACATCGCCGGTCACGGGATCCGTGCCGGCTTCGAGCTTTGCTGCGCGCTTGCCATCGACGAGCACGGCGCCACCGTCGAGGACGAAGCGCATCTGGCCATCGGCATCGACACGCGCGGTTCCGCCGACGAGCTCGGACAGCTGCTTGGCCACCATGTCGCGCTGATCCTTCGCGACGCCATCGTTGGTCTTGGCTACCGCGAGGTTTGCTTGCGCGAGACGCTCCGCGAGCTCGGACGCTTTCGCGACCTTCTCGCGGATGCTCTGGTTGAACTCTTTCTGCATGTCGGCGAGCTCCGCCGCGCGGCGACGAACGCCCTCGACGAGCTGCTGCATCGACTCGACGACCGCCGTGCGTGCGATGGGATCGGTCGGCGCTCCTGCGGCCTGGCCGAAGCTCGCGAACATCTCGGACAGCTTCTGTCCGAGCGACGGGCCCGACGTGATGCGGCTCTCCAGATCACCGAGCGCCATCGCGCTGGTCTTGGACATCGTGAGCGAGCTCGACGCGAGGCGAATGCGGCCGCCGAGGAGATTGTCGGCGATGCGATCCGGAGCACCCGAGCGAACACCGCCGACGAGCGGGGACCCTTGCAACGCGTTCAAGTCGACGCGCTGGCGCGAGTAGCCCTCCGTGTTGGCGTTCGCGACGTTATTGCTCGCAATAGAAATGCCCGAGTTCTGCGCGGCGATACCGGCAGATCCGAGCGACAGGAGCGAGAACAAGTCCGACATGGCTAGTAGGTGGCGAGCACCCTCCCTGGTCCCGAGGTTTGCTGGCGAGCGAGGCGGTCGTACGCGTTCGCGGGCTTGTAGCCGAGGAGGCTGCGCACGGCTTGCGTGGCAGCGGACGCGAGGAGCGCGGTTGCTTGCGCTTCGGCGCGGATCGCGATGAACAGATCGCGAACGACGGGGTCGGTTGCATCGAGAGAAGCGCGGAGCTTGTCGAGGTGCTGCGCGAGCTGCGCTTTTGCGACCGCGAGCTCCTCGAGCTTTGCGTGATCGAGCGTGCTGATCGCGCGACGCTCGTCGGCGAAGAGCACGCGCAGCTCTTCACCCAGCAGGCGAAGCTGCTCGAGCTGTGCGTCGGCGTTCACGAGTCACCTCGACCGAGGATCTCGTCTTCGCAGATGCGCGCGGCGAGCAGATCGAGATCGACCTTGTACTCGCCCTTCGCGATCAGCTCGCGAACACGCGCGACCTTGTCGGTGGACTCGGAACCCGAGGTCGCCACCTTCGCGGCGTTCGAAAGCTCGACCACCGTCGCGGAGCCCTTTTCGTCGTGCTTGGGGACAACCGGATCGCGAACGGTCTTCGCGACGACGGGGCTTACAACGGTGTGCTTCGGGTCGATCCGCATGGTGTCTGAATTAGCGGGTCGCCCAGTTTCGAGGACCATGTAGAGGTAAATAGGGCTTCGGGTCTAAGGCTTTGCCTTCCTTGCGGATTTCGAAGTGCAGGTGGGGTCCCGTCGAGTGCCCCGTCGAGCCCACCGCCCCGATGTCGGCGCCGGTCTCCACGCGATCGCCCTTCTTGACATGCACCTCGGAGAGGTGGGCGTAGCGCGTCTCGAATCCGTCCTCGTGACGGACGGTGACGAGGTTGCCGTACGTGCCGGCGGGACCTGCGTGAATGACTTCGCCGCCGCGCGCAGCGCCGACAGGCGTGCCGGTCTTCGCCGCGAAGTCGAAGCCGTTGTGCATCGAGTGCGTGTGATGGATCGGATCGATGCGCGCGCCGTATCCGCTCGTGCCGCGACCTGCGACGGGCAACGCGAAGCGCGGCGCGCCGTTCAGCTCGGGACCGAGGGTGGCGGGATCCGGCATCGACGCGAACGGAAGCGCGGGACCATTCACGCCGGGCGCGAGCTCGGGTCGGTGCGCACTGGTCGCGGCGATCTTGGCGCTGCCATCGAGGTGCGCTTGAAACATCGACGCCATGCCGAGCCCGCCCGCGCCCGACATCTTCTCGGCGAGCGCGTCGTCGAGCATCTGCTTGAACGTGTCGCCCGCGAATCCACCATCGATGCCGCCGCCACCTGCGGGGCGCGCTTCCGCGAGCAACTGCCGCAGGAAGAACGCCTCGAGCTGCTTCGCGGCGGTCTTCGCCTGCTCCGCCTGGCTCGGCGGTTCGGGTGCACCCTTCATGGCCGAGACCGCGGTCACATCGTCTCCAGATCAGCGCGGAGCGCGCCGCTCGCTTTGAGGGCGCGCAGGATCGCGACGAGATCGCGAGGCTTTGCCCCGAGCGCGTTCAGCGCCGAGACGACATCACCGACGGTGGCCGCCTTGTTCACGATGCGCAGCGAGTTCTCGCCCTCCTTGACCTTGATGTCCGTGCGACCGACGACCTTCGTGTCGCCGCGGCCGAACTCGGTCGGCTGCGAGACCGTCGGCGTCTCGCCGATCTCGACGGTCAGGCCGCCGTAGGTGATCGCGGCGGTGCGCAGCGTGACGGCCTCGCCGATGACGATCGTACCGGTGCGCTCGTCGACGATGACCTTGGCCCGGACGTCGGGATCCACCTCGATCGCCTCGAGCTTCGTGATCAGCTCACCCACCTGCGACTCGGCCGCCTGGGGAATCGGCACCACCACGACAGCACCGTCGCCGAGGCGCGCGCTGTTCGGGCCGAGCACCGCGATGATCGCGTCGCGCATGCGCGTCGCCGTGGTGAAGTCCGGCTGCTTGAGGACCAGCGCGATCTGCTTGGTCGGCAGCTGCGTCGGTGCGCCCTGCTCGACGATCGCTGCGCTCGGCACGGTGCCGACGAGCGTGTGGTTCTTCTTTGTCGTCGAGCCGGTATCACCGCTCGCGACGAAGCCGCCGACCGAGAGCGAGCCCTGTGCGATCGCGTAGGTTCTTCCATCGGCGCCCTTGAGCGGCGCGGCGAGCAAGAGACCACCCGAGAGGCTCCGCGCGTTGCCGACCGACGAGACATGAATGTCGAGCGCCATGCCGGGCTTCGCGAACGCGGGGAGCTCCGCCGTGATCATCACGGCGGCGACGTTCTTGGACTTGAGGTCCCTCGGATCGATCGTGACGCCGAGCCGCTTCAGCATCTTCGTCAAGCCGGACTTCACCATCGGCGAGCGCGTGTCATCGCCGGTGCCGTCGAGACCCACGACGAGGCCAAAGCCGGTCAGGTGGTTCTCGCGGACTCCGCCGATGGTGGCGAGGTCCTTGATGCGATCCGCAGCGGCGTTGCCTGCGGCAGCCGCGACGAACAGGAGGGCGAGGAGAGCGCGCATCAGAAGGGCCAGATCTTCGAGAGGGCGCGGCTTGCCCAGCCGCGGCGTTGCGTGTCGCTGATGTCTCCGCGACCCGTGTATTCGATCTCCGCGTCGGCGATGCGCGACGACAGGACCGAGTTGTCCTCGTTGATGTCGATGCGGCGGACGATGCCCGAGAGATAGATGTGCTTCTCTTCCGCGCCGACCATCACGACCTTCGTGCCCTCGATGAAGAGGTCACCACTCGGGAGAATCCCGCGAACTCGCACCGACAGCGTCGCGCTGACCTGGCCCGAGCGCGCCGTCGAGCCTTGGCCCGAGAACTTCTGGCTCGACGCCGTCGCGAACAACTTCGCGGGATCCACGTCGGGATACTTCGCCTTCAGCGCGGCCACGAAGCCGAACGCGGCGGGCATGCCGTATTGCGTGTCGTCAGATTTGTCGAGCTTCGTGTCCGCGTTGTTCGACGCGAGGTCCTTCTCGTCGATGCGGACGAGGAGGATGTCGCCGACACGGCCCGCGGTCGGATCTTCGAACAGACCCGGCGTGCCCTCGGCGTACAAGCTACCGTTCTGCGCCACGCTTCGCTCGCCGAACTCGCCAGCGTCGAGCTGTCGCTTCTTCGGCTTGTAGGGTGCGATGTGCGACGTGCAACCCGCAGCGACCATCGCGACGAGTGCGAGACGAGAGAAACTGGTGATGGATTTCATGGCGCGTTTCCGAGGACGACAGTGGCTGGTGCAACCAACGTGCCCCGGACGATCGTCTTGTTATGTGCGAGCCGCACCGTCGCCGTCTCACCGGGACGAGCGACGAGCTCGAGCGTTCCCTCGCCGCGCACGCGGACCGCGCCGCGCTGCATGACGATGGCGACCTGCGTTCCGCGGGGAAGCGGAGGCGGCAGCGTGATGTCCTTGTCGCCGACGAACGCGCCAGCCTTGACGGCCTTGGCCACCTTGCTGCCGATGACGACGCCCCCCTTCGCGTAGCTCTTGCCGTCGACAGCGCGCGTCTCGATGCGCACGTCGTCCGCGGTGATCATCTGGCCCACGGCGAGCGACCTCTCGGCGATCGCCACGTCGGCGAGCTCGCCGATCAGAACGGGCACGAACACCGAACGCTGTCCGCGTACGGTGACCTTCACGCTCTTGCGGCCCACCGCGAGCTGACGCGGCAGCTCCACGACAACATCGGAGGAATCGACATCGAGCTTCGCGAGGTTCGCCGGGAGGTAGACCTTGGCGATGTCTGTGTTGGCCGGCAGCGACGGGAGCATCTGCTCGCGCATCGCATCTTCGACTGGCGCTGCGGTCGCGGCACTCGCCGCGAGAACGACGATCAATGCCGCGAGCGCCTTCATCGCAGCTGCACCGTCTGGCCGAGCATCTCGTCGGCCGCCTTGATCACGCGCGAGTTGATCTCGTACGCGCGCTGTCCCGAGATGAGATCGATCATCTCCTCGACGACATTGACGTTGGAGATCTCGAGCATGCCTTGGCGCAGCGAGCCCGAGGCACCCTCGCCCGGCGCGCCGATGACGGCCGAGCCCGACGCGTTGGTCTCGCGCATCAGCGTTCCACCGAGCGACGCGAGGCCGCCGGGGTTGGCGAACGTCGCGATCTGGATCTGGCCGAGCTCTACCGATTGCGTCTCGCCGGGCATCATCGCGCTGACCGTTCCGTCGGCGCCGATGGTCACGTTCGTCGCATCCGACGGAATCGTGATGTCACCCGCGATCGCGTAGCCCTCGGCGTTCACCAGGCGGCCCTCGGCGGTCATGTGCAGCGCACCGTTGCGCGTGTATGCGGTGTCACCGTTCGGCAGCGTTACCGGGAGGTAGCCGTGACCTTCGATCGCCACGTCGAGCGGGTTGCCCGTCTGGCGAAGCTCGCCTTGCGTGTTCTCCTTCGACGTCGCCGCGAGGCGAACACCGAGGCCGATCTCGGTCGCGTCGGGTGCGGGCGTGCCGTTGCCCGTCGCGCTGCCGGCGGCGCGAACCGTCTGGTACATGAGGTCCGCGAACTCGGCGCGCTCCTTCTTGAAGCCGTTCGTCGACACGTTCGCGATGTTGTTCGCGGTGACGTCGAGACGCGTTTGCTGGGCTTCCATGCCCGTTGCTGCCGTCGAGAGTGATCTGAACATTGGTTACTCCGTGCTCACTTGGGTCCGCCGAGGTCGCGCGCCGCGCGGCTCTCGACATCGTGGTAGCCCTGAATCACGCGCATCAGCGACTCGTAGGTGCGTGACACCTTCACGAGATCGACGACGCCGCGCACGACGTTGACGTTGGAGGACTCGAGCATCCCGCTGCGAACGAGCGGCGGCTCGGTGGCATCCGGCTGTCCCGATGCCGAGAACAGCGTGCCTCCCTCGCGCTTGAGCTGGTTGTACTTGTACTTCACGAGCTCGAGCTTGCCGATGCTCTCGCCGTCGGCGTTGACGCTGCCGTCCGAGCCCACGTCGATGACCTTGGTGTCGGGCGGGATCCTGATCGGGCCTCCTTCACCGCGGACCTTGAATCCGTCGACGGTGACGAGCGTGCCTTCTGTATCGAGGCGAAAGTTGCCCGCGCGCGTGAAGCGCGGACCGTTCGGCGTGTCGACGGCGAACATGCCATCGCCTTCGATCGCGAGATCGAGCGGGTTGCCCGTCTGCGCGAGCGCGCCGTACTGCGTGTCCACGCGCTTCGTGCCCGCGGAGACGAGCGACGTGTCGGGTGACTTCGCGCCGGACAGCGCTTCGCGAAACGTGATGCGATCAGCTTGGAAGCCGGTCGTCGTCGCGTTGGCGATGTTGTTCGCCGTCGCGTCGAGTGCGTTGGATTGCGCGACAGCACCTGCCGTCGCGAGATAGATGCCGCTGCTCACGCTGCCTCCTTCGTCGGCGCGAGATCGATCTCGGCGCGGAGCCGAGCGATCGCACGACCGTGGAGCTGGCACACACGCGAGGTGGTGACCTTGAGGACTTCCCCGATCTCCGGGTACGTGAGCTCTTCGTTGTAGTAGAGGCTCAGCACGAGAACATCGCGTGCTTCGAGGTGCGGGAGAGCCTCGCGGACCTGACGCAGGATTTCTTGTTTGGAGGCTTGGAGCTCCGGGGACGCGTCAGAATTCGCCATACCCTCGGTCGAGTCTGCATCGAGCGAGCCAACCTGAACGTGCACCAATTGCTCGAGCTCGTTCTTGTACTCGTCGAGGGAAACGCCAAGTGCTTCGGCGACTTCCTCGTCGATCGGCGGGCGACCGAAGTCCTTTTCGAGCTGCGCGATCGCGTGGCCGATCTTGCGGGCAAGTTGACGGGTGCGGCGCGGCATGATGTCTCCGCGACGAAGCTCGTCGAGGATCGCGCCGCGGATGCGCTTCTCGGCGAACCCGAGGAACGGCTCCTCGCGCGTCGAGTCGTAGCGCTCGGCGGCCTCAGTCAATCCGAGCATCGCGGCCGCGTGTAGGTCTTCGCGGGCGATGAACGCCGGGCACCGACGCGCGATGCGCGATGCGATGCGACGAGCCACATCGAGATGCGAAGCGATCAGGGCATCGCGTTCTTTGGTGGGGCGCTTGAGCTGCGCCGAGTACGCCTTCATCGAGAACCTCCGGTGGCCCGCACGGGTGCACGGAACCAAGACGCATCGGTATTGGTGTTGTGGGACAGCGCGCCGAGGACGCGGACGATCTGGCGGATCGCGCGTGCGGCCGGCGAGTCGGGTGCATTGATCACGAGAGGAACGCCGATCTGCGCGCTCTCGCTGACGGCGGGATCCGCCGGGATGTAGGGCAACGCGGTGACCTCGAGATCGAGGAACCGATTCACGAGCGCCGACAGCCGCGCGACCACCTCGTCCGCTTGCGCGCGCGACGTGACGCGATTGGGAACGATGTACGCGTGCCGGACGCCCTGCTCCGTCGACAGCACCTTGAGCGCTGCGTACGCGTCGGCCATCGACAGCGGCTCGGGGTTCACGACGACGAGCGTGTCCGTCGTCGCACTCGCGAACGTCGTCTGGATCTGACCGATGCCAGCGGCGATATCGACGACGAGCGTGTCGAACCTCGACGCGAGCGAAGCGACCATCTCGAGGATGCGCCCCTGCGCCGCCGGCCCGAGGTTGGACAGCACGTAGCTGCCGTTGAGCGCTGGCAACAGCGAGATGCCGTGTGCCTGCTGGAGAACATCTTCGATGCTCGCGCCACCGAGGGCGTCGAGCACGTTGCGCTCCGGCGCGACGCCGAGCAGCAGATTGAGATCTGCCATGCCGAGGTCGGTGTCGACGATCAGCGTGCGCGCTCCCATCAGCGAGTGCGTGATCGCCAGGTTGAGCGCGACGGTGCTCTTGCCCACACCGCCCTTGCCGCCCGACACCGCGATCGCGCGCCGAGGAGGAATTGCCTTGATCGGCCCGGAGGGGGTCTTGTCGCCGCCGCGGATCACGCGGAGGGTGGCTGCTTGATCGGTCATTGGATTAGGCGGCTCGCGTGCGAGAGGGGGTGGAGATTCCGTGAGCGGCGAGGTGACCGAGGCGCTTCGCCGTCGGCTGCTCGAGGTCCTCGGGGACCTGCTGCCCCGTGGTGACCCACGTGATGGGCAGCCGCGTACGGCGCGGTGCCTCGAGGAGCTCGGGCACTGCTTCCTGCTCGTCCACCTTGGTGAACAAGAGGCGCGACGGAGACAGCGGCGTGTACCGCGTGACGAGCTCGTCGATCGCGTGCGCCGATGCGTGCGCCGGAATCGCGAGGTGAACCTCGAGGTCACGGATCGACGCGATCGCCGTCGCGAGCTCCACGACGTGCGCCGTATCGCGCGGGCTGCGGCCCGCCGTATCGATGAGCGTGAGCTCGTCTTCGCCGTCGTTCTGCTCGATGTCGTCGGCAAGATCCGCCGCGTTGTCGAGCACCGTCAGCGGGACGCCGATGAGGTCGGCGAACGTGCGGATCTGGTCCACGCCGCCGATGCGGAACGTGTCCAGCGTGATCAGCCGAACGCGGCGCCCCTCGACGAGCGCTGCATGCGCCGCGAGCTTGGCGATCGTCGTCGTCTTGCCAGCGCCCGTGGGCCCGACGAGCATCACGACGCGCGCGCTGCTCGGCGCCACGAGCGGCGCTTCGCGCTCGACGCGCGGGCGCTTGCTGGCGAGCCCCGCCACCGCCTCGGCGATGGACTCCGCGGACGCCTTCTCGAGCGGCATCGCATCCTCGATCGCCGCGTCGATCTTCGAGAGCTTCTTGGGCGCCGTCGAGGTGAGCTTCTCGACGAGCTGGCGCAGCGCCGCGATCTCGGCCTCGAGCTTCTTCGTCTCGGGCGCAGGAGCCGGCGCGTTGTTCGAGCGAACCATGGCGCGCAGAGAGCGCAGCTCGCTGCGAAGAGGCGCCATCGCCTTCTCGAGCTCGTCGCTGTCCGCGTCTTTCTTCGCCGCTTGGACGGCGGGGTTCGCGTACGGGTTGCCGCGCGTGAACGCCGGCGCTGGTGCCGGGTCGACCGCGCGGCCCTCGTCGCCGTCGTCGATGGCAGCGGAGATCTCGACCGCCGAGCCGAGCAGGCCTTTGCGAACCTGACGCGAGGAGATGATGACCGCCTGATCCCCGAGCTCCGCCTTCACCTTCGCGACGGCGTCGCGCATGGTGGCTCCTTCGAACTTCATGATCCGCATCGAAGCGGTCGCATTGCAGTGCCCGTGCCCGCGTAACCATCTGCGATCGCTGATCACGTTCTCGTCGGTGTCGGCGAGTCTGACGCGGTCGCTCTTCGTACCCACGAGCTACCCGAGGCGCACCGCAATGTCGGTACACATGGGCATGGTGTCGACGAGCTTCGCGGTCGAGTCCGCGTACGGAGCGTCGCGTTCTTACTCGAAGAGCGTGCCCGGGTCGTGCACATCGGTGGTGCATCGGGGGTGCATCGTGGAGCCCGCCTCCGTCGTGTCGACGAGCTTCGCGGCTCTTACGCCGCTTCGGCGGTGATCACGGCGCGCGTGATGAACGGAATCGTCGGGTCGACCTCGCGGTAGCTCATGACAGCGAGGCCCGGCACGTGGCGCGAGGCGATGCCCGCGACCGCGCGGCGCAGGTCGGGCGCCACGACGACGATCGGCGGCTCGTCGCGCATCGCGCAGTCGCGCGCCTTGTTCGCGAGATCCTCGGTGAGCTTCGACAGGCCGCGGGCCGAGCGCGCAGTACCGTCACGGAGCAGCGCTTCGGCGCGCGGGTCGAGGACGATCGGGCGCAGCGCGCCGTCGGACGACATCTGCGCGCGGGTGAGGCGGCGAGCGAGGCGTTGGCGAACAGCTTCGGTGAGGTCGTCGGGGTTCTTCATCACGTGGGCGTGATCGGCGAGCGCCTCGAGGATGGTGCGCATGTCGCGGACGGAGACGCCTTCGCGAAGCAGGTTGCGGAGCACCTGGATGACCTGGCCCACCGACATCAGGTGCGGGATGAGCTCCTCGACGACCTTCTGGTTGTGCTTCGCGGCGATGTCGAGCAGCTCTTGCGCTTCGCGACGGCCGAGCAGCTCGTGGCCGTTGCGGCGGAGGATCTCGGTGATGTGCGTGGCGATGACCGCGGCGCCGTCGACGACGGTGCAACCTGCGGCTTCGGCGCGCGTGCGGTCCGAGGACAGCAGCCACTTCGCGGGGAGGCCGAAGGTGGGCTCGGTGGTGGCGACGCCGGGCAGGTGATCGAGCGCGCTGCCCGTGGGATCGATGGCGAGGTAGCGGTGCGCTTGGATCTCGCCCGAGGCGATCTCGACGCCGCTGATGAGCAAGCGGTACGCGCCGGGGCGCATGCGGAGGTCGTCGCGGATGTGGACGGGCGGGATGATGATGCCGAGGTCGAGCGCGAGTTGCTTGCGCGTGGCGGTGATGCGCGAGAGGAGCTCGCCGCCGGCTTTGGCGTCGACCATGCCGAGGAGATCGAGACCGACCTCGAGGGTAAGAAGCTCGACGGGGAGGGTGGCTTCGAGATCTTCGCGGTGAGCTTTCTCGGACGTCGGCGCGAGCGGGTTGCCGGCGGCGTCTTGCTTGCCGGGCGTCTTGACAGGTGCGTTCTCCGTCGAGCCTTCGTCGGCGACGGGGCCGTTCGTGGCCTTGCGGGATGCGGCGAACACGACGGCAGCGAGGCCGAGGAACACGAGGTGCGGCATGCCGGGAAGCAGGCCGATGACCGCGAGGAGCGCGGCGGCGACCTGGAGCGGCTTCTTGCGCGTGAACAGCTGACCGCCGAGCGACTTGCCGAGCTGGCTGTCTTCGCCGCGGGTGGTGAGGAGTGCAGCGCCCGTGGAGACGAGGAGCGCGGGGATCTGAGCGACGAGACCGTCACCGATGGAGAGGAGCGTGTAGGTCTCCGCGGCTTCGCCGGCGCCCATGCCCTTCTGCGCGACGCCGATGATGAAGCCGCCGACGACGTTGATCGCGAGGACGATGAGTCCCGCGATGGCGTCTCCGCGGACGAACTTGCTCGCGCCGTCCATGGCGCCGTGGAAGTCAGCGTCTTGCTGGACGGCTTTGCGCCGAGCGCGCGCTTCCTTCTCGGAGATCATGCCGGCGCCGAGGTCGGCGTCGATCGCCATCTGCTTGCCGGGCATCGAGTCCAACGTGAAGCGCGCGCTGACCTCGGAGATTCGCTCCGCGCCCTTGGTGATGACGATGAAGTTGACGATGACGAGGATCAGGAAGACGACCGCACCGACGACGAAGTTGCCGCCGATCACGAAGTCGCCGAACGCAGCGATGACAGCGCCGGCGGCGTGCTTGTCCTCGCCGGTCAAGATGAGGCGCGTCGAGGCGACGTTGAGTGCGAGACGGAACAGCGTGACGAACAGGAGCAGCGACGGGAACGCGCTGAACTGCGTGGGCTTCTCGACGTAGAACGCGACGAGGAAGGTCAGCGCGGAGATGCAGAGGGACACGCCGATGAGGAGGTCGAACAGCGTCGGTGGCAGCGGAGCGAGCGCGACGGCAAGAACGCCGACGAGGCCCGCAGCCATGATCCAGTGACCACGATTTTCCTTCATGAGCGATTACCTCCGCGACGCAGGCGGTAGACGTAGGCGAGAACCTCGGCGACGGCTTTGAACAGATTCGACGGCACCGGGCGGCCTTCCTTGACGTGCTTGTGGAGCGCGCGCGCGAGGGGCGGACGGCTCATGATCGGAACGCCGGCCTTGCGAGCGATCTCGCGGATGCGCGCGGCCTCCTCGTCGACGCCCTTGGCGACGACGATCGGCGCGGCGTCCTGCGATTCGTCGTAGCGGAGCGCGACCGCGTAGTGCGTCGGGTTGACGACGACGACATCGGCGGTCGGGACGCTCATCGCGATGCGGCGCTTGGCCATCTCGCGCGCCTTCTGGCGGCGGCGGCCCTTCACCATCGGATCGCCTTCGCTCTCCTTGTGCTCGCGCTTGAGCTCGTCGGGCGACATCTTCATCTTCTTGTTGATGCGGCGGCGCGCGAGGAAGTAGTCGACCGTGGCGATCACGATGATCGCGCCGACGACGACGAGCAGCGATCGCTTGACCACGCCCCACGCGACAGCGCCGAGAGCGCTCGCCTCGACGGCGTGCGGAACGATGCCACCGCCGAGCGACAGGGCGACGATGCCGCCGATCACGACGAGCTTCGCGAGCGTGGTCGCGGTGCGCTTCGCCATGCCGGCGAGACCGAACGACGACATGAGGTTCGTCAGTGGGTTCAGCTTGCCGAGGTCGAACTTCACGCCCTTGAAGGCGGGCGGCCAGCCGAGCTGGACCAGGATGGCGACGATCGAGAGAACGGCGGCACCGACGAGCGCGGGGGCTGCGCCGGCGAGGAACGTGTCGAACGCGGCGCCCACGACCCATGCGCTGTCGCGACCGTCGGCACCGAGGGCGACCTCGCGCGTGAACTGCGTGACGGCTTGGGCGGCAGAGCCTGCGGTGGCGAGGAGCGCGATGACGGCGCCGAGGAGCGCGGCCGCACCGACCAGCTCGCGCGAGAGCGCGATGTCACCCCGCTTGCGGAAATCCTTGATCCGCTTCGGTGTGGCTTGATGTGTGCGGTTCGCGTCGTCGCTCACGGGTGGCAGAGGCGCAATTTGCAGTGCCCGTGCCCGCGCAAGCCGTTGCGATTGCTCGGCCTGGGTCGGTGGTGTCGGCAGCTCTGACGTACCATCGAGGTGTGCTGACGCTGCGGCCGTGGTGGGTGCGGTTGGTGATCGTCGCGATCGCCTACATCGCGACCGGCCGACTCGCGCTGCTGCTCGCGATTCCTCCCGGGTTCGCGGCGCCGATCTGGCCCGCGGCGGCGGTCGCGGTCATCGGCGTCACGCGGTGGGGTTGGCCGGCGGCCATCGGCGTGGCGCTCGGCTCGTTCGCCGTGAATCTATCGACGAGCAACGCGGCGATCGGCGCGGCGGTCGCGCTCGGCCCCGCGCTACAAGCGGTGCTCGGTGCGTTGCTGATCCGCCGCGCGATCGGTGATCTCTCGCTCGAGCGCGGTCGCGACATCGTGAAGTTCTACGTGCTCGCGGGTCCCGTCTCGTGTCTCGTCGCGGCGACGTGGGGAATGGTGGTGCTGTACGGCTCCGGCGCGATCACGATGGAGAACCTCCCGTACAGCTGGCTCACGTGGTGGGTCGGCGACACGGTCGGCATCATGCTCGTGGCGCCGATCGCGCTGGTCGTCGTCGGTGAACCGCGCGCGATGTGGCGCGCACGATGGCTGTCCGTCGGCGTGCCGCTCACGGTGGTGACGATCGGGCTCATGCTCGCGTATATCAGCGCGAGCCGGTACGAGAAGAGCCGGTCGGACACGGAGCTCGAGCTTCGTGCGTCGGCGATCTCGAACGCGCTGAAGCAACGAGCGGAGCGCTACACGGCGGTCGTGCAGTCGCTCGCGAGCTTTCTGTCCGCAAACCGGACCCTCGGCAAGGAGCAGTTCGCGACGTTCGCGTCGGGCACGTTCGGTCGCGACACGGACATTCAAGCGCTCGCATGGTCGCCGCGCGTGACGCGTGAAGAGCGCGCCGCGTTCGAGGAGCAGGCAGCCCTCGAGATCGTCGAGGCCGTCGTCGACCCATCGCCGACGGTGACCAGCGATTCGCGGATCATTCGTGCGTCGGATCGGCCCGAGTACTTCCCCAGCCTCTACGCCGAGCCGGCGACGCGGCAGCGCGGCTTCGATCTCGCGTCGGAGCCTGCGCGGAGTGCGGCGATCCAGCGCGCGCGCCGCTCGGGCGATGCCGCTGCGACAGAGCCGACGCGCCTGCTTCACGGAGATCTCGGCTTTCTCATCGTCGCCCCCGTGTACACGCGCGATGCCGAGCCCGCGGTCCTCGGCGTCGCGATCGGTGGCTTCTCGACGAAGCACCTGCTCGCGAGCGCCCTCGACGGCCTCCGCACCGCCGACCTCTCGATCGTGATCACGGACGTCACGGAGACGCCGCTTCCTCTCACCGCGACCGCAGGCTCGACGAGCACCGATCGGGACTCGCGCGACGTCGCGATCGCCGGACGCACGTGGCGAATCGACATCGCGCGCACCGGACCGATCGCGCGGGGATGGCAATCGTGGTTCGCGCTCGTGCGGTTGCTCGTCGTCGGCGTGCTCGGCGCGATCCTGCTCGCGATCACCGGCGGAAGCAGACGCATCGCCGTCGCGGAGGCGCGCAACCTGGAGGTCGAGCGCAAGAACCTCGAGGAGCTCCAGACCGCCGATCGCGATCACACGTTCCAGCTCGAGCTGGGCGACATCCTGCACTCGAGCGAGTCGGTGCGCGCTGTCCTCGCGCGCTCGGCGATCCGCGTCGCCGAGTATCTCGAGCTCGACAAGTGCCACTTCGCCGAGATCGATGTCGACGACGCGCAGGTCACCGTCCACCAGTACGTACCCGGCAAGAAGAAGGAGTCCGACGAGATCGCACCGCTCTCGACGTTCGAGGCGTCCGGCCTCGGTGACCTCCTGCGCGGCCAGCGCTACGTCATCCCCGACATCGCCAAGGATCCACGCACGGCGCACCTCTACGAGACGGCGTTCGCGCCGCGAGCGCTCCGCGCGTTCGTCGCGATCCCGCTGATGCGCGGCGGCGCGTGCGCGGCGTACTTCGGCGCGGTGTCCGCCACGCCGCGCGTGTGGACGCAGCGCGAGGTGTCACTCGTGCAGTCCGTCGCCGAGCGGACGTGGCTGTGGGCCGAGCACCTGCGCGGTTTGCACGGACTGCGCGCCAACGAGCAGCAGCTCCGCGATCTCGCGAAGTACCTCGAGGAGCGCGTCGCGGAGCGAACACAGGATCTCGTCCGCGCCGTCGGCGAGCGAGAGTCGCTGCTCAAAGAGATTCACCACCGCGTGAAGAACAACCTGCAGGTCATCTCGTCGATGTTGAACCTGCAAGCGCGGCGCATCACGGACGCGCGCTTCAAGGGCGTGTTCGACGAGTCGCAGCAGCGCATCCAGACCATCGCGCTCGTTCACGAGAACCTCTATCAATCACGCGATCTGTCGAGCATCGGCTTCGACGACTATCTGAAGGCGCTCGTCGGCAACGTGATGTCCGCGCAGAGCGCCGCGCGGGTCACCGCGGTCACTGACGTCGAGAACGTGAGCCTTCCGATCAAGACGGCGATCCCGTGCGGGCTGATCGTGAACGAGCTCGTGACCAACTCGCTGAAGTACGCGTTCCCGAACGAGCGAGCGGGCACCGTCACCGTGTCGATGAAGCGCGACAGAGATCATGTCGAGCTCCGCGTCGCCGACGACGGCGTTGGCCTCCCCACCACGCTCGACCCGGCCAAGGCAAAGACACTCGGCCTCGACCTCGTCTACACGTTCGCGGAGCAGCTCGATGCCACCGTCGATGTCGCCTCGTCCTCGACAGGAGTGATGTTCACGTTGCGCTTCCCGGCGGCATGATGCGACTCGTGCCCACCTTCCACCGTCCGGACGTTCGATGACTGACCCGTGGGTGTGTATCGACTGTGGTTCGCGCCAAACCGACTCCGGCGAGTGTCGCGCGTGCCGCAAGAGCGACACCCTCGACGCGCGCAAGGAGCAGACGCGCGAGCTCATGTACGACATCGATCTGCGCATCATGCAGAAGTCCGAGGCGCGCGCTCGCATGATCGGCGTCGCGGTCGGCATCGGCACGATCGCTGCGCTGTGGCTCGTGCCCGGCTACTGGAGCATGCGCGGCACGCTGTACCCCGGCCTTCCGTTCCTCGCCGATCAGTGGTTCTTCATGGCGGTGATCGGTGTGATCGTCAGCAAGCTTCTCGAGAAGCACCTCGCGAAGAAGCGCTTCCCGTACCTCGACGAGACGCAGCAGATCGTCGCGTAGCTCAGGTCGCGTGGAGCTTCTTGAACATCGCGATCTCGATCGCGCCTTGTAGCTCGCCGGCTTTCACCGGCTTCAACAGATACGCGTGCGGTCGCGTGCGCTTCGCGCGATCGATCGACGCGATGTCCGAGTGCGCCGTCAGGTAGATCACGTGCAAGCCGTAGAGCTCGAGCAGCTCGGTGGCCGTATCGATGCCGTCGATCGGACCCTTGATGCGGATGTCCATGAGGACGATGTCAGGCACCTGCTTCACGCACGCCGCCATCGCTTCGTCGCGCGAAGCAGCGCTCCCCGTGACTTCGTACCCCATGCCCTCGAGCGTGAGCGCGAGATCCTTCGCGACGACCCGCTCGTCTTCGACGACTAGTACCTTGAACCGCTCCGACACCTGCGCCGCATCGTACATGAGGCGCGGCTTACGCGGTGGTGCTCTGCGCGAACCGAGCGATCTCGATCGCGCCGCGAAGCTCGGCGGCCGAAACCGGCTTCAAGAGGTACGCGTGCGGGCGCGTGGCTTTGGCGCGCTCCATCGACGAGACGTCGGAGTCACCGGTCAGGTAGATCACGCGGAGGCCGTAACGCTCGAACAGCTCGTACGCGGCGACGATGCCGTCGACGGGACCGCGAATGCCGATGTCCATGAGGACGACGTCGGGGAGCTGGCTCTCGCACGCGTCGATCATCTCGTCGCGCGAGGCGGCGGTGCCGACGACGGTGTGGCCCATCGCGGCGATGCGCTTCGCGAGCTCGCCGGCGATCAACGGATCGTCCTCGACGAGCAGGACCTTGCAGCCAGTCGGCGGCGCCACGGCTGCATCGTAGCCGAGTCGACTGCGCTTAGGCGACGAGGACGGGTAGCTGTCCGGTGCTGATCGCGCGATAGCGGGCCGTGAGCAAGGTCGCACCTTGCGCCACGGCGAGCTCGGGCTGCTCGGCGCGGTGGATGCGCTCCTCGGGGACGATCGACGCGATGGTCTGCCGGAAGATCGGGATCATCGCGCCGCCACCGACGAGGCCGACCAGGTGAACGTCGTCGGGTGTCCAGTCGGCCTTGTGGAGCAGATGCTCGATGACGTGGCGGACGCGCGCCATGATCGGCGCCCACGCGCGCTCGGCGTAGGGACGATCGAGCGTGACGCGGAGGTCGGTGCGCACGCCGTCGAGCGGGTACGCGTCCTTCATGTGAAGCGGAGTCTCGGGTTGCGTGGAGAGCTGGCGCTTGGCGGATTCGCAGCGAAGGACGAGCTCGGTCCAGCGCTGCGGGTTCGTGGAGATGTCGTACCTGGCGCGCTTGTAGATGGCACCGGAGAGCGCAGAGGCGAGGGAGTCGTCGAGATCGTCGCCGCCGAGATAGTGATCGCCGCCGATCGCGACGGGTGTGAAGCGGAGGCCGCGTTGCGCGACGGCAGAGACATCGAACGTGCCGCCGCCGAAGTCGCAGACGACGATGTTGCGATCCACGTTCTGCGTGTGGAGATCGAGAGCGAGCGCGGCGGCGACGGGCTCGGCGATCAGCTCGGCGAGCTCGAGGTGCGCGATGCGCGATGCGCGGATGATGGCGTCGCGATAGCCGGGCGGAGCATCGGCGGAGAGCGTCATGACGGCGCGCTTGATGCGCACGCCGAAGCGCTGCTCGCCGAGGGTGCGCACGTAGCCGATGATGGCGGCCGCGACTTGCTCGGGCGCCATCTTGCCCGCGCGCATCTTGAACATCGGCTTGGAGGTGCTGACGTCGAGCGGAAGCGGCGTGGAGGCGGCGTAGCGACGCACGAGCTCGGACGAGGACTCGAGACCGAGGAGGCGCTTGACCGAGCGGATCACGTTGGATGGCTCGCCGATCTGGCGCGCGACGGCGCGGCGACCGACGACAGCGTCACCGCGATCGGGCACGTAGATGATGGAGGGAATGACTTGATCGCCGGCGTCGTGAACGAGCTCGATGCGATCGTTGATGAGGACACCGGCGATCGTCGACGACGATCCGAAGTCGATACCGAGGACGAGCTCGCGACTCAAGAACCACCTCCCAGGAGCACGTTGATCGCCGCGCGCGCGTCGGCGGTGAGGCCGGCGATCAGATCGCCCGAGGTGGCGACGAGCGTGAGGCCGCCGATGACGAGGACACCGGCGAGCGCGATCGAGAAGATGTTGGCGGCAGGTGCAGCGCGACTGATCAGCGCGAAGCCGATGTTACCGACGAGCGCTGCGAGGACGACGGGCGCTGCGAGCGCGAGGCCATTGCCCATCGCGGCGGCGCCGTGCTCGAGGAGCGCGGGGCCGAGCATGCCGATGTGAAGGATGGATGCGGGCGCAGCGGTGGCGCTGTGCACGATCGCTTCGAGTCCACCCGCGGAGAGAAACACGAGGCTCGAGATGGCCATGATGATCGAGCGGATCGTTCCCGCGGACTCGCCTGCGCGAACGTCGTACTGCGCCGCGAAGCCGAGGCCCAGCGTCAGTCCAAACAGCTGACCCGCGACGGCGGCGCGCTGCATGATGAAGCGCGCGCACAGGCCGGTGAGCAGACCGACGCACAGCTCGACGATCGCGGTGAGGCCGACATCGGCGAGGGGAATGCCCTGGCGATTCGGTGCGACGGTCAGCGCGATCACGAGGACGAACACGAGCTTCGCCCGCGCAGGCACGCCGTTATCACCGACGACAGGCGCGGTGGCGACGAGGCCGCCTGCGCGTGCGAGCGTCGCGACGAACGCTCCGATCTCTGCGTCGGTGATGTGCATGGTCAGGGTGTGAGTGGCGGAGCGGGCGTGCGTGAATCGAGACGATCGACGTGCGCGGTGAACGACTCCGTCGTGAACTTGCCGAGCTTGTCGAGGCACCAGTGGCCGCCGAGCGCGACGACGACGATGGCGCCGGCGAGCTTGGGAACGAACGAGATGGTGGACTCCTGGAGCTGCGTGGCGGTCTGCACGATCGAAACCGCGAGACCGACTCCGAGCGCGGTGACGAGGAACGGCGCGCTCACCTGGACGATGACCGACAGCGCCGAGCGCCAGAGGTCGAGGACTTGATCTCCGGTCATCCGACACCCGCGCCGCGGAGGAGCGACTCCACGATGAGGTGCCAGCCGTCGATCATCACGAACACGAGCAGCTTGATGGGCAGCGCGACGACCGCGGGCGGCACCATGACCATACCGAGTGACGTGAGCACCGCTGCGGCGATGAGGTCGATGACGAGGAACGGAAGCAGGATGGTGAGGCCGATCTCGAACGCGATGCGCAGCTCCGAGATGATGAAGGCCGGAATCGCGACGCGCAGCGGAACCTCGTCGGCCGACGTCGGGCGCGGCAGGTTCGCAGCGTCGTAGAACAGCTGGAGGTCGTTCTCCGTCGTGCGCTGGAGGAGGAACTCGCGGAGCGGAGGCGTCGCGGCTTCGAACGCCTGCGCCTCGGTCATGGTGCCGTCGAGGTACGCCTTGCCGCCCTTGTTGTACATCTCGATCGCGACGGGCGCGGACACGAAGATGGCCATGAACAACGAGAGACCGACGAGGATCTGATTCGGCGGAGCGCTCGGCGTACCGAGGCCGGTGCGCACGAAGCCGAACACGATGATGAAGCGGACAAACGAGGTGCAGCTCAGAACGATGGCGGGGAGAAGCGTGACGACCGTGAGCAGGACGATCATGCCGACGGCACCAACGCCGCCGCCGTTCGCGGCCTGCTGCGCGGCGTCCGTGGCGGTGGCGATGGGGTCGACGGGGTTCATCGACGGGCCCCGGTGGCCGCGAGGATCTCGCGCGCCCACACCGCGTCGGCTTCGACATCGTCGGTGGCCACGTCTTCATTGACGGTCGGAACGTTGGTCTTGGCGCGGAGCTTGAGGAGGCCCGACACCGCGGACGACTTCTCGGCGAGCGACGGCAGCGCGGTCGCTTCGGGGAGCATGACGTGGCTCGTGCGGCTCGAGCGCTCGGCGATGACCGGCTGCGAGATCTGTCCGGACCCTTCGGCGCGGATCGACGTGCGAACAGCGCGGCTCTCGGTCTCGGACTTCTTCCACTGTCCGAGCATGCGCACTTGCTGCGCGGTGACGCTGACGATCATCTCGCGACCGCCGGCGTTGAGCCACACGATCTTCGCCTGCTTGCCGAGCGACTTCTGCGCGATGATCTCGATCGTCGTCGACGCCTTCGCCGCGTTCGCGCCACCGGCCTTGCGACGCTTGACCCACACGATGCACCCGAGCAACGCGAGGATGCTCGAGAGCAGGATCGGGAAGTTCTTCATGCCGCCCTGCCCTGCCTTGGCGATCGGCTCCTGCTTCGGCGCTTCGGCCGGCTCGGTCTTCTTGATCAGCGGCCCCGTCGACGGGACCATCTCGGGTTCGGTCGTGGCGGGCTTCGGCGCGTCCTTGGCCTTCGGCGCCTCGGGCATCGCTTCGGGCTTCACGTCGATGACCGGCGCGATCGCGGCGGCCTTCGCGGCCAGCTCGGGCGACAACGTCGGCTCGGGGAGCGAGATCGTCGTCCCCGTCGCCGGGATCTGGCGCGGCAGGATCACGTGGAGGTCATTGCCGACCTGATACGCCTGCGCGTGCTTCGCGAGCTTGTGCACCTCGGGGCGCTCGAAGTCGAGCTTCACGCTGAGCACCTGCTGCGACTTTCCGTCGAGCTCGATGACCTTCACCGTCTTGTCGCCGGCGGGCAGCAGCTTGGGAATGCTGTGCGTGCCGACGAGAGGAACCTCGAGGCGCGAGCGCACCGGCGAGATCGCGGTCTTCGCCGCCTTGACGTCGTGCGCGATGATCTCGACGGCGTCACCGCGATCGAGAATCTCGAAGCGAGAGTCCGCGCCAGCGGTCGACGCCGCTGCGCAGAGGATCACGAGAGAGGTCGCGAGGCGCATTACTGTGCGTCCTTTCCACCGACGAGCTCGACGATGCGGATGCCGACCTTCTCGCCGACCGCGATCGCCTCCGCGCGCGCGACGAGGCGGTTGTTGACGCGAACGTCGAGCGGAGCGCCCGTCGCCGTGTCGAGCGAGATGATCGAGCCCGGTCCGAGGTGAGCGGCGAGCTCCGAGAGGTTCAAGCGAGCGCGGCCGAGCTCGACCGTGACTTCGAGCGGCACGTCATGGAGGAGCGCCTCGATGGCGCGCGGGTCGAAGTTTTCAGCAGTGGAGTCACTCATGACCGGGTTCCTTGTCCGTGGACGATCGTTTCGATCTGCACCGCGAGCTGTCCGCGACACACGACCGGACGCGCCCACGCCTTGAGCACGCCTTCGCAATAAACAGGGACGCGCGAGTCGAGGAACCCGCGCAGGGTGAACTGAGAGCCAACCTCGAGCGAGCGGAGCTCGCGAAGCTTCATGCGCAACGTGCCGAGCTCGACGACAAGCTCGACGGGAACGTTGGCGAGCGCGTTGGCGATCCTCTCCGCGTTCGCCTTGAACGCAGCGAGCGCCGCCGGGCGCGGAGCGAGAACGTCGGGGCGGCAGTACACGGCGCAGCGGCCGGTGACCGAGCCGCCAAACGCGAGCGCCACGCGGATGACGTTCTGGGACTCGATCAGGCGCGAGACGATCGAGAGATCCGTCGACGCCGCGAGCTTGGTGCCGTGCGCGTCGCTCCAGGCTTGGATCCACGCGTCCTGCACGAGCGTGCCGGTCGGCGCGAACAAGCGCAGCGCGACGGCGCTCGGCGGACGGTCCGGATCCGCGGTCGGAGCTGCAGCGCCGCAGCGCTTGGCAGCCGCGAGATCGATGACACCGCCGTGCACGCTGATGACGAGCTCGGCGTTGTCCGCACCCGCGAGGCCGGCGACCCAGCCGCCGCGGAGCTCTTCCTTGGCCATCGTGCCGTCGAGGATCTCGGCGCCGACGACATCGAGCGTGAACGTCCCCGCGAGGTGCGGGCGGAGCGACTTCGTCGCGAGCTTCGCAGCGCGGGTGGCGAGCGAGATCAGCGCCGGACGGGCGATCTCGGCGACGCGATCGTCGGCGATCAGCGCGAGGCGCGTCGGCTCGACCTCCGGCGACGCGGCCGATGTACGCCGCGGTGCGCTCTCTCGCATGGCGGCCTGGATGGCCTCCATCTCTTCCGGGTCTAGCTGCGCTTCGCTCACGGAAGCGGTTTGTGCAGCCGGTATGCCGCGCTAAGTGGGCGGCAACACTGGAGCCGTCGACGCGGACGTCGGCAGCTCTGACGGTTACCTCTTGAGGTTCGTCACTTCCATCATCATCTCGTCGGCCGTGGTGACGGTCTTCGAGTTCGCCTGGAACGCGCGCTGATAGGCGATCAGCTGCACGAGCTCGCTCGAGAGATCCACGTTCGACTGCTCGAGCGCTCCCGACATCAGCGACCCGCGCCCACCCGATCCGGCCACATCGATCAGCGCCTGGCCGGACTCGCGCGTCGCCGCGTAGAGGCTGCTGCCCTGGCGCATGAGGCCCTCGTTGTTCGCGAAGTCCGCGAGCGCGAGCTGCGCGATCGCGAGCGTGTCGCCGTTGTCGTAGATTCCCTCGATCGTTCCGTCGGGGTTGATCCTCACGTCGATCAAGCTGCCCGCGCTGTGACCGTCGACGTTCGTCGCGCTGATCACCGACGCACCGGAGTTCTGCGTGGTGCCCGTGAAGTCGAACGCGATCGCTTGGTTCGCGGTGGCGTTCGTGAAGCTCGCGCTCGACGCGAGCGTCGTCTGCGTCACGAGGTTGCCGTTCGTGTCGAACGTCATCGTGCCGTTCGCGATCTCGACGGGCGTGCCGGCCGTACCGCCGACTTCGCTGCCGTCGACGGTGGCGTGCCACTCCCACTCGTTCGTGGGCGTACGCGTGAAGTGAACCGTGGCTTGGTGCGGTGCACCGAGCGAGTCGTGAATGGTCACCGACGTCGAGTAGCTCGACGTGCCGTTCGGATTCGCCGGATCGTAGGTCTGCATCGTGGCGTTGGAGTCGAGGTTGAGCGTCATCTTCGCGCTCGTCGTCGCCACCGGCGCGCTCTGGCGTCCACCGAGGGCGAGGTCGCCGATCGACGTGCCGCGCGCTCCGTTGGTGATCGGATAGCCCTGCACCTTCATGCCGTGCATGTCGACGAGCGTTCCGCTCGCGTCCATCTTGAACCGACCATCGCGCGTGTAGAACTGGCCGTTCTGGCCCGCGTGGTTGCCCTTCACGACGAACATGCCGCCGCCGCTGATGCCCACGTCGAGCGGGTTGCCCGTCTGCGCGAGCGTGCCTTGCTGCCAGATGGACTGGTTGCCACCGAGGAAGACACCGCCGCCGAGGCGCGAGTTGTTGAGCTCGCCGCCGAGCATGTCGTTGAAGCTCGCGCGCGAGCGCTTGAAGCCGACGGTCGAGACGTTCGCGATGTTGTCGCCGACCGTGCTGATCGCCTCGCCGTGAGCCATGAGGCCCGAGACGCCGATCCAGAGAGAATTGCCGATGCTCATGACTTACGCCTTCTGGCCGCTAGGGGCCGATTCGTTACCGATGGTGTGGATGTCGCCGGGCGCGAGGAGAACGCCGCCGATGCGCAAGCGCGGCCCCATCGAGGTGAGCTCGACCGCATCCACGCGGCCGGTCCACGAAGCTGTGATGTCGCCCGTCGACGAACCCTTGTCGACGGACATGGAGTACTGACCCTTGCCGACGGGGGCGCCGTTCGCGTCCTTGCCGTCCCACGCGACCGTGCCGCTGGTGGTGCCGTCGGGGATCGGGATGCGGCGCACTTCCTTGCCGTTCGCGTCGGTGATGACCATCGCCGCGTCTTTGGTCCCCTGCGAGGACGTGACGCTCATCGGCGGCGGCGTACCTCCGGTCGCATCGACGGAGAACCCGCCGACGCTCGCGTTGCAGTCGCGACCGACGAGCGACGCGAGGTTCGCGTTCGCGATGGCGGCCTGCGCGCTCGCGAGATCCGCGAGATGCTCGTTGGTCCGCTTGGCTTGCTCGACGCCGGAGAGCTGCGCGAGCTGACCGACCATCTCCGCGTTGCTCGTCGGAGCGAACGGGTCTTGGTACTGGAGCTGCGCCATGAACAGCTTGAGGAACTCCTCTTGCGTGCCCTTCAGTGCGCCACCCGAGCCCGTGGTCGGCGTCGTGATCGTCGGTGACGTGATCTGGTCGATGCTCATGTCAGGTCCTCCTCGAACTTCGTCGTGTCGTGCTGCTCGCGCTCTTCTTGCTCGCGCGGCGCGTGGTGATCGAGATCGCGCTCCGACGAGAAGCTCGCGAGATCGAGCCCGCCGGCGCGGAGTGCGTGATCGAGAGATGCCGCGTTGCGAGCGATCGCAGCGGCCGTTTGCTCGTCGCCGCCGCGAACCATCGCGTGCACCTCGTTGCCGCGCACGGCGACGGTGACGACGACACGCTCGGGCCCATCGTCGAGCACGAGGTTCACGTGGCTCGGGTTTGGATTCTCGGGGAGCGGCGCCGGATCGCGCACGGCGGTCGTGGCGACCGGGCCCTTCGCTGTCATCGGCGCGTCGGTCTGCAGCTCCGGCCTGACGTTGATCATGCCCTCGGGCAGCTGCATGTCGCCCTTCTCGTCGCCCGTCGCCGACGGTTCATGCGACTCGGGCGACTCGGACGACTCAAGCGACTCGATGTCTGTCTCGGGCTTCGCGGTGATCTGATCGAGCACCTGGTGGACCGCTGCTTCGATGGTTGGCGAGGCGAGCTGGATCTGCGGAGCCTCGACAGGCGCGGGCTCCGGTTTCGGCTCGGCGAACATCTTCATCGCGGCGGCGATCAGGTCCTGGACCGATCGCGTGCCGTCTTCGCTCTTCGCGTCGGTTGCCTCGACGCTCTCGCCGCTGGCGTGGATCTCGTCGGGACCGCTCGTCGAGGATCGCTCGTCGAGGCGCTTCACTTCGCGCTCGCGGGGAGGCGGGGCTTTGTGCTCGCGCGGCTGCGTCGTGACGCTGGGCATCATCGGCGCCTCGCGGAGATGTCGTCGTTGGCGCGCTGCTCGGCCGAGGCTTCGCGCTGCGCGAGCCCGAGCTCGAGGCGCTCGACGAGCTTCTCCGACGAGCGGAGCTGGCGGGCGCGCTCGCGAAGCGCGGCCTCGCTGAGCTTGGTCTGCGTCGTGTCATCATCGAGCTTCTTCGTCGCGTCGGCGATCGCGATGCGATACACACCCGTGTCTTCATCGAACATCTCGATGTCGAGCACCGACCGCGCTTCGAGCAGCTCGTGCTCGGCAGTGTCGAGGTGCTCGTCGAGGGCGCGCCGCTCTGCTTGCAATGCCTCGAGCGACCGCTGCTGTGCGGCGACCGTGTTCGCATGCGTCGCTGCTGCGATGTCACGCAGGCGAGATCGCAGGTCACGAACGTTCCGGGCGGCTCGAGGGCGAATCGTCATTTCGGGGGCTCCATGCCGAGCGCGGAAGCGAGTCCGCGAACGGTTGCGTCGAAGGTGCTGGGTTCGTGTGCGCCCTGGCGCGACCACGCATCGATCTGCTCGCCGAGAGCGAGCGCTTGATCGAGGGCGGGATTGACACCTGGGTTGTATGCGCCGAGTGCTTGCAGCTCCTGGGCCTGGCGGCGGCGCGAGAGGATCTCGCGACCGCGCGTCGCAACTTGCTGCAATCCCACCGACGACACGCGGCGAGCGACACGCGATGCGCTCGCGATGATGTCGATCGCGGGGAAGTGGCCGCGGCCCGCCAAATCCCGCGACAGCACGATGTGGGCGTCGAGGAGCGAACGTGCGGAGTCGGCGACGGGATCCGACAGGTCGTCGCCTTCGACGAGGACCGTGAAGAATCCGGTGATCGAGCCGCCGTCTTTGCGCGGCGAGCAGCGCTCGAGCAAGCGAGGCAGCGTCGCGAACACGCTCGGTGGATAGCCCTTGGTGGCCGGCGGCTCGCCGAGTGCGAGGCCGAGCTCGCGCAGCGCCATGCAGAAGCGCGTGAGCGAATCGAGGATGAGGAGGACGTTCTTGCCCTTGTCGCGGAAGTACTCGGCGATCGCCATCGCGGCGTAGGCACCGCGCAGGCGCTCGAGCGGCGAGCGATCCGCCGTGGCCGCGATCATGACCATCTTGCTGCGCCGCGGAGACTGCATCAGCTCGCGCACTTCGCGACCGCGCTCGCCGATGAGACCGACGACGATCACGTCGGCCTCGCCCTGTGCGCCGATCTGCTCGGTGAGCACGCTCTTGCCGCAACCAGCACCAGCGAACACGCCGACGCGCTGACCGCGACCGCACGTGAGCATGCCGTCGATGGCGCGAACGCCGGTCTCGAAGCGCGTGTCGACCTGGCCGCGCTCGTCGATCGGCAGCGCGCCGCCGTCGAGCGGGACACGATCCGCGCAGCGCGGCGCGGGCAGGCCGTCCATCGGCACGCCGAACGGATCCACGAGGCGACCGATCAGCTCGTCACCCACGGCGACGGTGGACATCTGGCCGCGCAGGCGAACGGGCGCGCCCGGTGCGATCGAGCGCGCGGGCGAGAGGGGAATCGCGAGCAGCGTCTTGTCGCGGAAGCCGACGACCTCGCACGGCAGCTCGCCGGCGGACGTCTCGATCGCGACGACGTCGCCGAGCTTCGCGCCGCTCATCGCGATCTGCACGATCGTGCCCGCGACCTCGATCACCGCGCCCACAGGCTGCGGCACGAGCGACTGCTTCATCCACGCGGTGATCGGCGCGATGTTCACGACGACTCCAGCGCGGCGGCGATGGCGTCGCGCAGATCCGGCAGCTGCGCGTCCCAGCTATGCGAGAGCTCCATCGTCGACGACGAGAAGCGAATGTCGCCCGGACGCATCGTCATGTCGGCGACCACGGTGATCGGCGCGTTCGCGATCAGCGCCTTCAGCGACTCGACGTGCGCGGGCGCGACGTGAGCCGTGGCGGGCGCTTCGTGCTTCGCGATCCACGCGTGGACGATCGGTGCGTACAGCTCCGACGGTGGCGCGGTGTCGGTCCACGCAGCCACCACGGCGGCTGCGGCCGAGGCGATCTTCATCGCGGTCGGCGTGACGAGCGCGGCGCGCGCTTGCGTGAACGCGGCGATCGCGCTCGCGAGCTGCTCGCGCAGCTGCGCGGTCTCGGCGAGACCTTCCTCGCGCCCGCGCTCGCGCGCTTCCGCTTCGATCGCGGCGGTATCGATCACCGGCGCTTGCGGCGCGGGCGCTGCCTGTGGCTGCGGGCTCCACGGCGACGGGGCCGGCGTGGTCGGAATCTGCGCGAGCGAGCTGACAAATGGACGCGCGGTCGGCGCCGCCGACGGAATCGTCGAGAGGAACGGGCGCACGTTGCTCATTCGCCGCCTCGCTCGGGCATCGTGAGCTTGCCTTCGGCAGCGAGCTTCATCGCCGCTTCCACGACTTCGCGCTGCGCCGCTTCCACGTCCGACAGGCGCTTCGGCGCCGCGGCACCGAGGTCGTCGCGCAGCGTGGCGGCCGCGCGTTGCGACAGCGACGACAGGAAGTGCTCGCGAAGCTCCGGCGTTGCGGTCTGCAATGCCACGACCAGCACCTCGCTCTGGATGGAGCGGAGCAGTCCGCCCATCTCGCGCGTCGCGATGCGAGCGAGATCCTCGAAGGTGAACATCGCTTCGCGGATGCGAGACGCGGCGGTCTCGTTCATCTCGCTGACGGCGCCGAGCAGATCGTCGCCCTCGTCTTGCGACAGCTCGTTGACGATCGCGGCGGAGAACGCCAGACCATCGAACTCGCTACGCGGGTCGTTGCTCGAGAGTCCGCCCGCCGCCTCGAGGGCGCGCACGAGCGACTCGCTCGCTTCGGCAACGGCGTGCTCGGGAATCTCGTCGAGCTCGCTGATGCGCATCGCGAGATCCGCCGCGGTCGACTTGGGCATCAGGTTCAACACCTTTGCAGCCACGCCGGGCGCGAGCTGCGTGAGCACCACCGCTGCGATCTGCGGGTGCTCCTCCTGGAGCAGCTGCGCGAGCGAGTTCACGCGCGCCGTGCGGAGCAGCTGGAGCGGCTCCGACGGCGGCGGCGCCACGCCGAACAGCTTCTGCGCCTTCTCGTAACCGAACGCGCGATCCGCGAGCTTGCGGACGTACTTGTTGCCACCGGCCTTCACCATCGAGAGCGGCGACGTCAGCCCCGTCTCGTACTCGGTGAGCACCTTCTGGATCACGTCACCGCTGACATCCTCGAGCTGGTCGACGGCGTCGACGAGCTTGCGAACGTCGTGCTCCGCCATGCGCGAGAGAACGAGCGCGGCGACCTCCTCGTCGAGAGAGAGCAGCGCGATGGCCGCCTTGTGCGGTCCCGGCAGATTCTGATTCGCGGTGTTGTTCACGCTCGTGCTCCCTTGTTCGTAGCGACGGGGGTCTTGGCGGGCGGCTCGGAGAGCCACGCGGTGAGAACTTCTGCAGCGCGGTCGACGTCGTTCTTCACGGCGGCGAGCACGCGGTCACGGGTGGTGATCCCCGGCAGCGCCGCGGGGTCCTTGATGCTCGGCAGGGCGCGGGCGACGGCCTCGGCTTCGCTCTCCTCGGGCGTCTTCGCGTCGAGCGCGCGCTCGAGCTCGCCGACGGGCGCCGGCAGCGCGAGCGTCATGGTCTTGGTCGCGACGGCCTTCTTCGCGCTCTTTGCCTTCTTGCTGCGAAGGATCATCACGGCCGCGGCGATCAGCACGAGGAGTCCCGCGCCCGCGCCGAGCGCGATCGGCATCGGGACCGGCAGGAGCGACTCGGGCGCCTTCGCCGCGACGACCGGTTCGTCCTTCATCGTCTCGTCGGCGACGAACGGAATCGAGCGCAGATCGATCTTGTCGCCGCGCGCATCGTCGATGCCGGCGGCCTGACGCGCGAGCGCGGTGAGCTCGGCGAGCTCCTTGTCGCTGCGCGCTTCGGGCTTGCCGTTGGCGTCGGTCTTCCAGTCCACGATCACCGCGAGGTAGAGCTTGCTGAGCTGCGCGTCGGGCTTCTTCACCTGACGAACCGTGCGGCTGATCTCGAAGTTCTTCGTCTCCTGCAGGCGACCGTTCGCGCCATTCGGTGCAGCCGCCGCGCCCGTCGCCGGCGTCGCGCCCGGCAGGTTGCCGCGCGTACCGGCCACACCACCGACGCCGTTCAGCGTCGTGGCGTCGAGTGCACCCGCGCCCTCGACGACGCGCGACTCGCTGCGCAGCACCGGGTTCGCGTTGTCGAACACTTCCTGCGTCTCGCTGATCTGGCTGTCATCGACGACCGCGGTCGTGACGACGTTGACCTTGCCGGCGCCGACGATCTTCTCGAGGATCTGGCGAACGCGCGCCGTGGTCGCTTGCTCGATCGCCGCGCTCTTGTTCGCTGCCGTCGGCTCCGCGCCGTCGAGCAGGTTGCCGTGATTGTCGACGACGACGACCGCGTCGGGGCGCAGACCCTCGACGCTCGCTGCCACCAGCTGGCGGATGCCGCGCACTTGCTCGGCTCCGAGCTGCTGACCGACATGCAGGTGCAGCGCGACCGAGGCCGTCGCCGCTTCGTCGCGATCCTTGAACACGCTGCGCTTGCCGAGCGCGAGGTGAACGCGCGCGCCTTGCACCTGCGCCATCGAGGTGATCGAGCGAGCGAGCTCGCCCTGCAGGCCGCGGCGGAAGTTCACTTGCTCCGCGAAGCTCGACTGACCGAGGTGCGAGCCGTCGAACAGCTCGAAGCCTTTGCCGACGCGCGGCAGCCCCGCGGCCGCCGCGATCGCGCGCGCTTGATCGGCCTTGTCGCTGCGCACTTCCACCTTGCCCGCGGTCAAGCGAACCGGCATGCCGCGCTGCTCGAGCGTGGCGATCATCTCGGCGCTGTCGTCGGGCGACGCACCGTCGGCGACGACGACCCAACCCGCCTCCGTCTTGACGAAGCGCGTGACAACGACCGCGCCGATGATGCCGAGGACCACGAGCACCGCGAGCATGCGGCGCCCCTTGGATTGCTTCTCCCACAGCTCCTTGAGCTGGTTCAGCACGGCGCCCGGTCCTTGTGTAGATGCATCGGCCATGGGTTCGTCCTCAGACCTGCGTATTCATGAGCTCGCGATACGCTTCGATCGCTTTGTTCTTCAGCGTCGTCGCGTAGCGGATCGCGATGTTCGACTTCTCGGTTTGGATCATCACTTCGTGGATGCCGATGCTCGTGTCGCCATTCGCGAACCGCTCTTCCATCTGCACGGCGTTGTTCTCCGCCGCGCGTGCTTCCGAGAGGATGTTCGTGAACGCGCCGCCGACGTCCGTGCTCCCCGATCGCGCTACAACCGGCGTGTCTTGCTTGAGACCTTCGATCGACGTGAGCGACGGCAGGTTGATGGGGGCGATGCCGTTACTCATTTGCCGATCCCCAAGGCGCGCTCGGCCATGTTGACGGCGGTCGACATCGTGGTGATGCCGGCTTCGTAGGCGCGCGAGGCGGTGATCATGTCGACCATCTCCTCGACGGGGTTGATGTTCGGATACGCGACGTACCCCTGCGCGTTGGCGTCCGGGTGACCCGGGTCGTACTCCATGCGCGGCGGCCTCGTGTCCTGCGTGATCTGCTGGACCTCGACGGTCTTGATGTTGCCGGCGAGCGGCGTGCGCTCGGCGCTCGGCGCGTTCGCTGCGGCGAGCAGCACGTCGCGGCGCTTGTATGGTCCGCCATCCGCGCCGCGCGTGGTCTGCGCGTTCGCGAGGTTCGATGCCGCCACGTTCATCCGCGTGCGCTGAGCCGAGAGGCCCGACGCGGACACTTCCATCGCGCTGAAAAAGTCGACAGTGCTCATCAGGTGCCGTCTCCCGCGGCGTAGCGAAGCAGCGCGATGCGCCGCGAGGTCAGCTCCGCGCTCGTCGCATAACGAGTGCGGTTGGCGTCGATCTTCGAGAGCTCGCGCTCGAGCGCGACGGCGTTGCCATCGGGGCCCTGCGTCTGATCCGTGTCGGTGAACGCCTGCACGACGCTGCTCGCGCCCGACGCGCCACCGATGTGGCCTTCGGACGTGACGGCCAGCGTCGTCGCTTCGGTCGGCGTGGTGCGCTGTAGGTCCACCGGCTTGAACCCCGGCGTATCGAGGTTCGCGATGTTCCCCGCCAGCACCGCGTGGCGTTCACGATGGAACGTCAGCGCAGACTGCATCGTGTCGAGGGTCGAGAACTTGATGGACACGTGACCCTTCTCAGCACGGCGCATGCCGATCCGGGTGCGTGTAGATCCGACCCGTTGGCGGATCACCGCGCCTTGGTTGACGGCGCCAGCCCGAGGGGTTCGGCCGGGGTGTCGGCGGATTTGGCGCTCTCAACCCTCGCGAAACTGGCCGAGCCAACGAACGTGACCGACCCGATCGCGACTGCCGTTTTCGGCTTGCTGTTCGAACGCAGCGACGCGGCATTCATCGTGGACCGGAGGACGGGTCGGGTCGTGTCGGCAAACCTCGGCGCCGCCGACCTCCTGCTTCGCGATCCCGACTCGATCATCGGGATGCCCCTCGAAGATCTCGGCTACGAGCCCGACCGCGATCTCCTCATGCCCGGCCACTACGAGGACGTCGGCCTGCGCCGCGGTGACGAGTATCCCGTCTACGTCGAGCTGCTCGTCGCTCACGTCGACTCGCCCGAGCACGGTGCGCTCGCGGCGTACATGGCGCGCGACACGGGCGAGCGCCGCATCCTCGAGCGCGAGCTTCTCGCAAAGCACACCGCGCTCTACACCGCCTACGCCGATCTCGAGCGCGCGCACGTCCAGCTCGCCGCCGCGCAACGCGAGGTCGAAGATCGCAATCGCGAGGTCGCCCTCCTCGCCTGGCGCGCCGCGATGGGCGAGCTCGTCGCGGGCATCGCGCACCATCTGAACAACCCGGTCGGTGCACTCTCCTCCACCGTCCGTCGCATGACGCAGATCGCGTCGCTCGATCCCGTCGATCGCGCCGTCATGGAGCGCCTCCTCGTTCGCGCCTCCCAGCTCGTGCAGCGCATCGAGACCAACGTCGCCGCGATCATCGACGCGACCAAGGCCAACGACCCAGGCCACAAAGCTGCTCTCCCGCCCGAGCTCGCCAACGTGCAATCCACGTTCGTCGAGCGTCTCGAGTCCGCGCCGCGCAAGGACCATCCATGAGCAAGACCACCGCCCGCATCCTCGTTGTCGACGACGACGATCACGTACGTGAAGCGCTCGTCGACGAGCTGTCGACGAACTACCGCGTCGAAGCGGTCTCGTGCGGCAACGAAGCCTTCGATGTCCTCGCGTCCAACCAGTACGACGTCGTGATCTCCGATCTCAAGATGCCCGACCACGACGGCATCGAGGTCCTCGAGTTCGCGCGCCTCCACCAACGCGACGCCGTCCGCGTGCTCCTCACCGGCTACGTCGACGAGCGCGCTCAACGCGCCCTCCTCGCCCCACACGCGCCCTACAAAGTTGGAAAGCCGTGGCACGACGAGATCGAAGTCGTCGTCCGCCGCGGCCTCGAGCAACGTGACCTCGCGCGCCGCCTCTTCGCTTCCGTCGAAGACGCGCTCTCCCTCTCCACGTTCGACGACGAGCTCTCCGACGCCAAGACCCCGCTCGAGCTCTCCGAGGTCATCGTTCGCCGCGCGCTCACCGTCGAAGGCGTCGTCTCCTGCGCCACCGTCGTGCGCGCCGACGGCGTCGATCATCCGTTCACCGGCGGCGTCGTCCCGCGCGAAGGCGGCGGCTGGTTCCTCGATCTCCAGCTCGATCCCGACGGCTCGCTCCGCCTCCGCGCCCGCGGCGTCACCGAGTCCGCGCGCGAGATCGTCCAGTACATGGCGCACCGCGCGCAGCGATCGTTCGGCGTCCTCGAAGCGCGTCCGACCACGATGCCCATCCCCATCACCAACGGTGGCGCGCGGCTAAACCAGCTCATGCGCCAAGCAACGCTCGGCGCCCTCACCGCCTCGCTCCTCCACGACCTCGCGTCCACGATGCAAGCGCTCACCGTCGCGCTCGACGACGTCACCACGTTCTCCGAAGGCACCACGGGCCCCGAGCTCCAATCCGCCGTCACCGAAGCCACCACCGCCGGCAACGAAGCGGTCCAGCTCTTTGTCACCATGCGCAAGTTCATCCGCGACGGCGAAGTGCAGCTGAAGCCGGTCAACGTGTCCAAGCTCGTGGAGCGCGCGATCAAGATCGCCGGCCCCTACGTGCGCGAGCGCGCCACGCTGACGGTCGGCGAGCTCCCCCTCGTCTCGCTCGCCGTCACCGAATCGCTGTTCCTGCAAGTGCTAGCGAACGTGCTGCGCAACGCCGCCAACGCGTCGCCCGCCGGTGGCGCCGTCGACCTCGCGGTCAAGATCGTCGACGACGAGGTGCACTTCGTCGTGACCGACGACGGCCCGGGGGTCGCGCCCGCGATCGCCGACACCATGTTCGAGCCGTTCGCTTCCACCACGAACGGTGGCACGGGCCTCGGCCTCGCGATCAGCGCGTACGTGATGCAGATGCTCTCGGGCCGCATCAACTACCGCAAGATGCCGAGCCGCGGCGCCTGCTTCACGGTCACGCTGCCGCTACCGCAAACCGGGTCTTCACCCTCCGGTTGACGACTGATAAGTCACGATTCCTACGTGAAGCGACGTGGGTTTCGACGACAACATGAACGTCTTTCGCGCGGTCTCACATGTTGCCACAAATCGAGCAACTGAAATGTTCTGCATGCGGTATGCGTTGCGGGGCATGCGCATCGTCTTCGCTTCAACGCTCGCCGTCGTCGCCGCGTGCGTGTCGGGATCCCGCACGTCGCCGTCGCGCGCCACTCCGACGGCCCCGATCGAGTTGACGTATCTCGGCGTCGCTGGCTTTCAGATCACCGCTGCCGGCAAGACGATCCTCGTCGATCCGTACTTCTCGCGGCCCGACTTCACAGACGACAACGCCGGCATCGTTCCTGATGCCGCTGCGATCGCGAAGCACTCGCCCGCGAAGGCGGACCTCGTCGTCATCGCGCATTCTCATATCGATCACCTCCTCGATGCACCCGAGGTGGCCAAGCGGACCGGAGCGCAGCTGATGGGCAGCGACTCGACCGTTCGCGTGGGCAAGGCGAGCGGTGTCCCTGATGACCAGCTGATCCAGGTCAAAGGCGGCGAGGACTACGCGTTCGATGGATTCAGTGTCCGCGTGATTCCAAGCCTGCATTCCGCGATCTGGGAGAAGCACGCATTGCATCGTGCGATCGCGGAGCCCGTGACGTTGCCGCTCACGTTCTCGCAGTACGAAGAGGGCGGCTCGTTCGCGTACTACGTGCGCGTGGGCGGACACGAGGTCTACGTCCAGTCGAGCGCGAACTTCATCGAGCGCGAGGTGATGGGGCTGCGCCCGACGATCGCGATCATCGCGGGCGGGTTACGCGAGCACGTTCACGACTACACGTGCCGGCTCCTCACCGCGCTGGGCAAGCCGCCGATCGTGATCGCCACGCACTTCGACGATTGGCAGAAGCCGGCGCCCGGTGGCCCGTACGACCTCTCGGACTACGCGAAGGAGGTGGAAGCGTGCGCACCAGGGACGCGCTTCATCGTGCCGACGCATTTCCAACCGGTGACGCTCTAACGCGATGGGAGCGAGACCATTTTCGTGGGGCAGCATGCCTCGAACGGCGAGCCGATTCACACTACGAAACACTCAAGCCATTGAAAACACCGTTGTCTTGCTCGCTCCTGAAGCGCCGGCTTGCTAGCTAGCTCGGATGAAGTTCGTCGTCCTGGCGCTGCTCATCGCGGTCGGATGTAATAGCGACCCAGCACCCGCAGCCTCCCAAGGTGCAGCTCCGCCACCGCCCGAGGTCAGCGTCGAGACGATCGCGCCGCGCGTGGTCACGCTCGTGAAGGAGCTGCCCGGGCGCACATCGGCGTTTCGCGTGGCCGAGGTGCGCGCGCGCGTGAATGGCATCGTGCTCAAGCGGCACTTCGAAGAGGGCGCGGACGTGAAGGTCGGGCAGCTGCTGTTCCAGATCGATCCCGCGCCGTATCAGGCGGCGCTCGACGCCGCGAACGCCCAGGTGTCGCGGGCGGAGGCGACGCTCGCGTCTGCGAAGTTGCTCGAGGAGCGGTACGCCGAGCTCGTGAAGAGCAACGCGATCAGCCGTCAGGAATATGACGACGCGGTCGCTCGCACGAAGACCACACAGGCGGACGTGGCGGCGATGAGAGCGGCCGCCAAGTCGGCGCGGATTAACTTGGACTACACGCGCGTGACGTCACCGATCGCGGGGCGCATCGGACGCGCGGAGGTGACCGAGGGTGCGTACGTGCAAGCGGGCAGCGCGACGTTGCTCGCCACGGTGCAGCAGCTCGACAAGCTCTATGTAGACATGACGTGGTCGAGCGCCGAGGTCATGCGCATGCGGCGCGCGATCGCGGACGGAAAGCTACAGGCGGTGAACGGCGAGGCGAAGACGACGGTGGTGCTCGAGGACGGTCGCGTGTACGGCGAGGAGGGGCGGCTGCAGTTCGCGGATGTGAGCGTGGACTCGACGACCGGGTCGATCATGCTGCGCGCGATCGTGCCGAACCCGAAGGGCGAGCTGTTCCCGGGCATGTTCGTGCGCGCGCGGATCGAGGAGGGCTCGACGTCCGAGGCGATCCTCGTGCAGCAGCGCGCGGTCGAGCGCGATCAGTCCGGCAAGCCGGTGGCGATGGTGGTGAAGGACGGCAAGGTGGAGCGGCGACAGATCGTGACGGATCGCGCGATCGAGAGCTCGTGGCTCGTGACGTCGGGGTTGGCGGCGGGGGAGCAAGTGATCATCGAGGGGCTACAGAAGGTGCGGCCCGGCGCGCCGGTGCGCACGGTTCCGTTCAAGCCGGCGGCGGTGGCCGCTGGACCGGCGAGCAGCGGAAGCGCGGAGAGTGGCAGCGGCAGTGGTAGTGGGAGCGCCAAGTAATGGCGCGCTTCTTTATCGATCGGCCGATCTTCGCGTGGGTGCTCGCCATCATCGTGATGCTGGCGGGCGCGCTGTCGATCTTGCAGCTGCCGGTCTCGCAGTACCCGGCGATCGCGCCGCCTGCGGTGACGGTGAACGCGACGTATCCCGGTGCGTCGGCGAAGACAGTGGAAGAGACGGTCACGCAGGTGATCGAGCAGCGCATGACCGGCCTCGACGGCCTGCGCTACATGTCGTCGTCGAGTGATGCCACGGGTGGTGCGTCGATCGAGCTGACGTTCGAGCCGGGGACGGATCCGGATATCGCGCAGGTGCAGGTGCAGAACAAGCTGCAGCTCGCGATGCCGCAGCTGCCGCAGGAAGTGCAGCGCCAGGGTGTGCGCGTGGCCAAGTCCAATCGCAACTTCTTGCTGATCGCTGCGTTCGTCTCGACGGACGGCAGCATGCAGCGAAATGACATCTCGGACTACGTGGTGTCGGTGCTGCAGGATCCGCTGTCGCGCGTGCCGGGCGTCGGTGACATCCAGGTGTTCGGCGCGCAGTACGCGATGCGCATCTGGCTCGATCCCGACAAGCTGATCTCGTTTGGCCTGACGCCGCTCGATGTGAGCTCGGCGATCCAGGCGCAGAACGCGCAGGTGTCGGCGGGACAGTTCGGCGGTGCACCGTCGGTGAAGGGGCAGCAGCTGAACGCCACCATCACCGCGCAGACGCGCTTGTCGACGCCCGCGCAGTTCGAGGACATCTTGCTTCGCGTCACGCCGAGTGGCGCGCAGGTGCGGCTGCGCGATGTCGCGCGCGTGGAGCTGACGGGCGAGAGCTTCGAGGTGGACTCGACGTACAACGGTGTGCCCACGTCGGGCATCGGCATTCGTCTCGCGGTGGGTGCAAACGCGCTCGCCACGGCGGACGCGGTCAAGAAGCGCTTGGCCGAGCTGCAAACCACGTTTCCGCCGGGTCTCGAGGTCCGCTATCCGATCGATACGACGCCGTTCGTGCGCATCTCGATCGAGGAGGTCGTGAAGACGCTCGCGGAGGCGATCGGCCTCGTGTTCCTCGTGATGCTCCTGTTCCTGCAGAGCTTCCGCGCGACGCTGATCCCGACGATCGCGGTGCCCGTGGTGCTGCTCGGAACGTTCGGCATTCTCTCGGTGGCCGGGTACAGCGTGAACACGCTGACGATGTTCGGCACGGTGCTCGCGATCGGCCTCCTGGTCGACGACGCGATCGTTGTCGTCGAGAACGTCGAGCGCTTGATGCACGACGAGCACCTCGATCCCAAGGAGGCCACGCGGCGCTCCATGGATCAGATCACGGGTGCGCTCGTGGGTATCGCGCTGGTGCTGTCGGCCGTGTTCTTGCCGATGGCGTTCTTCGGCGGATCGGTCGGCGTGATCTATCGACAGTTCGCGATCACCATCGTCAGCGCGATGGGACTCTCGGTGCTCGTCGCTGTGACGCTGACACCCGCGATGTGCGCGACCATCCTCAAGGCGGGTCACAAGCGCGCCACGCGCGGGCCGTTCGCCTGGTTCAACAAGGGCTACGACAAGGTCGAGACCACGTACGCGCGCGGCGTGAAGCAGATCGTGCGGCGCAAGCTGCCCGCGATGATCGTGTTCGCGGCGCTGATCGGCGCGCTCGTCGTGTCGTATCGCAAGATGCCGACGGGCTTCCTCCCCGAGGAGGATCAGGGAACGTTCAACGTGCAGGTGCTGACGCCGCCGGGTAGCACGATGGAGCAGACCAAGGCCGTCATGGATCGCGTGACGCAGCACTTGCTCGAGACCGAGAAGGACTCGATCGAGTCGGTCATGGCGATCACCGGCTTTGGCTTCGGCGGCCGCGGACAGAACTCGGGCCTCGCGTTCGTGCGCATGAAGCCGTGGGACGAGCGCGGTGATGCCAAGCGCAAGGCATCTGCGGTCGTGCGCCGATCGATGGGCGTGTACTCGCAGTGGAAGGACGCGATCGTGTTCGCGTTCGCACCGCCCGCGATCAGCGAGCTCGGCAACGTCGCCGGCTGGCAGATGCAGCTACAGGATCGCGGCGGCCTCGGTCACGACAAGTTGATCGAAGCGCGCGATCAGCTGCTCGGGTTGGCGTCCAAAGATCCGCGCGTGGCGAAGGTCCGTCAGGGCGGCCTCGAGGATCGTCCCGAGTACAAGGTCGACGTCGATCAGGAGAAGGCCGCTGCGCTCGGTATCTCGCTCGCCGATATCAACTCGACGCTCTCGGCGACGTGGGGCGGCACGTACGTGAATGACTTCATCGATCAAGGCCGCACGAAGCGCGTGTACATGCAGGCCGACGCGGCGTTCCGCATGCAGCCCGATGATCTCGGTCGCTGGTACGTGCGCAATCGCGCGGGCGAGATGGTGCCGTTCTCCGCGTTCGCGACGGGCCGCTGGATGTACGGCTCGCCGAAGCTCGATCGCTTCAACGGCTTCCCGACGATCGCGATCCAGGGCGAAGCAGCGCCCGGCTTCTCGTCCGGTGAAGCCATGGGCGCGATGGACGAGCTGATGACGCAGATGCCGCCCGGCATCGGCCATCAGTGGACGGGCCTCGCCTACGAGGAGCGAGAGGCAGGCTCCAACGCGTGGGCGCTGTACGCGCTGTCGCTGCTCGTCGTGTTCTTGTGTCTCGCGGCGCTGTACGAGAGCTGGTCGATTCCGGTCAGCGTCGTGCTGGTCGTCCCGCTCGGCGTGCTCGGCGCCGTGCTCGCGACGATCTGGGGCAAGCAAGCGAACGACGTGTACTTCCAGGTCGGCTTGCTCGCGACGATCGGCCTCGCGGCAAAGAACGCGATCCTGATCGTCGAGTTCGCGAAGGAGCTCGTCGAGCAAGGCAAGTCACCGGCGGAGGCCGCGTTCGAGGCAGCGCGCCTGCGCTTGCGGCCGATCATCATGACGTCGCTCGCGTTCGTGCTCGGCGTGTTGCCGCTCGCGCTCGCCAACGGCGCGGGCGCGGGTGCGCAGAACGCGATCGGCTACGCGATCATCGGCGGCGTCACCGCAGCGACCGTCCTCGGCGTGCTGCTCGTTCCCGTGTTCTTCGTGCTGATCGTGCGGAGCAAGCCCAAGCATCCCGCGGCGACGGAGACACCCGTGCAACCGGGGCCCCATGCGTAAGCTCGCGATCCTCTCTCTCGTCGCTGCATGCAACTTCGCGCCGGCCTACGAGCGCCCCAAGTCACCCGTTCCGGACGGCGTCGGGGACAGCTCGGGCCAAGGGCTGGCCGCGGTGGATCGCGGATGGCGCACGGTGTTCGCGGATCCGCGGCTTCAGCGATTGATCGAGCTCGCGCTCGCCAACAATCGCGATCTCCGCATCGCCGCGCTCAACGTGGAGGTCGCGCGCGCCACGCATCGCATCCAGCGCGCGCCGCTGTTGCCGCAGGTGTCGGGTGTGGCCGCCGCAAACGTCGTCGGCACCGAGGATGGCATCGCGTCGGGCATCACCAACCTGGGGCTCGGTTCGTACCGCGTCGGCGTCGGCGTGTCGTACGAGATCGATCTGTGGGGCCGCGTGCGCAACCAATCGGAAGCCGCGGTGCAGGCGTATCTCGCGACGGTCGCGGCCCATCGCGCCGCGCATCTCTCGCTCGTCAACACGGTCGTGGCGCAGTACCTCCGCGAGCGCGCGTTCGACGAGGAGCGCGTGCTCGCCGAGCAAACGGTGAAGCTCGTCGAGGAAGGCGTGACGCTGACCAAGCGCCAGTTCGAGGCGGGCCAGCGCTCCGATCTCGACACGGCGACCGCCGAAGCGCAGCTCTATGCAGCGCGGGCAGAGGTGGTCCGGCTCGTGGGCGCGAGGCAGCAAGCGGAGAACCTGCTCGCGCTGTTGATCGGCCAACCCGTGCCGAGCGATCTGCCCGCGGCGCAGCCGCTCGAGACGCAGGGCATCGTCGAGGATCTTCCGGCCGGCATCTCGTCCGAGGTGCTGCTGCGCCGCCCCGACGTCCTCGCGGCGGAGCACTCGCTGCGCGCGGCCAACGCGAACATCGGTGTCGCGCGCGCTGCCTTCTTGCCGCAGATCTCGCTCACCGCGTTTGGTGGCTTCGCGAGCGCCACGCTCAGCAAGCTGTTCTCCGGTGGGTTCGCGTGGAGCGTGGGCGGCAACCTCGCGCAGCCGCTGTTCGACTACGGCCGCAACAGGGCGACGCTCGAGGTGGCCAAGCTGCGCAAGCTCGTCGAGGTCGCGGAGTACGAGAAGGCGATCCAGGTCGCGTTCCGTGAAGTGGCCGATGCACTCGTCGCGCGCGCCACGCTCGACGATCAGCTCGCGGCCGTGGTCTCGCGCGCCGACGCAGAGAAGCGCCGCTACGAGCTCTCGGAGATGCGCTACAAGAGCGGCATCGAGAGCTATCAGACGGTGCTTCTCGCACAGCAGGCGCTGTACGCGACGCAGCAGCAGCTCATCGAGCTTCGCCTGGTGCGCCTGGTGAACCTCGCGGATCTGTATCTCGCGCTCGGCGGCGGCTGGCGCGAGAGCTAACACGAGAATCACCGAGCGACCGCGGCATGTGCGCTGCACTCGCAGCGTTCATATGGCGGCGTTCGTGAAGAGCTTGATCGTGATCGCGTGTGTCGGCGCGCTAAACCTCGCGCTGCTCGGGATCTTCCACGTGGACATCCTCGGGATGCTCGGCTTCCCCGAAGCAGGCGAGCGAGTTCTCTACGCGCTCGTCGGCATCAGTGGGCTGTGCGCGCTCATGCTGCTGCCGAGCTTGCCGCGCAACGTCGTCGAGTGCGGCCACCGCCAGCTCGTGGCTCGTCGCTAATCGAGCAGCGAGAGGAACACCTTCGAGCGCTCGAGCTCTCTGCGAGTCTTGCTGGTGAGCTGCTCGCGCGACGACTCGGTGAGGCCGTTGCGCTCGAACAGCGCCGCCGATTCCTCGTCACCGTCTTCGCACATCGCCGCCGCGTTACCGAACGTCTTGGCGCAGATGCTCGAGAGGTGATCGGCCGCTGCGACGATCTCGGTGATCGAGCGCAGGTTCGGCGCGAGTCGCTCGCGAACGTGGACCTGGTGAATCGTGTGGTGCGTCTCGATCGGCGTCGAGAGCGTCGCCGGGAACTTCCATTGCCGCGCGAGGCGCGAGCCGACGCGATCGTGCGGTGCGAGATCGTGCTTCTTCTCGGCCTCGTGAAGCGAGAGGCCGTCGCGCTTCATCGATTCGAACGCGGCGGCGAGGCCGTCCGGATCGATCTTCGCGAGCGCGATCTTGCCCATATCGTGGAGCAGCCCCGCGGTGAAGCAGGCGCCCGGATCCGGGAACTTCACCTCGACGGCGAGCTCGCGCGATGCAGTGGCGACGATCAGCGAGTGCAGCCACAGCGCGCGCGCATCGACGACGCCGTCCTTGCCTTTGAGCGTCTCGAGCACCGAGATGCTGAGCACGAGCTGATAGAGCGTGTTGAAGCCGACGAACGGGATCGCGCGCGCGACATCGCTGACGCCGCCGGGGATGCCGAAGTACGGCGAGTTCACGAGGCGCAAGAGCTTGGCGCTCGTCGCTGGATCGGTGCGCAGGATGTCCGCCACGTGGGCGACGCTGACGTTCTTGGAGTGCACGACCTCGCCGATGCGAAGCGCGACGATCGGGAGCGTCGGCAGACTATCGAGCGCTTTGGCGATCTTCGTCGTGTCGTTGCTGATGCTGCTCGCGTCGGGCAGCACTAGTTTCCTCCGCGCGCGACCACGCCGAGGAGAAACGCGACTTGCAGCTCGAGCTCGTCCTTGGGGAGCGCGGTGCCAGCGACGTACGCGGTGACTGCTACGTCGGCGCATAATCCGAGCGAGCCTTTGCCAACGCAGGCGCCTCCGCTCGCCGTCGCGCCCCACAGGGTTTTCGGCGCGACCATCCACACGCCTTGGCCGGTGAGGCGCACGGGCGTTCCGGGAACCACGAGTCGCGCGCCGGCGGAGACGCCGATCGAGGTGCGATCCATCGCTTGACCGACGAGGCCCCCCACCGCGTACACGTGCGGGTCGTCATTTACCGCGACCGCGCCGAGCGCGGAGAACAGCAGCGGCCCCTTGTGCGTGTGGGACATGCCCTCTTCCGTCGCCTGCGTGATGCCGTAGCCGATCTTCACCTCGGCCTCCCACAGCGGCAGCGATTCGATCACCTCCGTCGTCTTGTGAGCAGCGGGCTCGGCGATCGCGATGGTGGGCAGAAGAGCGACGAGAATGGCGATGCGCACGGGGAGCTTCTTTCGCAGAGTGTTGGCGGGAGGGATCACGCGATGGCGCCCATCGGGAGGAGATCCTTCACCGTCGTCGAGCGGCGGTGCCACGCGAGCCGCGCGAGCGTGTACTCGACCTCGTCCATCGTGGGGCGCATCCCCGGATCCTTCGCGAGCATGCGCATGATGAGTCCCTCGAGCGTCGCGCTCATCTCGGAGCGATACGTCGACGGGCGCTGCGGCAACTGCTCCGTGTGAAGGAGCATGAGCTGCGGCAGCGTTCCGTGAAACGGCTGATCGCCCGTGCACAGCTCGAAGAGGAGGCAGCCGAGCGCGTAGACATCGCTCTTGGTCGTGGGTGCGCCGCGCCACTGCTCGGGCGGCATGTACATCGGCGTGCCGGCGATGGTGCCGTCGTCGTTGGCCGGCTCGGTCGTCTTGCGAGACACGCCGTAGTCGATGACCTTCACCTGCGGCCAGCCGTCCTTGGTCTGTTCGTAGAGCACGAACACGTTGTCGGGCTTGATGTCGCAGTGCACGTAGCCATTGCGGTGCATCGACGCGACCGCCGACGCGATCTGCGTACCGATCGCGAGCACCGCGTCCATCGCCACACAACCGCGATCCGCGAGGGCCGCGAGGTTCTCGCCATCGAGCAGCTCCATCACGATGTACGGAACACCCGACGACGACGTGGCGCAGGTGTGAATGTCGAGCAGGCTCGGGTGGCGCACGGCGCGCGAGATGGCGTGCTCGGCGAAGAACTTGCCGACCACCTCGGCGCTGTTCGTGTACATCGGATCGAGGAGCTTGAGCGCCACGCGCTTGCCCGTGGGCATGTGCTCCGCGAGGTAGACCGATGCGGTGCCACCCTTCGCCAGCAGCGCGATCATCACGTAGTCGCCGAGGCGGCTGTCGTCGATGGGCGTGTTGACGGTCCACGGGGTGGTGAGCTCACGACTGCGCGACATGAAACTCCATCGTGCAGCCGTGATGCCACGCACGATCCCAAGGCTTCCGCTCGGTTGCGCGACACCCACATTCGCGCATCGGCAGCGCTGACGATTCCCGCGTCAACTTCCCCGAACCTGGTCGACCCGAAGAGCAAGACCAATGGCGATTCCAGGAATTCTCTTCGCGCTCGCAGCCGTGTGCGGCGGCTTCGCGATGGCAGGTGGCCACTTCGGTGTGCTCATCCAGCCATCCGAGTTCGTCGTCATCATCGGCGCTGCTCTCGGCGCGCTCTTGACGTCTTCACCCGGGCTCATGAAGAAGCGCGTGGCCCATGCGCTGAAGATGGCGATCAAAGAGAACATCCCGAAGAAGGGGGACTACCTCGATCTGCTGAAGCTCCAGTACGAGCTGTTCATGCTCGCGCGCCGCCAGGGCGTCCTCGCGCTCGAGACGCACGTGAACGATCCGTCGAAGTCCGAGCTGTTCAACAAGTACCCGTCCGTCAAGAAGCAGCAGCACGCGCCCACGTTCCTCGCCGAAGCACTCCAGCAGATCGTCAACGGCATCGCGCCCGACGAGCTCGAACAGCTCCTCGACAACGAGCTCGACACGCTCAAAGCCGAAGGGCACCTCGCGACCGGACTCATCAAGACGATCGGCGACGCGCTCCCCGGCATCGGCATCGTCGCCGCCGTGCTCGGCATCATCGTCACGATGGGTCACATGGATGCACCGCCCGCGGTCATCGGTCACCACGTCGCTGCGGCCCTCGTCGGAACCTTCCTCGGCATCCTCATCTGCTACTGCGTGATGCAGCCGCTCGCGAACAACGCCGAGACGCAAGAGATCCACCAGCTCCGCTATCTCAACGTGATCAAGTCCGCCGTCATCGCCTCCGCGCGCGGCGTCGCGCCGCCCACCGCCGTCGAGTTCGGTCGCAAGATGATCTTCTCCGACGAGCGCCCCTCTTTCGCGGACCTCGACAAGGCCCTGCAGTCGGTCGGCTGAGTCATGGCGCGTCGCTACAAGAAGGTCGAAGCCGCACACGGTCACCACGGTGGCGCGTGGAAGGTCGCCTACGCGGACTTCGTCACCGCGATGATGGCGCTGTTCATGGTGCTCTGGCTCCTGGCCTCTACCGACGCTGCATCGCGCAGAGAGATCTCGAACTACTTCCGCACGGGCATCCTCCCCGACGGCGATCTCGCGATGAACCACGCCGCGCAGATCAAGCCGTCGGTCATCGAAGAGTCCGGCTCGCCGCCGCCGTCCGACGAGCAAGCGAGCTTCGACAACAAAGCGGACGCCGCGAAGCAGATCAGCGACAAGCTCGGTCGCCTCGCCGCGCTCGACGACGAGCTGGCCTCCGTCATTCGCAACGTGAAGATCAAGATCACGCCCGAAGGCGTCCTCGTCGAGACCGTCGACGAAGGCGACAACCTGCTCTTCGATCTCTCGTCCGCCAAGCTCTCCGATCCACTCCAGCGCTTTCTCAAAGCGTTCGCGCCCATCGTCACCAAGCTCGGCCGCCCCGTCGAGATCAACGGACACACCGACGCTCGGCTCTTCGCGAAAGGCTCGAAGCTCAACAACTGGGATCTCTCGTATCAACGCGCCGCCGCCGCTCGCGAGATCTTCGAGCACAACGGCGTGCCCAAAGAGCAGATCGTCGGCCTGTTCGCGCGCGGCTCGAGCCAGCTCTACGATCCGCAGAACCCGCTCGCGCCACAGAACCGGCGCCTGTCGTTCCTGCTCCGCATCTCTGGCAACTACGACAAGCCGCAGCGCGTGAACGAGCTCGACGTGACGCCGTCGCCCGAGCCAGCGGCGCCGGATGCGCGCAACTGACACGCCGCAACGGGACAGCGATATGCTCGGGCGATGCCCGCCAGTGTCGTCGATGCCGTGACCTCACCCATGCCGTGCCCGTACGGCTGCGAGGAGCTCACCGTCGAGCAGAAGGCGGAGGGCATCGCGGCGCTGTATCGCTTCGACGACGCGATGCGCGGGTGGGGACAAACGGTGATCTGGGATCTCGCGGCGCCCACGTTGTGGCGCTTGCAGCAGCAGCTCGGCGAGGTGACCTGGGTCGCGGTGCGCGATAGCGGATGCACGCACCGCAGGCTCCTGGGGTTTTGCGTGCACGAGACGATTCACGCGCTGTGCGGCGATCCCACGGCGCCGAACTACGGCATGCCGGTCGGGTTGCCGTATGGCGTGCCCGAGAGCGTGACACCGTCGGAGGAAGCGGCGTATCTGCATCCGTTCAACCAGAACGAGGCGCGCGCGTACACGGGGATCGCGGCGGTCGCGTTTCGGCTGTTCCGGATCGAGTGGGAGCTCAATCCTGCCCGCGAGGTCGGCACGTACGGGTTCCCCGGTGGCAACGCGCTCGTGGACGTGCCGCCGGGATACCGTCGCGTGCCGCACTACGATCACGTGCAGCACACGCGCAGGTATATGGCGCTCGCGCAGAAGCTCGAGGACGAAGCGCGCGCGTACTTCACCGACGCGGTGCTCGACGACTTTGCCGCGCGGTTCGAGGCGGCAGAGAAGATCGGCTACGCGAAGCGGCCGTCGAAGTATCCATCGCCCAGAGAGGTGGCGCGGCTCCGGCCCAAGCTGCCCGGGCGTAACGACATGTGCATCTGCGGCTCGCTGCGCAAATGGAAGCAGTGTTGCGGCGCCAATCTCGGTGCGTGATCGACGCGGCGTGATCGCTCACTTCACGACCCCAGCGCCGAACACCTGCACCATGCTCGGGCCCTCGATCGTCTTCCACTGATTGTCGGACACGGTCACGATGCGGCCGTCGAGGAGCTGCGCGATGCCCTCGATGTTTCGCTTGCTCTCGATCGCCGCGCCGATATCGAGCGCGACGCGCGGCGTGATGTCCTGGTCGGTCGGAGGTACGGTGAGCTCGAGGATCTTTGTCACCTCGAAGTGGCGCTCGACGGCCCACGCGGTGATCGTTCCGTCGGCAGCGATCGAGCAATCGAGCCCGCTGATCTTGCCGGTCTTGGACGTGAGCCACATGCGGTGGCGACGCACGAGCGCGCCGTTCTCGATGCGCAACACGGGCGCCCATCGCTTGCCCGCATCTTCGCCGGCGCCTTCGATCGCGACGAGCAACGTGTCCCCGTGGCCGCACACGCCTTCGGCGCCGTGGTTCTTCTTCATCTGGATGCCGACTTGTTCAGAAGTGAGTTGGATCGACGTGTCGATCGCGATCGAGTTGCCGCTGATCCGCCCGAGCAACACGGTCGCGACGCCGTCGACGCGGCCTTCGGTGCCGAACGCGATGCGATCGCCGCCGAGGACTTCGATGCCCTCGAGATCGGTGTCCGCGGGGACGCCGCTGATCGAGAATGTCTCGATCGTGGGCCGGTTGTCAGCGTCGAGCGTGATCCGGTACGCAGCGGACGCTCGCTCCGCCACGGTCCACAGGCGGCCTTGTTCGTCGGCAGCGAGACCGGAGAGTCCGTTCGCCGTGTCGACGATCACCTCGGTGAACAGGGATGCAGTCTTCTTCGTGTCGAGCTCGCTGGACCTGGAGCAGCCGCCGACGACGCCGACGACGCCGCCGACGACGACGACAACGACGACGAGAGCGAACCCGCAGTAGCGAACCACGCTCGAACTATCACACACGTCGCACGTGTCGCGGGTTGTCGTCGCGGCATCGAGCGAGTCGATGTGAGCGCGCGCCCACGGCTTGCTCGATCTCCGTCGCCGACGGCCGATGCTACGATTCGCCGATGTCAGCCCGTCGCGCCGCGATCGTCTCCTGGGTCCTCGCGGCGTGCACGGGGACGCGAACGGTTGGCCCCACCACGCCAACACCGATCGTCCCGCCGACCGTGACGCCGCCCGTTGCTTCCAATGGGGAGACCGGCGCGCCGACGCTGCGCTTGCCACGCGTGTTCTTGCCGGCGAGGTACGCCGCGCGGCTCGAGATGGATCCAGCGCGCACGGACTTTCGCGGGTCGATCTCGATCACCGGCGTGGTGAGCACGTCCACCGACGTGGTGTGGCTGCACGGCAAGAACCTGACGATCGGTAGCGCCAGCGCGCTCAAGGACAACGCAGAGCTCCCCGTGAAGGTCACGCTCGTCGGTGACGAGCTGCTGAAGCTCGAGCCGCAGCGCGCCCTCGAGCCCGGCGAGTGGACGCTGATGCTCGACTACGCGGGCGAGCTCGACACGAAAGCGAGCGCGGGCGCGTTCCGCCAGACGGTCGGCGACCACGCGTACATCTACACGCAGTTCGAAGCGCTGTACGCGCGCCGCGTGTTCCCGTGCTTCGACGAGCCCGACAACAAGGTGCCGTGGAAGCTGACGCTCGACGTGCCGAAGAAGCTCGTCGCTATCTCGAACACGCCCATCACGAGCGAGACGCCGCTCGACGGCGACAAGAAGCGCGTCGAGTTCGCGGCGACCAAACCGCTGTCGAGCTACCTCGTCGCGTTTGGCGTGGGTCCATTCGAGATCATCGACGCGGGCACGAGCTCGCGCGGCACGCCCGTTCGCGTGCTCACGCTCGCGAAGCGCCGCGCCGATGGTGACTACGCGGCAAAGACCACCGCGAAGCTGCTCGATCTCTCCGAGGACTGGTTCGGCACACCGTATCCCTACGAGAAGCTCGACGTGATCTCGATTCCGGTCACCGTGGGCTTCGGTGCGATGGAGAACGCCGGGCTCATCACGTTCACCGAGACGCTGATCCTGCACGATCAGAAGGCGTCCAGGAACCGCAAGCATCGCTGGATCGTCGTCGCCGCGCACGAGATCGCGCATCAGTGGTTCGGCAACCTCGTCACGATGCAGTACTGGGACGACATCTGGCTCAACGAGGGCTTCGCCAACTGGCTCGAGACGAAGATCGCGATGAAGTTCGAGCCGTCGTGGAACGAGCTGAACAGCGAGCTCGACACGCGCAACTGGGCGCTCGGCGCCGACAGCCTCGTCACCGCGCGACAGATTCGCCAGCCGATCGAGTCGAACGACGACATCCTCAACGCGTTCGACGGCATCACCTACAACAAGGGCGCGAGCGTCCTCAACATGTTCGAGGCGTACCTCGGCCCCGAGGTCTTCCAGCGCGGCGTGCGCGACTACTTGAAAGCGCGCGCGTGGGGCAACGCGACGTCCGCAGACTTCGCGAGCTCGCTCGCCGCCGCCGCCGGCAAGCCGGACATCGCGACCGCGTTCGCGACGTTCCTCGATCAGCCGGGCGCGCCCGAGATCACCGCGACCGCCACGTGCAATGGCGCGCCGACGATCGAGATCGCGCAGCAGCGCTACGTGCCGCCCGGCGCCGCCGCGCCCACCTCGACGAAGCCGTGGATCCTCCCGGTGTGCGTTGCCTACGAAGCAGGCGGCAAGCGCGCGCAGGCGTGCACGCTGCTCGACAAGCCCACAGGCACCATCGCGCTGTCGACGACGTCGTGTCCGCGCTGGGTCATGCCCAACGTCGACGGTCGCGGCTACTACCGCAACGCGTACACCACGCAGCAGATCACCGCGCTGCGCGACGAGGCGTGGAAGCACCTCACGTGGACCGAGCGGCGCGCGATCTTCTTCGACGCGAGCGCCGCCGCGCGCACCGGCAAGCTGCCCCTCGCCATCGCGCTCTCGCTCGTCCCGCCGATGCTCGCCGGCAAGGATCGCTTCACGGTGCCACCGGCCGTCGATTTTCCCGCCAGCGTTCACGAGTGGGTGCGCGACGACCTTCGCCCCAAGTACGAGTACTGGCTGCGCACCACGTTTGGCGCGGGGGCCCTCGCCGCGGGCTTCACCGCCAAGGACAGCGACTCGCTCGATGACGAAGAGCTCCGCGAGTCCCTCGTCGGCACGGTCGCGTGGAAGGCGCGCGAGCCCAAGCTCGTGGAGCAAGCGCTCGCTCTGGTCGACAAGTGGCGCGACCTGCCGCAAGCGATTCGCTACCTCGTGCTGTCGGTCTCGGTCGACGCGAGCCCGGCTGTGTTCGACAAGGTCCTCGCGGAGGTCGCCAGCGAGCCGGAGCGGACCAAGCGCCTGGACATGTTGTACTCGCTCGCCTCCGTGCGTGATCTGTCGCGCCAAGCGCGTGCGCACGCGCTGCTGCTGGATCCCGGGATCGACATGCGCGAAGCGATCTGGATGCTGTGGAAGACCACCACCGAGGCAAATCGCGCGAGCGCGCAGACGTTCTTCAAGCAGCACCAGGACGCGATCATCAAGCGCCTTCCCTCCGACGGAGCGACGTTCTCGCTCGGCTCGCTCGCCACGCTGTTCACGCAGACGTGCAAGGCCGATCAGCGAGACGCGATCGTCGCGTACGTGACCACGACGTTTGGCAAGTACGCCGGCGCGGAGCGCGTCCTGCGCCAGTCCATCGAGAACATGGATCAGTGCATCGCGAAGCGCCGCGTGATCGAGCCCGAGCTCGACGCGTGGCTCGGCGGCATCCGCGTCAAGAAGGACACCGACAAGAAGGACAAGACCGACGCCGACGACGAGCTCCCCAAGAAGCCCGGCCAGAAGAACGACAAGAAGAACGAC
>JAEYYV010000206.1 GCA_023428295.1 Pseudomonadota bacterium
ATCGAGATCGGTGTGCGCGAGGAGCCCGCGCGCGATGGACGCGAATCGCCACACGAGCGCCTCGCGATCACCGAGCAGGCGCTCCATCGCCGCACGGATGCCGGGTCGCACCATCACCGCGACGCCACCGCGATCGCCCGCGTCGTGACGACGCAGCGCCTCACGAGCGCCGTGCGCGATGACGCGCGCGGCGAGGCGCCGTGCCGGAAGCGAGCCCATCGCGGGACCTTCGACCCAGCTCGCGGCGAGCATCGGTTGCGCGCAGAGACCGAGCGCGAGCTCGCCGATCGCGCTGGCCGCGCCCGTGAGCGGAGCGGAGAGCACGACCTCGGTGCGCGCGCGCAGTCCGTCGCTCGCGACGAGCTTGGGCGCCGATCGCGCGAGCGCGATCACGAGACGGACGAAGCTCTCGCGATCGGCATCGCGCAGACGCACGAGCACGCGGCGGCCGAGCTCGCGTCGCTCGGGACCGGCGGGCAAGGCTTGCGCGAGCTCGAACAGCGCGATCGCGCCCGCGGCCGGCGACATCCAATCGAGATCCGCCAACGCGCCGTCGCCGAGCGCGGCACGCACGCTCGCGAGTAGAAGCTCGGGCGCGATTCCTTCGAGGGGCGCCGGCTCGCGCTCGGCGATCTGCGCGAGCGCGGCGAGCCCTTGGCGCGCGACGCGCCGTCGCTCGTCGAGATCGGTGAGCGTGCACAGGCCCGCGAACGCCGCGAGATACGACCGCGCGCCTTGGACACCCATCCGCCCATCGTATCGCTATCCGGGAGTCAGAAGCTCGGGCGTGAATGTCTCTTCGTAGAAGTGCTCTCCGTCGGCGCCGAGGCCCGTGACGCGCAGGTTGTCGCCATCGATGTCGAACAGACCGACGTTGTAGCGGCCCGCGCGAAACATCACACCCGGAAGATCATCGCCGAACGGACCGATGCCGCGTGCGATGGGGCCGACCTGGAACTCGCGGATGCCCCACGCGTGACGGTGCGCGGCGAAGTAGTGCTGATCGCCCGACACGAACAACACGCCCGGGACGCCGCGCAGCGCTGCGAACATGGCTTCGCGCTCGGTCGTGTAGCCCTTCCAATGATCGAAGCCGATGCCGAAGTTCAGCGGCACGCTCGTGAAGATCAGCTTGAACGCCGCGGTGCTCGCACGCACCGAGTCTTGCAGCCACTGCCGCTGGGCCGCGCCGAGCATCGTCTTCTCGATCGTGTCGGCGACGGCGGGATCGCTGCGGAAGCGACGGCAGTCGAGCAGGAAGCACTCGACGTTCGCACCGTAGTGCCAGCTGCGATACCGGATCTCGCCGGACGTCTCGCGCAGCGGAAAGAACTCGTCCCACACCTGCATCGCTGCCGCGTAGCGCGAGCTCTCGCGCGCGACGAACACGGGGTTCCAGTCGTTACGAAACTCGTGGTCGTCGTAGATCGATCGCACGGCGACGTTCTGATGAAGCGTTTGCATCGCGCTCGACGAGCGCGCCTGGAAGTGGCGCATCCGATAGCCGTCCACGTCCTGCACGACCATCGGCCCGTTGTCGCAGTACGGAAAATCTCCGAGCGACACGAACAGATCGGGCTTCGCGATGACCACATGATCGACCAACATGCTGTCGAAGGCCGGGTGCGGATCGAAGTCCGCCGAGACTGCGATCCGCACGGCGCGCGGGTCGTCGGCGGCCGGCGCCGTGCGGATGCGATACGGACCGAGCGTGCGGCCGCTCTGCAAGATCATCACGTCGTAGGTGCTCGCCGGCTCGAGGCCATCGATCGCCACGACGCCGCTCGGCACGAGATCCACGATCTGGGCCGCGACCATCTCGCCACTCTCGTCGCGCACCTCGACGGCAGCCGACTCGGCGCGCTCGTCGAACATCGCGACGAGAAAGCCGTCCTCGGTGGGCTCGAGGATCGCGGCGGTCGACGTCGGCGGCGGAGCGGGCAGGTTATCGCCACACGATGGAAACGCGGCGAGGCTCGCGGCGCCCGCACCGACGAGACGAAGCCACTCACGACGTCGCATCGCCCACCAGCCTACGTCAGCGCCGTTCGGAGAGCGAGCGGCACAGCACGTGCTCCGTATCGGCACATGCGACTCATGACGATTCCCAAGGTGCTTCTCGTCGGTGCGGCAGGTGCCTACGCGCTTCACCGTGTGCGGACGGGCACGGCCAAGCGCGCGGAGCGTGTCGGCGAGGTACCGCCGCCCGATCCGCTCGATCCCGTTCAGGAGCTGTACTCGGAGACGGACCCCGCCGTCGAGCTCGGCACGCCGTCCGAGACCACGCTCGACACGGTCAACGAGACCGTCGCCGACATCGGCGATCTCTACGGCGTGCACACGGCGCGCGCCGAGGACACCACGCACCCCGACGACGACGTGGCGATGCGCGACGGCCAGAACTGGATCGAGGCGCTACAGACCGACGCGGTCGAGGGTGGTCCGCTGCCCGAGCTCGAGGTCGAGAGCGGCGACGACGCGGAGCTCGATCGAGCGCCGCACGCGTCGGACACGCGCGACGTGCCGGTCGCGGATCGCGGCTCCGGTGGTCCTGCGGGTACCTTAATGTTCGAGTTGGGTCGGCGCGTGAAATCCCCGCGCCTCGAGATCGCCGGCCTCACTACGCGAATCGTCGAGCCCCCGAGCGGCGACATCTCGTCGACGGTGGTGCTCCTGCATGGCTTCGGTGCACCTGGCGATGATCTCGTCGGCCTCGCGCCGTACCTTCACGCGCCGCGCACGCGCTTCGTGTTCCCGGCCGCACCGCTCGAGCTCGGCGGGCTATACGGCGACTCGCGCGCCTGGTGGCTGCTCGATCTCGCACGGCTCGAAGCATCACTCGCGTCGGGCAGCATCGGCGCGTGGATCGCCGAGATTCCCGAGGGCCTCGACACCGCGCGCGTGCAGATGGGGCGCTTCCTGGAGCAGCTGCAAGAGCGCTTCTCGATCCCGAACGAGCAGCTCGTCCTCGGTGGCTTCTCGCAAGGCGCGATGCTCTCCGTCGATACAGCGCTGCATCGCGAAGCACCGCTCGCGGGGCTCGTGCTGATGTCGGGAACGCTGACCGCCGAGTCGGTGTGGCAGCCTCGCTTTGGCAAGCTCGCCGGCCTGCCGATCCTCCAGTCGCACGGTCGCCACGACATGCTGCTGCCGTTCGCGATCGCGGAAGCACTACGCGATCGCCTCACCGGTGGCGGCGCGAAGGTGGAGTTTCACGCGTTCCTCGGCGGACACGAGATTCCGCCGCCCGTCCTGTCGGCGGTGACGAAGTTCCTAGCGAGTCGAGCGGCGTCGGCTGCGCATGCCGAACGAAACAAGGACGGCGAGTAGCACGAGCGCCGCCGAGCTCGGCGACGCGATCGCACAGCCACCGGGCGTGGTTTGCGCGGGCGGCGTCGGAGGGAGCGGCGGACACTCGCTGACGGCGGCGGGCGCTGCTGGCGTTCCGGGCGTCAACAGGCGAACGCTTCCGTCGTAGCTCGCGACGACGAGCGAGTCGCCCGTCGGAGCGACCGCGCTCGTGATCGGCGCGCCGAGCTGCGTCGACCACAGCTCGCGACCATCGTCGGTGGCCAACGCACGCAGGCGTCCGTCGAGCCCGCCGATCCACACGATGTCTCCCGTGACCACGGGCGACGCGGCCCACGCGGCCTGAGCGTCGCGATAGTGCGTGAAGCTGAGGACGCCATCGGCTGCGGGGACGCGCCACAGCTCGGCACCGGATGCTGCGTCCAGCGCGACGAGGTCGTCCCACTGCGTCGCGACGAACAAGCGTCCGCCCGCCAGCGCTGGCGTGGCCGTCACCGAGTAGTGCCACTCGTTCGCACCTGGCGTGACGTTGCGCGCCCAGATCGTGCTGCCCGTGTCGAGCGTCGCGGCGCTCACCGCGCCCGCCGCGCTGACGAGATACACGATGCCGTTCTCGATCACGGGCGATGCGTTGACCGCGACCGAGCGGCCGTCCTTGATCGACCAACCCGCGGCGCCCGTCGTCGCGCTCGCACTCGCGACGCCGAGCGTGCGATTGAACGCTGCGATCGCGGTGCCCTCCGACACGGCCACCGCGGCGAGGGATCCGAGCCAGTTGAACTCGGGGTCGTCCGGATCACGCGCCCACACCGGCGTTCCACTCGCGAGATCGAGCGCGGTGAAGTTGCCCTGCAACGCGACGTACACGAGGCCATCGGCGATCGTCGGTGGCCCCCACAGCGATCCCGAGAACGTGCTGATGCCGGCGGCGGCATCGTGTTGCCAGCGCGGCGTGCCATCGGCGAGCGCGACCGCGTGAACCTCGCCGTTCTTCGTCGCGACCACGACAGTGTCGCCCGACGCGGCGGCCGCACCGACGGCGGGGAAGGGCGTGCGATAGCGCCAGCGCTCCGCACCCGTGGCGAGATCGAGCGCGACGAGGCCGCCTCGATCGCCGCCCGCGTTGTCCAGCACGACGACGATGGCGAGACCGCCCGCGACGATCGGTGTGCCGAGCGAGATCGTGCCTCCGACGTTCGCGATCCATCGCGCGACGAGCGGTGGCGCGACCGGCGTACCGCGTGCGTTCGTGTGCTCCGACGTTCCGCCGAGCTGCGTCCACTCGGTGGCGTTCGCGAGCTCGCCGCTCGGAGCACACACCTCGATCGCGACTTGCTTCTCCTCGCGACGGCCGCCCGCCGACACCGCCGATAGCGTCAGCGAGTGCGTGCCCGGCGCGAGTGCGCCGACGCTGCCGTGAAAGCTCCAACCGCCCGCCGGTGACAGCGCCTGCTCGGGGCCGCAATCGACGCGCACGGTGACCTCCGGCGTCGATGCGTCGAGCGCGGCCGCTGCGATGATCGGAGCGCCATCCGCGACGCACGTGCCTGGATGCGGCGACACGAGGTCGAGCTGATTGCGCACCATGCGCTCGCGATGCTCGACGTGCATCTCGCCGTCCTCGGAGAACGTCACGATGCGATAGCCCGACGCGGACTGATCGATCGCGCCCATCACGAACGTCTGCGTGCTGAGCTCGACGATGTCGCCGCGCTGGACGCGTCGGTTCGCGTGCCAGTGACCCGTGAGCATGTAGTCGACGCCGAGATCGTCCATCGCGTCGGCGACCTCATCGAGCGGCGAGTGGTGCGCCATCGCGACCACGGTCATGCCGCCCGCGACGTGCGCGAGATCGGCGGTCAAGAACGCGATCTGATCGTCGACGCCGAGGTTCGTGTCCCAGACGATGAAGTGAACGTTGCCGACGTCGAAGCTGTAGTTGTCGACGCCGTAGTAGCGTCGGAAGTTGGCGCCGCCATCGTACCAATCGTGATTGCCGGCGACGGGGATCCACGGCATGCCGACGGTGCGGACGGCGTTCTCGAGCACGTCGAATTGATACGACTCGTTCCCCGCCGTCATATCGCCGACGATCGTGAAGAACCGCGGCGGGCTCGCGAGGCTGACCGCTTGATCGATCGCATCGATCAGATCGCCGCCGTCCCACTTGCCGCCATCGTTGCCGGGATTGGGAATGTGACTGTCACTCGCGACGACAAACGTCAGCGGCGACGCCACTTCGTCCTCGGAGAGCGGCGACAGCGGAAGATCGATCGCCTCGCGCGCGATCGGTCGCGACAGCGGTCCGGGCCGATAGCCGTCGGGGA
>JAEYYV010000251.1 GCA_023428295.1 Pseudomonadota bacterium
GCGTCGGGCTCCGCCGCGGCGAGCGCGACGATGCGATCGAAGCGGCGCGCCGGCTCGATCCACGGATCCTCGGGGACCGCGGCGTCGAACAGCACGTCGTCGCCGCGCCGCACGCGAACCGCGAAGCGCGGCGCGATCGCCCATCCGCGCCGCGCGATCACCGCATACACGCGCGCGAGCTCGACCAGCTTCACACACGAGGCACCGAGCGCCATCGGCCGCACCTCGGCGAGCGGACTCGAGATGCCGAGTCGCCTCGCCATGCGGATCACGGCCTCGGGACCGACCCGATCGAACACGTCGATCGCCGGCGCGTTCAGCGACGCCGCGAGGGCATCCTGCGCGAGCACCACGCCGCGAAATCGTCCGCCCGACTTTGGCTTCCAGTGAACGTTGGTGACCTCGTCGTACTCCGCGATCGGCGCGTCGCGCAGCGCGGTGCCCGGCGTGATCACGCCGGTCTCGAGCGCAGCGCCATACACGAGCGGCTTCCACGCGGAGCCCGGCTGTCTGCACGATTGGAGCGCACGATCGAAGCGGCCGATCGCTGCCGCCGCTGGATCGGTTCGCCCCCCGACGAGCGCCTCGACGTACCCGGTGCGGTGATCCCACACGAGCGTCGCGACCTGCGCGTTCTTCCACTTCTCGGCGTGCGCGTCGGCCTCGCGCTGCACCTGCGTGCCCTCGGCGACGTTCGCCGCTGTCTCGATGGTCAGGCCGCCGTTGTCGAGCTCCGCCGGCAGCGCGTCCGCGATGAACCGGCGGACCTGCTCCGCGTACCACGGCACCCGTGCTCCGTACGCCCTCGTCGGTCTCGCGAGCACGATCGGCTGCGCGCTCGTCTTCTGCTTCGTGTCCTCGTCGAGGAGCTTCGCGCGGACCATGCGCGCGAGCACCTCGTCGCGCCGAGCCTTCGCCCGCGCGGGATTCTTGTACGGATCGATCACGCTCGGCGCCTGGATCAGCCCCGCGAGCAGCGCGGCCTCGGCGAGATCGATTTCTCCGATCTCCTTGTCGAAGTAGGCCCTCGACCCGGCAGCCATTCCATACGCCGCCTGACCGACGTACACGAAGTTCAAGTACGTCTCGAGGATCTCTCGCTTGGTCCATCGCCGCTCGATGTTCCTCGCGAGCAACGCTTCGCGCGCTTTGCGCCGAAAGCTCTGCTCGGTGCCGATCTCGACGGGCAGCAGGTTGCGCGCGAGCTGCTGCGTGATCGTCGATGCGCCCTGTCTCGGGCCACCCTCGTAGCGCACGCGCAGCGCACGCAAGATCGCCTGCACGTCATAGCCGCGATGCAAAAAGAACCGCACGTCCTCCGCCGCGAGCACCGCGAGCACGAGATGTCGCGGCAGCCGATCGAGCGTCGCGAGCTCGCGATGCCCCACCACGCCCTCGTCGGTGAACGGCTGCTCGACGAGGTGCGCACCATCCGCCGCCAGGATCAGCGAGGTCTGCGGAGCATTCGCGCGCCACGCGGCGAGGTCCGGAACGTCCGGCAAGTCCGCCGCCCACCGCCGCAGCGTCGCCGCGGCCAGCAACGCCACCACGATCGGCCCCGCAAGGATCACCCAGAGCGCCGCCAACACGGGCGCGCGCCACCACCAGCCGCCCTCGCGGCGATTGACCACGCGAACGCGTCGCGAGCCGCTCACCGCACACGCCTCCCGCTCGCGGTGTCCGCGTGCCGGACATGCGCAACTCGAGTGACCACTACCGCGACGGGGTTGCGGTTGGCGATTCGCGAGCCGTGCCGCGAAGTTGCGCGAGGTTGCAATGTCGCATGCCATGCATGCCGGCCATGCCGGACACACGTGGGCGAGCTCCGCAGCGCGATCGGGCCATGCACCGCGATCGGGCCGTGCACCGCGATCGGGCCGTGCACCACGATCGAGCGGCTGCGGGGCCTCATCGCGCGAACAGCGCCATCTGCTGCGGCGGACCGATCACACGCGCGCGGGGGCCGAGCGTCCGAGCGATCGCGTCCGCGCAGGGCCCCGTCACGAACACCTCCCGCGCGTTCGCCGCTTCGATCCATCCCAGCAATTGTGCGCGATCGGCAGCGGTGGCCCACGCGAAGGCGGTGTCGTAGCCGTCGGCGCCTTCGATCGCGCGTCCCGAGACGAGCGCGGTCGCGAAGCTCGTTGTCGCCGGCGGGACCTGCTTGGCGGACGCGTCGCGCATCGCTTTGGCGAGGCCCGCGTGATCGGTGTCGAGCCAGATGACGGCGCGCGGCTCTTTGCCGACGGTGGCGAGCGCGGGGAGCTTCGCGCGCGTGGCCGCGTCGCGAATCGCGCGATGCGCGGACACGAGGATGCCGCGCTCGTGCAGCGCCTTCGCGACCTCGAGCGCGTCGAGGATGCCGTCGACGAACAGCACGGGGCGCCGTTCGCTCGCGAGCTGCGCGGCGGCCCACGTGGTGGTCTCGTCGATCACGTTGGCGAGCAGCGGGAACACGTGGTGCTCGGCGCCGAACGGCGCGCCCACGACGAGCGCATCGCACGAGCGCACCTCGGCCGCATCACCGGCGCCGCCCGAGACGGTGCGGACGGTGTTCGCGTACAGCACCTTCTTGCCTGCCATGTCCACGAGCAGCGCGGCGGCGCCGAGCCCGCGTCCCGAGGGGATCAGCTCGAGGCGAACCGTGCCGAGCGTGAAGCGCTGGCGGACCGGGACGCCGAGGTGCCCGTCGCCGCCGCCGAGCAGCGCGAGCGTGAGTGGTGTCGCGATCAGCTGGCCGTGACCCGTGCGAGGCACGCGCTCCACCGACGACACGAACGTGATGTCTTGCCGCCGTCGCGCATCGCACCAGATCCGCGTGCCGGTCAGGTGGACGCCATCGCGCCACACCACCGGTGCGATCGGTATCGTTCGAGTCGCGCGGCGTGCCACGGCTCACCTTAACTCGACGCTACTCGCCGGGGCTCGTCTGGAGCCGTCCGTCTTTCAGCGAGGCCTCGAGCTGTTTGACGATCTCGCCGAGCTCGGCTCTCTGCTTCTCGTCCATCTCGAACACGATTCCCATGCCGGGCTGATCGCTCTCGTGCTTGGGGATCGCGTGCGAGACCTTGCCGAGGATCGAGAGCGGTTGCGCCTTGCCGGGCACCGCGATCAGCATGTGGACCTGCGAGGTCTCCGGCAGCGGCTTGTCGGTCAGGAGGAACACGCCCTCCTCGTTGATGTCCTTGGTGAACGTGTTCGCGGGGCCTTCGATCGCGCCGTACGTGACCTGAAGCCGCGCGGGTAGGCGGCGCTTCTCGCGCAGGTTCAACAGGCCCCCGCGCACGAAGCCGTTCAGGTAGTTGATCTTGTCGCGCTCGGAGCCACCCAGCGCCACGACCACGCCCTTGGGCTCGTCTTTCTGTCCGACGACATTGCCCTTGAGCGACACGAGCCAACCGCCGACATCGAGATCGATGCGCAAGGTCGTGCCCTGCTCGAGCTTCTGCTCGCTCGGAACGAATACCGTCCAGTCCCGTGGATCGAAGATCTTGATCCACTCGGACTGGCTCGTCAGTCGAAGCTCGAGCCGTGACCCCACGGCGCCATCGTAAACCAAAGCGCGCGCGCTAGTGGATGAGGACGCGCAACGTCAGCGGCTGACCCGCGCGAAGCACCTGGATATTCGCGGCGCGCGTCGTAGATGCACGCACGTAGAGCTCGGCGGCATCGTCGATCGTCCGCAGCGGTTGATTGTCGATCGCGGTGACGATATCTCCGGCGCGCAGGCCCGCCTTCGCGATGAACGAGCCCTCCGCGACGGTGTCGAGACGCGCGCCCTTGTCGGTGAACGTGCCGCGAACCAGCTTGGTCAGCTTGCCGAAATCCGCGAGCGCGACGTTGAGCTCGCTGCGCGAGAGCACCGTCGGCGTGATCACGGGGGCAGGTGGCGCGTCGTCCTCGGCGGCGTACGGATCCGTCGGTGTCTCCACCGCAGGCGCTGCCGGTGGCGACGTCCACGAGGGATCCGCTTTGTGCTTCACGAGCGGCGACGGACCCGCGTCGACGATCGGCGCTGCGGGCGCGACGCGAACGCCGCCTTCACCTGCGACGATCGGCGTCGGTGCCGTGACCTCGCGGACCCTCGGCTCTGCGTACGGATCGACGAGCTCGCCTTCACCGGCGTATGGATCGGACGGAGCGACATCATCGGTGTACGGATCCGCCGGCGCCGTCTTCGCCGGCGCGGCCTTCTCCGTGCGCAGCGAGCGTCTCATCGCGGGTGCGCTCAGCACGAGCTCGCGACCGTTGGCCGAGAGGACCACTTCTTCGTCGTCGATCGACACGACCGTGTAGCCCGCGATCGAGGAGCCGACCTCGGCCAGGACATGGGTGCCGCGATTCTTGTCGAACACCAACGCCTGGTTGCTTTCCGGCAGGATTCGAACAACTCGCAGACTCGGCTTTGACTTGCTCGCCACCGGCGCGACAGGAGTCGATTCCGGCTGTGATTCCGGTGCATTGGCCTCGTCCGCAAACGCGATCGAACCGGAGAGGGTCAGTGCCAGAAGCCCGACGACGAGACGCATGGACCCGACGATTTGCAATCGCCGATCCGCTATCGAAGCGATCGATTGCGGCTCAACCTGCGGAAGTTACTCCGTCAATTCTTGCCGCTCTGGCCGCTGTGAATGACCAGCTACACCCGCCGAGCGCGGACTACCCGGCTCAGGCCTTCTTCGAGTCCTTGTCGAGCTCGGCCAGATCGAGGTCCTCGAGCTCCTTCAGATCCTCGGCGGTCAGGCCGCCCATCCCCGAGATGTCGACCGGGGCCGACTTGTCCTCTTTGGCGTGCCCGATGCCCGCACCGAGCTGCTTGGCCGAGTCACCCTTGGGCGCCTCGAGGAGGCCCATCTTGGCCTTGAGCTCGTTGAGCGAATCGTCCTCGCCGCCGCCACCCGCTTCGAGTGCGTGGAACTTGGACTCGAGCGTGTCGCCCGACAGCTCGCCCGCGAGCTCGGCGCCCGCCTCGGCCTCCGCTTCCATGAGCTGGATGCGCTCGGCCATGCGATCGAACGTGTCGAACGCCGACGTATCGCCGAGGCCCTGCATCGTGTTGGCGATCTGCTGCTGCGCTTCCGCGCGCTTCTTGCGAGCGATGAGAATGTTCTTCTTCCGCTTCGCTTCTTCGATCTTGTTGTTGAGGAGGCGCAGCGCGTCCTTGAGCTTCTCGACGGCTTGCTTCTGCGCGATCCACTGCTGCTGGAACTGCGTCGCGATCGTCTCGTGCTCTTGCTTGCGACCCAGCGCTTGGCGAGCGAGGTTGTCGTCGCCCGCGCGCACGGCGACCATCGCCTTGCGCTCCCATTCCTTCGCCTTGTCCGTCTCCGACGTGTACTGCTTCTGCAGCTTCTTCTCGTCGGCGATCGCGACGGCGACGGCCTTCTTTGCCTCGACGAGCTGCTGCTGCATCTCGAGGAGGACTTGCGACAGCATCTTCTCCGGATCTTCCGCCTTCGTGATGAGGTCGTTGATGTTCGACTTGATCAGCGTCCCGAGTCTCGAAAAGATGCCCATGGCTTCTATCGAGCGTACGGGATCAATGGTGTCGTTGCAACGCTCGCACCCGACGTGCTACGCGGTCTTTCCTCGACGCAAACGATGAGCGACACACGAAGGCTCCCGCGCCACGTCGGGATCATCATGGACGGCAACGGCCGCTGGGCAGAGACCCAAGGCCGCCCACGTCTCGAGGGTCACCGCGCCGGTGCCGACTCCGTCCGCGACATCACGCGGGCGTCGCGCCAGCTGGGCATCGAAGCACTGACCCTGTTCGCGTTCAGCTCCCAGAATTGGTCCCGCCCCGCCGAGGAGGTCGCGGGACTCATGCAGCTCCTTCGCGAGTTCCTCCTCGACGAGCGCAGCGAGATCCTCGACAACCAGATCCGTCTCGAAGCCATCGGTGACGTCGAGAAGCTCCCGCCGGTGGTCAAGGAGCCCCTCGACGAGCTGCGCACCGCGAGCGCGGGCAACCTCGGAATGACGCTCACCCTGGCGCTGTCGTACGGCGGTCGCGAGTCCATCGTGCGCGCCGTTCGCGAGATCGCGAAGGACGTCGCCGCTGGCAACGTTCGCCCCGAGGATCTCGACGTCGATCGGTTCCATGGCTACTTGCCCACCGCGCGCCTGCCGGCGGTGGACCTGCTCGTTCGCACGAGCGGCGAGATGCGCATCTCGAACTTCATGCTCTGGGAGATCGCCTACGCCGAGCTGGTCTTCGTCGACGTGCTGTGGCCCGAGTTCCGCCGAGAGCACCTGTTCAAGTGCCTCGAGGAATATCAGAGCCGCGAGAGGCGCTTCGGTTTGACGTCTGCACAGCTCGCAACCGACGTCGATCCGACCTAAGACTCGGCCGTGGCTCTCGGAAATCTCGCTCAGCGCTTCTTGGTCGCGGTCGTCGCGGTCCCGATCCTGCTCGGCATCCTCTATGTCCAGCGGCCCGAGCCGACGTGGGCGTTGATCTTCATCGCGTCGCTCATCGCGATGCACGAGTTCTTCGCGATGACGTTGCCGGCGGAGGATCGGACGGCGGCGGTCGTCCTCGGAGGCATCGCGTGCCTCGCGTTCTTCTGGCTCGATCCAGCGACGCTCGCCCTCTACAGCAAGCACCTTCCAAGCGCGTTCCGCGGCTTCATGTTCAGCGGCAGCACCGTCGCGCTCGTGTTCGCGGTCGTCGTGCCGATGCTGTACTTCCTGTTCAAGTTTCGCGACATCCCGAGCGTCGCCGTGCGCACGACAGCGACGGTGATGGGCATCGTCTACGCGGGCTTCCTCACCACGTTCCTCGCCAAGCTCAAGGTCCTCGAGCTCACCGGCATGACGCCGCCGGGCCGCGGCTACCTCGTGCTGATCGTGCTCTTCGTCGCGTGGCTCGCCGACACCGGCGGCTACTTCGCGGGGCGCTTCCTCGGCAACGCCAAGCTCTACGAAGCGGTCTCGCCGAAGAAGACGTGGGCCGGTGCGTGGGGCGGGCTCGCGGGCTCGTTCGCGGGCGTCGCGATCCTGAAGCTGTTCTTCGCCGAGTACCTCTCGTGGGTCGACGTGGCGCTGCTCTCCATCCCCGGCGGCATGCTCGGTCAGATGGGCGATCTCGCGGAGTCGCTCATCAAGCGCTCGACGGGCGTGAAGGACTCGGGGGCGCTACTGCCGGGTCACGGCGGCATCCTCGATCGCATCGACGCGGTGCTGTTCATCGCGCCGTACGTCTACGTGTATCTGACGCTGCGCTTCTCGGGCGGCGGCTTCTAGCCGCAGGCTTGTTTCTTCGCGTAGCGCACGCCCGGGCAGCTGCCCGAGCCGCTGATCGTGCGTCCATCGCACGTGCAGAAATGACGCATGTCCCTGGTGCACGGGCGTACGTTCTCGACGCAGCGTCCCGGCGTGGAGTCGTCGCAGCCGAGGCCCTCGCAGATCTTCGACGCGCAGTCGGTCGCCTTCAAGCAGAATGCCCCTGCCGGACGATTCGCGCCCGTGACACACGCGTTCTTCGCTGCGAAGCGCTGACGCGGGCACGAGCCCGACGCCTTGAACGTCTTGCCGTCGCAGCCGCAGTACGTGCGTAGATCCTTCGTGCATCCGCGCTGCGCCGGCGCGCACGTACCGGGGTGGCTATCGTCGCAACCTTCGCCTTCGCACACGCCCGACGCGCAATCGGAGTGCGCGAAGCACGACGCGCCGTCGGCGGCGAGCGCGGGTGCAGCATCGACCTCGACAGCAGCGCCTGCATCGATCGCTGGAGGCGCTTGCTCGATCGGATCTGCGGGCGTCGGTTCGACAGGTGCGGGCTCGACGGGCGTGGGCTCGACGGGAGGTGGCGTGGGCGGTTTGCTCGGGCTCGAGCACGCAGCGACGAGGAACGCGATCACGGCGAAGCGCATGCTCGCGATGCTACGCGGGTTCGTGGAGCGAAGCGGGTCTGGTCCAACCCATTTCCGCTCGCAGATCGGGTCTCGTGCGACTCGGCGGCAGAGCTAACCGTCCGAGGTTGCTGATGGGACAGGTTGGCTGGCGGGTTGCTCGAGGGAGCACGCGATGACGCGCTTCGATCGGACATGGGAACCGCTCCTGGTTCTGGGGATGGCGCTGGTGCTCCTCGTCGGCACTCGTTGCTGAGGGCACTCCATTCTTTCGTTGCAGCATCGTGACAGGTCGATCTAACGTCCGCGCGACTTCGGAGGAGGGACCCGATGATCTCGTCGCGCACGTCTATGCTCGTGTTGCTCGGTGGCCTGATCGCTTGCGGGCCTCCGCACGCTCGAAATGGCGGTGGGGACGACACCGGCGATGTCGACGGTGCCATCACGCCCGATGGCGATCAGGTGTTCCCGGAGGTCGATGGCGGCGGAACCGGCTGCACCAAGATCGATCTCTTGTTCGTCATCGACAACTCGGGTTCGATGGGTGACGAGCAGACCAACCTGATCGCGAACTTCCCGACGTTTATCCAGGTGCTCGATCAGTCGGGCCTCGACTACCGCGTCGCTGTCACGACGACCGCGCGCAAGTACACGTACACGATGTCGCCGTTCCCGTTCCCGATGGACACGGGCTCTGGCGACAACGGCACGATGCTGCAGCCGGCGAACTGCAGCATGACGAAGCGCTGGATCGACAAGCTCGATCCCAACCCGGGCCAGACGTTCGCGTGTGTCGCCAACGTCGGCATCAACGGAAACGCCGACGAGATGCCGCTCGGCGCGATGCGCGATGCGTTCGAAGATCGCATGCAGGACAACACGAACGCGGGGTTCCATCGTCCGGACGCGCTCCTCGGCGTCGTGTTCCTCACCGACGAGGAGGACTGCTCGTACGAGGTCCCTGTCACGCTGTCGATCGGTCAGACGCTGTGCGACTCGCAGATGGAGCCGCCGGCGAACTACGTCGCGTTCCTCGATCAGTACACGGGACACCGCTCGCGCTGGGCCGCCGCGGCGATCGCCGGCATGGGACCGGGCACGTGTTCGTCGTCATTCGGCAACGCCCAGGAAGCGACGCGCCTCAAAGCGTTCGTGCAAGGCGCCGGTACGCAGGCGCGCATGTCGTCGATCTGCGATGGCGATCTCTCCGTCAGCCTCTCGCAAACGCTCGCGCTGTTCCAGTCGGCGTGCGGCGGCGTGATCTTCTGATCACGGCATCCAGCACAGCTTGGTTCGATCCTCGTCGAGCTTGGTGATGCGCTGCGCGAGCTCGCTCGGCATTGCCGGATCGTTCACGAAGAACGACATCATGTCGCGCACGCGCTTCATGGCCCAATCGGCCGTGCAGTCGGTCAACCTCATCGATGCTTCGAGAGCGATCGTGGCGAACACGTACGCCTCCTTCTTGGGGCGCGCCGCGAACGCCCGTCTCACGACGTGAAACCACGCCTCGTCGTCGGCACGAGCACTGCCGCTTGGCCACGCCGCGTGCGCATCGAGGAGCGCTGCATCCTCGGCGCTGCTCGCGGCGAGCTTGTACCAGGCAGAGCAGTTCGACTTGACGAGCCAACACGAGAGCTGCGCATCGAGCTCACGGCACTTCGCATCTTGGCCGAGCTTCGCGCCGAACAAGAGGCCGGAATCATCGGACGGACCTTCCGTCGAGAACGCAGTCTTGGACCGTCGGTACATGTCGGGTGCGAGCAACACGCGACGCGCCAGGCGCTGGCACGTCTTCGCTGGGGACACTCCAGAATCATTGGCGAGGGCGAGCTCGTTGATCTCTGTCGCAGCACCGAGCTTGTTCATGTCCGCGTACAGGGCCGCGACGCGATCGAGAAGATCCGTCTCGCCAGCGAGCTCGACCTTCGCGACGAGCGGGCGCGCGCCGGAGTCACTGCTGACGAGAAGGTTCGCGAGATCCACACGCACCGCCGCAGCGAGCCCGGGGACCACCGAGGTTCGTAGCTTGGCCAGCGTCTCGACGGCCCCGGCGTGGTCATTCGCACCTGTCGCGCACCACGCACGCAGGTAGAGGTGCTGATCGCGCAGCGCGGGAACGATGCGCCGCTGCGCGCCCATCCTGCAGAGCTGGGTCCAATCGAGGCCGGGCTCGGCGAGGACCTTGGCGATGTCGAACCTGGGCGCGAGCTCGGGATGATCCGAGAGGGCGAGCGGCCAGCGCAGCTCGGGCGTCGGATCCGGATCGACGATCGCGATGTCGATCGGCGGAAGCAGCGGCGCGGGGATCTCGAGCACGGGCCGCTCGCGCTTCGGCGCGTGGGCCTCGACCGGTACGGGTGGCGTCTTGCGCTTCGGAGCGCGCAGCTTCTCGGCCGGCGCGGGAGTACACGCTACGAGCATGATGGCGAGAACCGCGAGCTTCACGACGCCATGCTAGCTCGCGGCCACGTCGAGTTGTCACGTTTCTCTCCGTCGGGGCGGGTAGGATGCAGTCACGTGAAGGTGTGGATCGCGATCGTGGTCGGGCTCGCCGGGTGTTATGGCGGTGGCGGTCAGATCGAGAGCGACGCGCGTCTCGCGATCGATGCGCGCGGCGATCGCGGGATCGTGCGCGTGAAGGTGACGGGCTTCGTGGAGAAGGCCGGGTTGCGCGTGTACTTCCAGGAGAGCGACTCGTCGCTGTCGCTCGCCACGCGCACGGACGCCAACGGCGAAGCGACGGGGCGGCTCGCTCGCGACGGGTTCGTGACGCTGATCGCCGGCTTCGATCCGACGCTGACGATGTGGACCTATGCCGGTGTCCAGCCAGGCGACGAGCTCGAGTTCCACGAGCCGGATGTCGACAACGTGGAGACGCCGGCGGATTCGATCAGCGTCTTCGCGAGCGACGCGGGCGCGCCGCCGTTCACGCTGCGCTCGTCGTGCGGCGGGCAACAGGTGATCTTCGATCCGCTGCCGCTCGCGATGGTCGTCTCGATGTGCTCGCCGCGGATGGATTTCCTCCTCGAGCTCGGACAGGTGTATCGCTACGCGAAGGACGTCGATCCGACGACACGGCGAGTCGATTTCCCGGGGCCGTTCGTGCCGTACGGGACCTCGACGGTGAGGGTGGCGCGCGTGCCGGCGAGCATCGGCACTGTCGAGCAATCGCTCCTCGGCCAGGGCTTTCCACTCGTGAGCACGACGGGCACCGCGCAGGTCCTCGGTGGCGAGCTGCGCGCGACGCTCGGGCTCCCGCTGCCACCGGCGGCGACGCTGCTGACGCAGATCGACCTTGCCGCGGATCTGCGCGAGCAGCACGTCGTCGATTGGCGCCCCGCGGTCGCCGACATCGATCTCGCATTCGACGAGATCGTCGTCGCACCGTCGACCGAGTCGCCGCGCTACGACGCATCGACGACATCGATCGTGTGGAGCGAAGGCGCCGGGACGCCGGGTGACCTCGTGCGCGCGACGCTGCACTGGCTCGACGGCATGCATTCGCGCACGCGCTCGTGGGTGATCATCGGGCCGCGTGGGAGCGAGCCGGTGCTCCGCGTGCCGCGACTACCGGCCGTCGATCTGATCCCGACGGTCGACGGGCCACAGACGCTCGAGTCGTTCGTGGTCGGCGAGCAGCGCGAGTGGCTGCGCCAGCACATGCACGGACGATGGCTCGCGGTGGGGCGAGCATGGCCGACGAACGGACCTTCCGGTCGCGTCGTGTGGAGATCGCTCTGAGTCAGACCGCGATCTGATCGAGGAACGTGCGCGCGTGCGAGGCCCAGTCGCTCGTCATGTCCGTGTCCAGCTCGAGGTAGCGCTCGAGGTACTCCTTGGCCTGCGCGGTGCCACCGACCTGCGCGAGGATGATGCCGAGGTTGTAGTGCGCGTCGGCAAACTTCGGCGCCGCCGCGCACACCTTGCGCAGCTCGGCGATCGCGAGATCGGTCTCGCCGAGGTCCTCGAGGATGTTCGCGAGGTTGTAGCGAGCTTCGGGCTGCGACGGATCGTGCTCGAGTGCGCGCTCGTACAGCTTGCGCGCTTCTTCGAGCTCGCCTTGCCGATAGACGAGGTTGCCGAGGTTGGTCAGCGCGGCGGCCATGGTTGGCTCGAGATCGATCGCCTGGCGGAACAAGTGCTCGGCCGTCTCGTTCTCGCCGCGATCCTCGGCGGCGCACGCTTCGATGAACAAGCGATACGCGGTGGTCCCTGCGTTCGCCTGCGTGTCGTTGTCCTCGACGACGGTGGGTGCGCCGTCGTTCGCGGCGACGATCCGTGCGGACTTGTCGCTCGCGACGCTGTTGGGATCCACGCGCGGCATCGCGAGCACCTGCGCCACGTGCTCGCCGAACGACGGCACGGTGAACGCCATCACGACCTGGCCGCCGATCGGCTGGAATGCGACATCGTCGGCGAGCGCGACGATCGTCTCGCCGTCGCAGCACACGCGAAGCTTTGCGGTGGGATGCGTGTCGTCGGGGAGCGCCTTCTTCAGCGCCTCGACGTTCTTGCGCGCGCGTTGCAGCGGCAGCCCTGCGGCGAGCAGGTCCTTCGCAGCCTTCACCGCGATCAGATCGCAGAACGTGTAATAGAAGCGGCCGCCCTTGCGCACCGTCGGACCGACGAAGCCGGTCTGCGTCCAGTAGCGCAAGCGTGACTCTTGAACCGCGAGGATGCGCGACACGTCACGGATCGAATACAGCTCCATCATGCGTTCCTCCGGGCTTCGATGTTCAGGCTCAAGTGGACTTCGTTTCCTTTCGCGCGCGACTCCACGTCGACGTGCGGGGTGGCGAGCTCGGTGCCTGCGTTGCGGCGCGCTTCTGCGACGGCAATTCGGCGTGCGCTAGCGCGACACCGCTCGTCGGCCGCATACAGAAACGCCACGCGCTGCGCGGTGGTCGAGTCGGGCGGGTCGCTGATCAGCGAGACGGTCCGCGCGAGATCGACGGTCATCATCGTCGAGCCCTCGTAGAGATCGCCGACGATCTCGCCCTCGGTCAGGACGCGTGCAGCGTCGTGAAGCAGCTGCACGGCGACCGGCGCGAGACGTACGGTGACCTCTCGCTCGAACAACGAGACTCGGCGCGCCATTGCCATCGGCTTGCGTGGCGGCGCGGTGACCACGTCGGGCACTACTGCGGTTGCCCTCCGCGAACGACGAGGATGACCCATGGCCGAAAATGGTACGTGTGGGCTCGGTGAGGGCCAAGTTTCCTTACATGTGGGATACGGGTTGTGCATGCTAGTCCCCTGAATGCCCCGCGAATCCATGCCCCGCTGGTTGGTCGTGGGCTTCGTCGTTGCCACCGGCCTCCTCGCGCTCCCGTTCGCACCGTGGGTGATCTTGAGTGTGTGGCTCGGTCGCTGGGCGAAGCGCCGGATCTTCGGGCCGCTCACGCGCGTGATCGGTCGCCGTCCGAACCTCGCCGCGACGCTGACCGTCATCATCATGATGTTGGTCTTCGTGCCGATCGCGGCGCTGCTCGCGTCGCTCACGATCGATGCGATCGCGCTCGTGCAGCAACTGATGTCGTCGGAGACCGGCAAGAGCATGCTCGAGCAGCTCACCGGTGGCAGCGCTCCTGCGGGGACCGCTGCCACGCAACACACGATGACGTCGCCGGCGGGACTCGCGGACCTGATCCGCTCGCAAGGCGAGCGCGCGTGGTCGATCGCGACGCAGGTCGCGGGCGCCACGGCTCACTTCGTCGTGGGCGTCCTGATCCTCGTGACCGGCATCCTGGGCTTCTTGACCGAGGGCGATCGCTGGGAGATCTGGATCATTCGCAACGCGCCGTTCGAAGCGACAACGACGCGGCGAATGATGGATGCGTTCATCGAGACCGGGCGTGGGCTCGCGTACGGCATCGTCGGCGCCGGCATCATCCAGGCGTTCGTCGCGACCGTCGCGTACCTCGTCATCGGCGTTCCCTCGGCGCTCGCGCTCGGAATGCTGACGCTGATCTTCTCCGTGATCCCCGCGATCGGGACCGCGATCGTGTGGGTCCCGGTCACGATCGGCTTGGCGCTGACCGATCGCACCGGCGCGGCGATCGCCCTCGGCGCCCTCGGCGTGTTCGTCATCGGCAGCGTCGACAACCTCGCGCGACCGTTTCTTGCCAGGCGCGGCGACCTCCAGCTGCCGAGCTACGTGCTGCTGATTGCCATGTTCGGCGGTGTGGAGCTCATCGGCGGCTGGGGCCTCGTCGTGGGACCGCTCGTGGTTCGGCTCGCGAAGGAGGCCATTGCCATCCGCGCCGAGCCCGTTTCGTGATAACTCCAGGGTGCCCGTGACCCTGGATGTGAAGCGCTATCCGATCCTCGTCGTCGACGACGAGCAGGACAACCTCGATGCCTTCCGGTTCAACTTCCGGAAGACGTTCGACATCCTGACCGCCAATGGCGGCGCGGAGGCGCTCGAGATCCTCGCGCAGCGCGAGGTCGCCGTCGTGGTCACGGATCAGCGCATGCCCAAGATGACCGGCGTGGAGCTGCTCCGCGAGGTGAAGCAGCGCCAGCCCGAAGCGGTCGGCATCATCCTCACCGCGTTCACCGACGTCGACGTGCTGATCGAGGCGATCAACCTCGGCCAGGTCTATCGCTACATCACCAAGCCGTGGGACGCGAAGGAAGTGCGCGGCGTGCTCCAGTACGCGATCGAGCGCTACGACCTGCAGCGCGAGAACAAGCGACTCGCCGAGCAGCTCGCGGCGTACACGGGCTACTTGAACTCGCAGATCCACGGCGAGTTCGATTTCGGCAACATCATCGGCGAGAGCGCGGCGCTCAACGAAGTGCTGTCCAAGGTGGAGCAAGTCGCGCCCACCGGCTCGACGGTGCTCTTGCGTGGCGAGACGGGCACCGGCAAGGAGCTCGTCGCGCACGCGATCCACATCAACTCGCCCCGCGAAGAGAAGCCGTTCGTCCGCGTGAACTGCGCGGCGCTCGCGCCCGGCATCCTCGAGAGCGAGCTGTTCGGTCACGAGAAGGGCAGCTTCACCGGTGCGATCTCGCGGCGGCCCGGTCGCTTCGAGCTCGCCGATGGCGGCACGCTGTTCCTCGACGAGTGCGGTGACCTCCCGATGGAGGTGCAGATCAAGCTGCTCCGCACGCTGCAGGAGCGCGAGTCCGAGCGCGTCGGCGGCCACGAGACCATCAAGGTCGACGTCCGCGTCGTCAGCGCGACGAACCGCAACCTCGAGAAGATGATCGAGGACGGCGAGTTCCGCGAGGATCTCTACTACCGGCTCAACGTCTTCCCCATCAACCTGCCGCCGCTGCGCGAGCGCCTCGAGGATCTCCCGATCCTCACGCAGCACTTCATCACCAAGTTCTCGCGATCGATGGGCAGCTCGCCGCAGCCTCCGTCACCCGAGGCGCTCGCCAAGCTGCGCGAGTACAACTGGCCGGGCAACGTGCGCGAGCTCGAGAACATCATCGAGCGCGCGATGATCCTCGCCAAGGGGCAGCCGCTCGGCGCTGCGCATCTCGATTTCGGTCGCCGCGCACAAACCGCACAGCAGAGCGGCGCGATCGCTGTGGTGAGCCCGACGCCACCGCCGATGCCGGTGATCTCTGCGGGCGACGACGGCAAGAGCCTCGCGGAGCGCCTGCTCGATAGCGAGCGCAAAGAGATCATCGCGGCCGTCGAGAAGTCGCGTGGCAACATCGCGAGCGCCGCGCGCACGCTGGGTATCAATCGCTCCACGCTCTACTACCGCCTGCGCAAGCATGGCCTCGAGCACCTGTTGCCGACCAAGGTGGCGGTGGGTGGTGAGGAGCCGTCGGGCGGCGGCGAAGCGCCTCCGGCAGCGCCGTAGTCCCGCTGGGTATACAGTCCGGCCGTGCGCTTCCTGTTCATCGTCGATCCGCTGGACCGGTTCTCTCTGAACGGCGACACGTCGTACGCGCTGATGCTCGAAGCAGCGGCGCGCGGACACGAGGTGTGGACCTGCATGCCGGAGCACCTGAGCCTCGTCGGTGACGACGCGATCACGGAGGCAGCGCCGACCTCCGTGGTGGAGGCGGAGACGCCGCGCGACGCATTTGCCGTGGGCGAGTGGAGCACGCAGCGCCTCGCGTCGTTCGACGTCGTGCTGATGCGCAAAGATCCGCCGGTCGACGTGAACTACCTGCACGCGACGTGGATCCTCGATCACGCGCGCGGCAAGACGCTGCTCGTGAACGATCCACGCGGCCTACGCGAGCTGAACGAGCATCTCGCGGTGTTGCGCTTCCCGCACCTCACGCCGGCGACCATCGTCACGCGCTCGGCCGACAAGCTGCGCGCGTTTCAAGCAGAGCAGGGCGGCGCGATCGTGGTGAAGCCCGTCGATGGTTACGGCGGCCTCGGCATCTTCGTCGTGCGCGATGGCGATCCGAACGCGTCGTCGATCCTCGAGACGTCGACGGGCGCGGGCTCGCGTTGGACGCTCGCGCAGAGGTACCTGCCCGAGGCGGTGAACGGCGACAAGCGTATCATCCTCGCGGACGGCGAGCCGGTGGGCGCCGTTCTGCGCGTCCCGGCGAGCGCCGAAGCGCGCGGCAACTTGCACGTCGGTGGTCGCGCCGTGAAGACGGACATCGATGCGCGCGACAGACAGATCATCGCGGAGATCGCGCCGTTCTTGCGAGAGCACGGCCAGATCCTCGTCGGACTGGACGTGATCGGCGGCATGCTCACCGAGATCAACATCACGTCACCGACCGGCGTCCGCCACGCCTCGAGGCTCGAGGGACGCAACGTCGCCGCACCCATCGTCGACTGCTTCGAGCAACAAGCTCGCGCGATTCGGAAATGAAACTGAGGTTGGGGTTCGTGCTGCGCGTGCTCGGCACGGTGGGCGGGCTCGCCTTCATCGCCACCCGCGTCAGCCTCGATCAGGTCGGCGATGCGTTCGGTCAGATCGGCCTCGTCGCGTTCTCGACCGCGATTCTTCTCGTCGCGGCGAACGTCGTCGCGGCGGCCGTGCGATGGCGCGTGCTGATGGCGGCGTACGGCGCGTCCGCGATTCCCCCGATGCGCCGGCTCGTCTACCTCTACTTCGTCTCGTTCTTCTACAACAACTACCTGCCCGGCGCGGTCGCGGGCGATGTGGGGCGCGGCGTCGTCACGCGCGACGCGTTCTCCGACGAGGGTGCATCCGGCTCGCTCGCCGTGGTGCTCGTCGAGCGCGCGCTCGGCTTGTTCGGCCTGTTCGCCTTGCTCGCCGTGGGCATCCTCGTCGTCGGTGACCGCATCGACACGAGCTCGCTGTGGCTGTGGACGCTGCTCGGTAGCGCGGGCTCGGTGGCGCTCGTCGTAGCGATCGCGATCGCGCGGCGCATCTCGCGGTTCATGCCGCGCATCGTGCGCCCACATGCGGAGAAGCTGCCCGTGCTGCGCGACTACGGCGCGTTCGCCTTCGCCGTGGCGCTCTCGGTCGTCACGCAGGTGTTGATCGCCGCCGCCGGTTGGGTGCTCCTCGCCGCGCTCGGACCGATCGACTTCGCGAGCTCGCTGCTCGTGGTTCCGCTCGCCGCAGCGACGGCGTTCCTGCCGATCACCGTCGGTGGCGCAGGCGCGCGCGAGGCCGTGTACATCGCGTTGTGCGGTTCGCTGTTCGGCATGGCGGAGCACGATGCGGTGGTGGCGTCGCTCTCGCTGTGGTTCGCACATCTCGTCGTCGGGCTCGGTGGTGGACTCGCCCAGCTCGCGGCGCGTAAACCGGAACCGCCCGCATGACGTGGGGCGAGCGATTGCGATCGATCGCCGAGCGACCCGGTATGCAGATCGTGATCGCTGGCGTGATCTTCGCGCTTGCATTCCCGGCGCGCTCGTCGGGAGCGATCGGGCTCACGATCATCGCCGGTGCACTCGGCGTGGGGATCGCGCTCGGATGGCCGACGCTTCCAGACAAGATCCGCAAGCCGCCCGCTGATCTCGCGTCGTTCTTCGTGATCACCGTGGTGCTCGCCGCGGGCGTCAGCGTGTTCTGGGACGCGCTCACGATCTCGCCCGATTGGCCGATGGGCGATTGGGGGCCGCAGCACGCGGTGCTCGCGAACATCCAGCCGTCGCTCCCGGGCTTCGATGTTCCCGTGTGGAACCACGCGCTCTCGACGGGCGACGCGCCGCTCGAGCTGTACCCGTCGCTCGCGTACTTCGTGACCGGACACTTCGCTGCGCTCGTCGGGCTCGAGGGCGATCTCGCGCACGCGCTGATCATCGTCGCGGTCATCGTGTTCGTGCTGCTCGCCGTGGCGACCGCGGCGATCGCGATGCAGATCGTGCCGAAGCCGCTCGCGCTGCTCGTCGGTGTCGTCGCGCTCGTCGATAGCGGCGCGATCGCGCACGGCGGCACTGTCGGTCTGTTTCGCTGGGCACTGTTTCACTCCGCGATGGCGCTGTGCTTCGCCGCGTTCGCCGCGCTCGCGGTGATCTCCGGCGTACGCCGCCCCCGCTTGCGGACATCGATCGCGATCTGGCTGCTCACCGCGCTCGCGTGCATCGCGCATCCCGCGGGGCTCATCGCCGCCGCTGCCTCCGCACTGGCGCTCCTCGCGGTTGCGCTCCTCGCCTCCGATGTTCCACCACGCCGCGCGCTCGTCGCCGTCGGGCACATCGCGATCGGCGTGCTCCTCGGCGCTGCGCTGTGGATGCCGCTCGCCGAACGGATCCTCCTCTACGGGCAGCACTTCCCGAACGCGCTGCGATCACCGGCGCGCCTCCTCGAGGATCTGCTCGCCGCGCCATCGCCGACCACGGCCTACGCGCTGCTCGGCTACGCGGGCTTCTTTGGCATCATCGCAGGACTCTGGTCGCGCAAGGCGGGCCCCGTGTTCGTCGCTGCGAGCGCGCTCGTGCTGATGCTCGGGCTCTCGGACCTGACGTACCTCGCGTTCGATCTCGCGCCCGGCAAAGGCGTCGCGCGCCTCGGCACCGAGCGACTCGCGCAGCTCGCGCGTCCGTTCATCGCCGCGTCGGGTGCGTATGGCATCTGGGTGATCATTCGCGCCGCGCGCGAGGGTTGGTCCACCGCGAATCGCCGCCAGCGCCTCGTCGCTGCCGCGCTCCTCGGGATCTTCTCGTGCGCCACGCTTCGCGTGCTCCCGGCGCTGTGGTGGACCGCGGCGGGACGCGCGCAGGCCGACGCGCATGTCTACGCGCCGGACCCCGCAGGGCGTCGGCTCCTCGATACCTGGGCTCGCGCGCAGATGCGATCGGTCACTCCGTCGTCGTGGGCACGCGCGGTGTTCGAGACCGACACGCACGAGCACATGCACCTGACCGCGCAGACGGGGCTGCCGACGTTCCATAATAGCTGGCTCCCCGATCTGCTCCTGCGCGAGCGCATCGAGGATCTCTCCGAGGCGAGCCTCCGTCGCTTCAACGTGCGCTGGGTGATCGCGCAGAACAAGTCTCCCGAGCTCGGCGATCCGGCGACGGAGCACGAGATCGGGACGTTCCGCATTCGCGAGATCAAAGACTGGGACGGAAAGTTCGCGCGCATCGAGAAAGGCACTGGCGACGTGCGCGTCACGCGCCTCGACGATCGCGCCGTGGAGATCGAGGT
>JAEYYV010000278.1 GCA_023428295.1 Pseudomonadota bacterium
GCCCGAACCCGCGGCCCGAGGGTGGCCGAGTGGGAGATCGCCGCGCGGCTCGCACCGATCGATCCCACGACCGCGACGCTGCGTCCCAAGCAGCTCGTTCCATCGCCGAGGACCGAGTGCCCACCGAACGCGCCGTGCGACATGCTCGGCAGCGTCCTCGAGTGGACCGCCGATGACTGGCCCGGCAAGCGTGGCAGCAAGGTCGTGCGCGGCGCCTCCTTCGCGGTGTCCCCCGACGCGGGGTGGCTCGCGACGATCCACGCGCGCACGCCAGTCTCGGCCAAGACAGCCGACGCAGAGCTCGGCTTCCGCTGTGTGAAGGGCGACGCGACGACGACGCCCAAGCCCGCCACGAAGGTAGTGCCATGATCCGGATCGCGCTCGCTGTTCTGCTGGTTGCCGTCTTCGCGTCGCAAGCACACGCGATCGATCGCAATTGTCCCCAGGGTCAAACGTGGTCGATCTCGCTCGGCACGTGCGTGAAGAAGAAGCCCGCGCCCAAGCTGTCCGCGCAAGAGAAGTTCGATCGCGCGAACGATGACCTCGAGGGCAAAGGCCGCGGCGCCGATCCGAAGCGCGGCGTGAAGCTCCTCGAAGAGAACTGCGCTGCAGGACACGGCCCGTCGTGCACGCTGCTCGGCTTTCTCCACGCACGCGGTCGCAGCGGCATTGCCCCGAACGCGGTGAAGTCGATGGAGTACTTCGTCAAGGCGTGTTCGATGAACGACGTCGAGGGCTGCTACCACATCGGCAGCGTGGCGTACTCGATGGCCGAGTATCCGGCGTCGCGCATCGCGTATCAGCGCGCGTGCGAGCTCGGCAGCGGCCTCGCGTGCGCGCGCGGAGGCGAGCTGTTCGATCGCGGCATCGGCGGCGACAAGGACAGCGCGACGGGCACGCGCATGTACAAGCGCGCGCACGATCTGCTCGCCCCCACCTGCCCCGGCGACGGTAGCGCGTGTTACGTGCTCGGCTTTCTCTACGAAGGCGGACGCGGCGTGCCGCAAGACGGCGCCAAGGCGATCGCTGCGTTCAAGAACGGCTGCTCCGGTGGCAGCGGCGATGCGTGCACCAAGCTGGCCGGTCTCCTCGACGAGGCCAAGGACACGGGCGGCGCCAACGACGCGCTTCAGAAAGCGTGCGATCGCTACGACAACGGCGATGCGTGCCGGCGACTCGCCGAGCGCCTCGCGATCGCGAAGACGGATCTCGAGCGCGCGTTTGTCCTCGCCAAGCGCGGGTGCTCGCTCGACACCACACACTGCGGAACGCTCGGCGAGCTGTATCGCGTGGGCTATGGCATCAAGGCGGATCCCGTCGAGGCGACGCGTCTCTACAAAGTTGCGTGCGAAGCAGGCGGTAGCTGGTGTGACTCGTTCGGCCAGCGCGCACACGACGGCGTCGGCATGGCCAAGGACGACACCGCCGCGCTCGCGGCGCTCGAGCGCGGATGCAAGGGCGGCGACGCGCGCTCGTGTCAGGTCGCGACCAACATCTTGATCGAGCTCAAGACCGACGATCCACGCGCGTTCACCCTCGCGGAGATGGGCTGCGACTACAAGCACGGCGTGAGCTGCTACCTCGCCGGATGGATGTCGGCGGTCGGACGCGCGGGTGGTCCTGCATCGCCGGAGCGCGCGTTCGCCTTCTACGACAAGGCATGCACGCTCGGCTCACCGGCCGGGTGCAGCGCACAAGCCGACGCACTCCGCGCGGGCGAAGGCACGCCCAAGGATGTCGCGAAGGCCATGGCGAAAGCCGAAGAAGCATGCACCGGCACCTCCACCGAGCTGTTCGCCGCCGCGTGCAAGACCTGGGGCGTGATGGCGTACTTCGGTGAGACCGGCACGAAGGACGTGAAGACCGCGCTCTCTGCGTTTCGTCGCGCGTGCAGCTACGGCATCGACACGTGCGCGTGGCTGACCTCCGTCGCTGCCGAGAGCGGCGGCACGATCGATGACGAACTGCCCACGCTCGAGAAGGCGTGCGCCGCGGGCTACGAGCACGCGTGCACCGCCTACGGCAACGCGCTCTCCGCGGGCGGCAACGACGCCTCGCATCGCAAAGCGTACGAAGCCTTCGTCGCGAGCTGCGCGCGCAACAACGAAGAGGCGTGTGTCCGACAAGCGGACCTCCTCGCGGGTGGCTTCGGCGTCACCAAGGATGCAGCGAAGGCAGAGCAGCTGTATCGCGCACGCTGCGACGCTGGCTCGTCCGCCGCGTGCTTCGGCCTCGGCCGCATGTACGGAAACGACAAGAAGCTCGACGAAGCGCTGCGCATGCTCACGCGCGCGTGCGATGGCGGCTCGGGCGATGCCTGCAGCTCCGTCGGCTTCATGTACTACACGGCGCAGGGCACGCGCTGGGACGTGGCATCCGCGGCGACGTACTTCACCAAGGGATGCGAGCTCGGCTCCAGCGTCGGATGCGCGAACTCCGCGGACCTCTATCGCTGGGGCGTCGGCGTGAAGGTCGATCACGAGAAAGCGTTCGGCTACTACGAGAAGGCATGCACGCCCGCGGATCCCGCGGGCTGCGCGGGCGTCGGCCACTACAAGGCGACGGGCGAAGGCGCGATCACCGTCGACCGTGCGCGTGCCGAGCAAGCACTGCGCGCGTCGTGCACCTCGGAGGCGTACATGATGCCCGACGCGTGTCGCGAGCTCGCCGACCTCCTCGAGAAGGGCGGCAACGCCGGCGAGATCGCGCGTCTTCGCACCACCGCGTTCTCGCGCGCCAAGGAGCTCGCCGCCGACAACCCGTACTACATGTTCGTGCTCGGATCCTTCTACGCCGAGGGCATCGCGACCGTGAAGGATCCCGCCGCAGCCGTGACGTGGTTCAGCAAGTCGTGCGATGGCTTCGATCCGCTCGGCTGCATCGCCGCTGGCAAGGCACTGCGCGCGAGTGGCAAAGCCGGCGACGCCGACCGCGCGCGCGTGTACTTCGAGCGCGCGTGCGCCGCGGGCGTCGACGACGGCTGCACCCTCGGCAAGATCGCGCCGCCCGCCCCCGCCACCGTGCAGGCCAAAGGCTGCGGATGTGCCGGCGAGATCGCTGGAGGCGACGCGGGTGCGCTGCTCCTCGTGCTCGCTTGCCTCGCGACCAAGCGCCGCCGGCGCGCTAGCTCCGCCGGCCCCACGTAACGCGCGGGTTCTTCGCGAGATCGTGCACCAGCGCGACGTCGCCGAAGCCGGCGCGCTCGAACCGCTCGCGCACGGCGTCCGCTTGATCGTAGCCATGCTCCACGATCAGCAGGCCACCGGGCATCAGGTGCGCCACCGCCTCGCGGCAGATGCGATCGTAGAACGCCATGCCGTCCGCCCCTCCGTCGAGCGCCAGCACGGGCTCGCGCTTCACCTCGGCCGACAGCGTCGCGATCACCGATGTCGCGATGTACGGCGGATTCGACGCGATCACGTCGAACACCTCGCCCGCCACCGGCGCGAAGAGATCGCCCTGCCGTACGTCCACGCGCTCGGAGAGCTTGTTGCGCTCGGCGTTCTTCCTCGCGATCGCCACCGCCTCGGCCGACACGTCAGTCGCGATCACCGTCGCCGACGGAAGCTCCTTCGCGAGCGCGAGCGCGATCGCCCCCGAGCCGGTGCACAGATCCAGCACGCGCAGCGGCGCATCCTTGCCGACCACCTTCAGCGCCAGCTCGATCACCGTCTCCGTGTCCGGCCTCGGCACCAGCACGTGCGCATCGACAAACAGCGGCAGCCCCCAGAACTCGTGCTCGCCGATCAGATACGCGACGGGCTCACCACCCAACCGTCGCTTGATCAGCCCGCGATACCCGGCGAGCTCGGGCTCCGCCAGCGGCTTGTCGAAGTTCATATAGAGCTGCGTGCGCGAGCACTGCAGCACGTGCGAGAGCAACAGCTGCGCCTCCAAGCGCGCCCCGGCGATCCCCGCTTCGGTGAAGCGCTGGGTCGTCCAATCGAGCACGGAGAGCGTGGTCCAGGTGGCCACGGCGCTCTATAGCACCTTGCTCGTGATGCGCGTGGGCTCACTAGTGACAGGACACGCCGACACGGCGCAGCGCCGATCCCTCGACGACACGCGACGATCGTAGAGAACAGTTCCCTCAGCGAGGGCGACGTGGCGGTCGCGATGCACAACTGCGCGGCCATCGTTCGCGCGCAGCACCGCAAGCGACACGACGCGGATCATGCCGAGCTAGGATGCCCCATCGATGACCGCACGATGCTCAGGCGCCGCGCTCGCCGATGACCACCACGTCGCCATGGTTGATCCCTGTCGGCCCGGTCACGACCAGCGCGCCGACCGCAGCGAGCACGCTGCCCGCATCGCAACGCGCGATCGCTCGCTCACCGCCGTCGATCGCGTCCCACGTCTCGCCGTCGACGATCGCCCCCGCGGGTGCCGGGCGATCCGCAGGCGGCGGCCCGTCCATGCCATCGCTGCCGATGACCATCGCGACGAGCGTTGTCCCGCGGATCGCGCGCGCGAGTAACAGCGCCAGCTGCTGCGCGCGGCCGCCTTCGCCATGGTCGTCGGGCACGCGCAGCGTGGGCTCGCCCCACCACACAC
>JAEYYV010000340.1 GCA_023428295.1 Pseudomonadota bacterium
GTCCATCGTGCCGAGCGCATCGCCCACGATGCCCGACGCGATCGCGCGATCGAGGTCGTCGCCGCCGAGCGCCGAGTCGCCGCCCGTGGACTTCACCTCGAACCCGCCGTCGACGAGCTTCAAGATCGAGATATCGAACGTACCGCCGCCGAGGTCGAACACGGCGTACGTGCCGCGCGAGCCGCGATCGAGTCCGTACGCGAGCGCCGCTGCGGTGGGCTCGGCGAGGAGGCGCATCACCTCGAGGCCCGCGAGCCGGCCTGCATCGCGCGTGGCCTGGCGTTGCGCGTCGTCGAAGTACGCGGGCACGGTGATCACCGCGCCTTCGATCGCACCGCCGAGCGAGGTCTCCGCGCGCGCCTTCAGCTCGCGCAGCACCTCGGCGGAGACTTCGACGGGAGACACGGTGCGATCGCCCGCGACCTTCATGGTCACCGCGCGATCGTCGCCGTGGAGCTCGTACGGAAGCAGCGCGCGCATGGACGCGAGGTCCTTGGCACCGCGTCCGATCAGGCGCTTCACCGACGCGAGCGTGTCGCGCGGCGCTTCCACCGCCTTGGCCACCGCGGGCCGACCGACGAGCACGCCGCTCTGCGAGTAGTGCACCACGGACGGCACGAGCGGCCCGCCCTCGCCACCGATCACTTCGGGCGTCATGTCCGCGACGTGCGCGACGAGCGAGTTGGTGGTGCCGAGGTCGATGCCGACCACGCGAGGCTTGCACGCCTCCTTGATCTTCGACTCACCGGGCTCTGCGATCTGAAACAACATCTCGGCCTACTCCTCGTCGAGCGCGGCGTCGCACTCTTCCAAGTAGCGATCGAGGTAGCGCAACACGATCAGCTGGTTCTTCACGCCTGCGAGGTCATTCGACGCGAACAACGCGGGCAGCGACGCGAGGACGGTCTTGCGGCGCGTCTTCATGGCCGCCTGCTTCTCGGCGACCACGTCGAGCTTGCCGGCGGCGCGCGCCTCGGCGAGCTCTTCGCGCAGCTCGAGGATCTCCATGAGGAACGCCGCGCCCAGGGCCGGATCGATGCGCTCGTTATCGGCGATCACGACGCCGCTGCGCGCCAGGAGGTACTCGGCGCGCGGCACGGGCTTCTTGAGCGTCTGATACGCGTCGTTGAGCGCACGCGACTTGGTGAGCGCCGCGACGCGCTCGGCGGCGGGTGCGTTGGCAAAGCGATCCGGGTGGAGCTCCTTGCTCTTCTCGAAGAACAAGCGCTCGAGCTCCGCGAGATCGATCTCGTACGCGGGGGTGAGGCCAAGCAACGCGAACAGGTCGGGCTGCACCGGCTTGGCCGACGAGGAGTTAGAAGTTGACGGACTCGCCACAGCCGCACGCGCCCTTGGCGTTGGGGTTGTTGAACTTGAACCCGTGCCCCATCATCCCGCGCACGAAGTCGAGCTGCATGCCGCCGAGATAGACGAGGCTCTTCGGATCGATCACCACGCCGACCACTTCGCCCGCCGTGGTGGTGCCCGAGAACTGCTTGTCCGTAGGCTTCAGCGCATCGGCCCACTCGAACACGTACGTGAAGCCCGTGCACCCGCCGCCACGCACGCCGAGACGGATCATCGCCTCGGGCGTTCCACGCTTCGCCTTCTGCTTCGCGATCTCGTCAGCCGCGGCCGCCGTGATCTCGATCTCGCGCTTGCCGATCGTCGGCGTGGTCGCCGGCGCAGCAGGTGGAGTCGTATTGGTTGCGGATGCAGTCATGGTGACCATCACTTCGCGTGCTTCTTCTTGTAGTCCTCGATCGCCGCCTTGATCGCGTCCTCGGCGAGCACCGAGCAGTGAATCTTGACCGGCGGGAGGTTCAGCTCCTCGACGATCTGCGTGTTGGAGATCTTGGCCGCTTCCTCGAGGGACATGCCCTTGATCATCTCGGTCGCGAGCGAGCTCGACGCGATCGCCGAGCCGCAGCCGAACGTCTTGAACTTCGCGTCGGCGATGAGGCCGTCCTTCACGCGAATCTCGAGACGCATGACGTCGCCGCACGCGGGCGCGCCGACGAGGCCGGTACCGATTTCATCGGCAGTGACCTCGGCTTCCGTCTTGAAAGTGCCGACGTTGCGGGGGTTCTCGTAGTGGTCGATGACCTTGTCTGAATACGCCATGGCTTGCCTCTAGATCAGTGAGCGGTCCACTGGATGGAATTGAGATCGATGCCGTCCTGGTGCATTTCCCAGAGCGGCGAGAGCGAGCGAAGGCGCTCGACCGACTTGGTGACCAGCTCGATCACGTAATCGACCTCCGCTTCGGTGTTGAAGCGACCGATGCCGAAGCGAATCGAGCTGTGCGCGAGCTCGTCGCCCACGCCCAGGGCGCGCAGCACGTAGCTCGGCTCGAGCGACGCGGACGTGCAGGCAGAGCCCGACGACACCGCGACGTCCTTGAGCGCCATCATCAGGCTCTCGCCTTCGACGAACGCGAACGAGATGTTGAGGTTGCCCGGGAGGCGACGCTCCATCGAGCCGTTGACGTACACCTCGGGGAGCTTGGACGAGATGCCGCGATACAGACGATCGCGCAGCGCGCGCAGGCGAATCGCCTCTGCCGCCATCTCCTCTTTCGCGATCTCCGCCGCCTTGCCGAAGCCGACGATGAGCGGCACCGCGAGCGTCCCCGAGCGCATACCACGCTCGTGACCGCCGCCATCGATCTGTGGATCGATGCGAACGCGCGGCTTGCGGCGCACCCACAGCGCGCCGACGCCCTTGGGTCCATAGATCTTGTGCGCGGTCAGCGACACGAGGTCGGCCTTGGACGCCTCGACGTCGAACGGGACCTTGCCCGCCGCTTGCGCTGCGTCCATGTGGAACAGCGTCTTGGGATTCTTTGCCTTGATGGCCGCGCCGATCGCGTTCACGTCCTGCACCACGCCGATCTCGTTGTTCGCGACCATGATCGAGACGAGGATCGTCTTGTCGGTCATCGCCGCCGTGACCATCTCCGGCGTGACGAGGCCGTCCTTCTGCGGCGTGAGGTACGTGACCTCGTAGCCCTCGCGCTGGAGCCGCTTGCAGGTGTCGAGCACGCACTTGTGCTCGGTCTCGACGGTGATGATGTGGTTGCCCTGCTTCTTGTAGAAGCTGGCGGCGCCCTTGATCGCGAGGTTGTTCGACTCGGTCGCGCCCGACGTCAGGACGATCTCCTTGCCGTCGCCACCGATGAGCGCCGCGATCTGCGAACGCGCATTCTCGACGGCCGCTTCGGCGGTCCACCCGAACACGTGGTTGCGGCTCGCCGCGTTGCCGAAGTGCTGCGTGAAGTACGGCAGCATCGCCTGCACGACGCGCAGGTCGACCGCCGTCGTCGAGTGGTTGTCCATGAAGATCGGCAGCGTGACGCCGTCCGGAACCTTCACGTCGATCTTGGTCTGTGCTTGCGACATCTAGTTGCCCTCTCGATTCAGTCCCGTGACGGGGACGTCGAACTCTTTGGATCCCGCTTGTCCCGTCGGAGACGGGCGCGATAGCCCTGCGAACAGCGGCGGTGCGTGATCCTTGTGATGACCTTGATGACCGCACGCGCCGCACTCGGTGGGCGCGAAGTCATCCGTGCACGTGCGGCACGAGTCGAGATACGCGACAGCTTCCGACAGATCGTTTTCGATCACCTGGAGCTGCACGATCTGCTCGCGAATCTGCGCTTGCTTCTCCGTGAACAGCGCACGCACGCGCGCCGTTGCTTCGCGTCCCGAGCCCGCGAGCTGGAAGTCCTTCACGAAGCCTTGGATCTCCGCGAGCGTGAAGCCGATCGCTTGCAGCTTCACGAGCCAATGAATGCGATCGACCGCCTCGGGACCGTAGAGCCGAAACCCACCCTCCGACCGCGCCCTCGGCTCGAGCAAGCCGAGCTCTTCGTAGAGGTGCATCGCGCGGACGGTCTTTCCAACCGCCTTCGCGAGCTCGCCTACGCGCATCAGCTTGTCGTCGTCTTTGTTCATGGTCCGGCAGCTCAAAACCTCACGTTCAGGTGAGGGTTGTCTGAACTGAAGCGACTATGGGGGCTTAGCCGTAGGGTGTCAAGACGAACCTCACCTTTACGTGCGGGTACATATCGCGGGAATATCCGGAGGGAAGCCAGGTCGTAATCGCATGGCTCTTCGCATGGTTGGGGGCGTGGCCCGACTTCATCGAGGTGCCGCTCGGCGCCGTCGATCGTGGTGTGCGCACGAACGCTCGCGAGCGACGTGTCCAGCGCATGACGAGCCGCGAGCTACATCGTCCGTTCGCGCGGCGCGCCGATCACATCACGCGCATCCCTGCACTTCGTACGCGACGCTCCGAGATGGAGACGTTCGATCAGACGTGCAGATGGCGATCGAGATCGTCCGCGCGGATCGCCCGGTGATCTTCTGCTTCGAGAAGCTCGTAGCGGCTCGCGTCCTTCTTCCGGTTCTTCACCGGCTTCGGCTTCTTCGGATTCTCGAAATCTTCGTCGGCGCGCATCATGACGGAAGCGAGTTGTGCATCGCGCGTGCCCGAGCTGTCTACGAAAAATGACGGACCTAACCGCAGAGCTCTGTTGTGTCGTTCCGACCAACCGAGCTCGCAGGGATGTTGGGGTGGCGAGTCTTCGACCCGGGGACCCAAACGAAATAGACGGGTGAGCGCGAATGCGCGAACCCCGAGAACCACGAGGAGCACTGAAGTTTGAACAGACGACGTCTGGTCAAACGAAGTGATCCTTGGGGTTAGTGTAGGGTTCCGCGCATGCGGCGCTGGATCCTCCTCCTCACTCTCGTCGGCTGTTGCGACTCGAGCTCCGCGCCGCGCGACGCCGCCTCCAGCGACGACGCCACCGCCGTCGACGCATCCACCACCTGCACGCCTCACGGCGAGTGCGCGTGGCTCGCGGACTATCAGCATCGCATCGTCTCCGTCCTCGGCGGCACCGCCGAGATCGCGCCCGGCGTGATGCTCCAGCACCGCGCATCGATCGGCGAGCGCGACTACGCGCGCGCGTTTCTCGTCGACGAGCTCGCTGCCATCTCGGTCCCCGCCAGCGCCGTGGCGTACACGTACGATGGCCGCAGCGGCGCCAACGTCATCGCCACGCTCCCACCCACGGACGCGGCCAACGCCTCCGCGCCCGCGATCCTCGTCGGTGCGCACTTCGACTCCGTGAACGCCGGCCCGGGCGCCGCCGACAACGCCACCGGCGTCGCGATCGTCCTCGCGTCCGCGCGCTTCCTCGCCAGCGTCCCCCGCGCACGTCCGATCACCTTCGCGCTCTTCGATCAGGAAGAGCTCGGCCTCGTCGGATCGCGCGCCTACGCGCTCTCGCTCACCACCGCCGGCACGCCTCTTCGCGGCGCGCACATCTTCGACATGCTCGCGTGGGACGGCGACGGCGATCGCACCGTCGAGCTCTGGTCACCCTCGCCCGCGCTCGAGGAGCTCTACCGCCAGCACGGCCCCGCCGCGAACACACCCATCAGCACGGTGACGTTCGCGTCGAGCGACCACAAGGCCTTCCTCGATGCGGGCTTCGCCGCCGTCGGCATCGGCGAAGAGTTCGTCGGCGGCGATCACACGCCGCACTATCACAAGGCGACGGACACCGTCGCCAACGTCGACTTTGCTCACCTCGAGGTCGTCACGCGTCTCGCGTTCGCGGTCCTCGAAGCGGACGCGGTCGCACCCTGATCACTCGACGGGCGGCGCGGGCTCGGCGGTGGCGTCGTCCGCGTCGTCCTTCTTGGGCGGCGGACGGATCATGAAGGTGATGCCGCGCGTGTTGGCCTTGCCGAGGCCGGGCGGCGCGGCGTTGGAGTCGTAGAACACGATCTCGAGCGCGTTGCGCAGCTCGATGGTCAACGAGGCCTCCGGCGTCTCGCGCGTGTTGTCGTCGTGAACGATGCGCTCGCTGATCGCGTAGATCTCGTGGTTGCCCGCGGGCAGCTGGAGCGTCGTGGCCGCGTTCGGCGCGAGCTTGGCCTTGGAAGCGCCTTTGTCCTGGCCGGGCGTGAAGATGAAGATCTGCTCGATCGTGCGCGGCGTCTTGTTGACGAGCTGCACGGTCTGCATGCTGGCGCCGCCGCACGCGGCCATCACGACGAGCGCGAGCAAGAAGAGGATGCGTGTCATCGCGGCGACCTTACTCCGAATCGCTGCCGAGCGTCGGGCGGTCCTATCGCTTGGCGATCACGATGTACTGGTCGGGCAGCTCGATCGTCGAGATCTGGGTCGAGAGTCCCGCAGCGGCGAGGTCCGCAGCGATCGAGTCTGCCGGCAAGCGCATCTTCACCGGCGGGCCGCGCTCGGCGTCGAGCTTGAAGTCGACGATGGCGATCGCGCCGCCCGGCTTGAGCGCGGCGGCGAGCTTGGTGGCATAGGCGCGACGATCGCCCAGGTGATGCCAGACGTCGACGACGAGGATGCGATCGATCGCTGCCGTGCCGAGCTTCGGATCGTCGGTGGGCGTTAGCTGCGCGGTCAGGTTGGAGACGTTCTCGCGTGCGGCGCGATCGGTCAGGTAGCGGACCATGTCGTCCTCGACGTCCGTCGCGATCACCTTGCCTTGCGGCACCGCGCGCGCGAGGCGCACCGCGAAGTAGCCCGTGCCCGCACCGACGTCGGCGACGGTCATCGTGGGAGACAACGCGAGCGCGGAGATCACGCGATCCGGCTGCTGCCACTCGTCGCGCTGCGGATCGTCGAACACCTTGGCCCACTCCTCGGCGTTCTCGAAGCGGTGGTGCATCCCGCCTTTGTGATCCGCGTGCGAGTGAGCGGCGTGATCGTGAGTAGCGTGATCGTGGGCGGCGTGATCGTGGGCGGCGTGATCGTGAGCGGCGTGATCGTGCGGGGGTTGCGCCGGCGGAGGCGAGCTTCCACACGCAGCGAGCACGAACGGGAACGAGAAGCGCATGCCGCGAAAATACTCGACAGTCGGCTCGTCGACACCGGTCCGGCTACGCCTTTCACCCGTCGAACATTCCCCTGCGTCGGCCGCTACAAATCGTACCGATCCATCCTCGGCGGACATCCGTACATGTGTTGGCAACTCCTGAGGATGCCAGCCATGCATGAGACGTCACCAACCCTCGCCGGCGCGATCAGCTCGAATAGAGCCCTCGCACGTTTGGTTCTAGGCGAGACGACGATGACGTGTCCTGCGTGCGGATACCACCTCGAGGAGGCGGACGCTGCGTTCTGCGGCAACTGCGGCGCCTCCGTGCGTGTCCGCCGGTCGACGCTCGTGGGCGCCACGCTCGACGAGCGGTACCGCGTCGACAAGAAGATCGCGGAGGGTGGCTTCGGCACGATCTACAAGGCGACGCACGTCGCGAGCGGTCTCGACGTCGCGCTCAAGGTGTTGCACGCGGACCTCACGAGCGACTCGTCGTTGGCCACGCGCTTCCGTCGCGAAGCGGCGTGTCTCGAGCGTCTGCACGATCCACACACCGTCGCGTGCTACGAAGTGGGCGAGGCGCCGGACGGCACGCTGTACATCGCGATGGAGCTGCTCGTCGGGGAGAGCTTGCACGATCGGATGCTCGCGCAGGATCGCATCGGTTGGCGCACGGCGCTCTCGATCGTGCGCGATGCGTGTAGCTCGCTCGCCGAGGCGCACGAGCTCGGCATCGTTCACCGCGATCTCAAGCCGGCCAACCTGTACTTGTGCGCGAACGACACCGTGAAGGTGCTCGACTTCGGCATCGCACGCATCGCGAACAGCGAGCTGGATGACGGCAACGATCTGACGCGCATGGGCCAGATGATCGGCACGCTCGAGTACATGGCGCCCGAACAGGTCATCGGCGGCGCGTGCGATCCGCGCAGCGACATCTATCAGCTCGGCATCCTCGCCTACGAGATGATCACGGGGCGCCGTCCGTTCGTGAGCACGGGCACGCCCACGAGCCTCATCACCGCGCTCCTCACGCAGACGCCGGCTGCACCGTCGACGATGTTGTGCGGTGGCTGCCTGCCGCAGGAGGTGGATCGCTTGATCCTTCGCTGTCTCGAGCGCGAGCCCGAGCATCGCTTCGCGAGCGTGCATCGCCTCGTCGACGCGATCGATGCCGCGCTCCTGCTCAGCGACACGCAGCACACGCAGCGCAACCTCGACTCCGACGACGAAGCGCCGACGTGGATCGCCGGCTCGCACTCGAAGTCGTCCGCCATGCAGCCGGCGCGCACCACGATCGGACCGCGCGTCGAGCCGGCCACGCTCCCCGCGTTCGAGGTGCCGATTCGCGGAACCAGCCACAGCGCGCAGCCGTACTCGCCACCGCTCGCCACGCCTGTGCCCGATCGCGACCATCACAGCCTTCCGGTAGCGCGCATCGCGCACGGCACCTCGTCGCCGCCGACGCATCAGGTGCTGGTGTCGCGTGGCTCGTCGCCCGACGTGCAACGCGCGGTGCTTCCGCTGCCCGGTCTTCCGCCCGAGCGCGCACCGTCGGTGATCGCGGTCGGGTCGTCGGTTGGCCACGAGGTCCCCCTCGACATCGAGAACACGCCCGAGCGCGAGGACGATCTCTCGTTTGGCGCGCGCATGGCGCTGTGGGTCGTGGGCCTTTGTGTCGGCGGCGCTGCTGTCGGTGCTGCGCTCGCGAGCGTGGTCGCGTAACGCGTTATGCTCGCTGGATGAGCTCGCCGTATCGCGACGCCGAGATTGTGGGCGAGGAGATCGAGAAGCCGGACGCGGTAGCCCCACTCGCGACGTTCGATGTCTCGGGGGCCAAGGGCGCCGACGGCACGGACGGCCATCACGGCGAGGGCGGCTCCGCGAGTGGGCAGAGCGGAAGCCGCGGCGGCGATGCAGGACCCGCGCAGCCAGGTGAGACCGCCGGGCGCATCGATCTCGTCATGGTCGCCGACGACGATGCGGGCGCGGTGAAGCTGTCTGGCGAGATCGTGGAAGCGCGCGGTCAGAAGCGCGAGATCCGCAACCTGCTCGTCATCGACGAAGCCGGCTACATCCAGCTCTCGGCCGTCGGCGGCGATGGTGGACGCGGCGGTCACGGTGGCCGCGGTGGCAACGGCGCGCGCGGACGCGACGGCTCCGACGCGACGCGCTGGTCCTCCGGCGGCAACGGCGGCAGTGGTGGCAACGGCGGCAATGGCGGCAATGCAACGAGCGGCGCGTACGCGGGCGATGGCGGTAACATCATCGTCACCGTCGACGACGCGGACACGCCGCTGCTCATGCTCTTGCGCCACGATCTTCGCGGCGGCACCGGCGGTCCTGCGGGACGCAACGGCGCGGGCGGCAGCGGCGGAGCCGGTGGACGCGGCGGCAGCTCGTACAGCTGGACCACGACCTCGACCCATCGCAACTCCGACGGAAGCACGTCGACGCGCACGCACTATCACTCCAACCCGGGCGGCTCTGCCGGCTCGCGCGGCCACGACGGAGCGGCTGGCAGCGCGAACGTGAAGGCCGGCGTCGACGGGGAGGTCGGTACGTTCGGGATCCGCGTGAAGGAGGGCGACAGCTACACGTCGTATCCGTCGCGCTATGACCTGCGCCTCGTCTCGTTCGCGCACGACAGCCTCAACGAGGACGCGGTGTACGAGCCGCGCGAGCTCGTTCGCGTGTTCGATCTGGAGGTCGAGAATATCGGCGGCATGCCCACGCCGCGCAAAGACGAGCTCGCGCTCGCGCTCGCGAGTGGCGGTTGGGTTCGCCCCGAGCCTGGCGAGCTGCGATGCATACCCGGACTCGCTCCTGGCGCGCGCTACAAGGTGCCCGGCGAGCTGCGCTTTCGCATCGCGGATCACGCGCCGCAAGGTCCGAGTGATCCGCTCGAGGTCGAAGAGTCGATCTGGCAGCGCGCGATGTTGCCGTCGGTGCGCCGCGACTTCGAGCGCTACCAAGAAGGCGACGCGATCGAGCAGGGTCGCTTCGTCATTCGCTACCCGGTTCGCCTCTCGCCGATCACGAGCCTTCGGAGCCTCGCCGCGGGCGAAGCAACGCGCGTGCGGTTCTCGGTCACCAATCAATCGCGCTTCGCCCTCGGTGCGGCGTCGGACTGTCGGCGCGTGGTTCGCGTGCGCGTCACCACCGCGAGTGACTCCGAGCTCGGCGACGAGCATGTGGTGCTCCTCGCCGACGGCAACGAGCTCGCGCCCGGCACGGGATGGTCGCACGAGCTGCCGAAGCTCGGCGCCGGCGATACGCAGGACATCGAGATCAGCGTGCGCGTGCGAGAGAGCGCGCCCGAGTACCTGCGCTTCGCCGCGCACGTGACGCTCGAGCTCGGCGACATCGACGCGCCGGCCACCACGCGCCCGATCCAGCTGCGCGGCTTCGACGTTCGCGTCGCGCGTCCGTTCGCGGTGTCCGATGCAGACCTGTTGCTCGTCGTGAATCACCGCACGACGCGCGAAGAGATCGAGGCGTGGGAGCAGCTCGGACAGCGCCTCGCGTTCGACATCGCGATCTGGGATCTCTCGCGCGAGCGCCACCTCGATCTCGAGCGACCACTCGAAGGTGGCATCTCGCTGTTCGATTGGTTCGAGAACAAAGCGATCGTCCTCCTCGACAATCCGATCGACAATCCGATCGAGAATCCGATCGATACCCCGGTCGACAACCCGCTCGGCGCGCGTAGCGACGAGATGTACCCGCACGTGTTTCTCTCCGACGAGCAAGTCGCTCGCGCCGCCGCGTCGGGCATCGACATCGCGCTGATCGGCAAGGGCATGCCGCTGAAGCGGTTGCTCGTGCCCGCGAACGAGCCCGTAGAGATTCCGATCTACCGCCGCTACTACCTGCGCTGGTGGGCCAAGCCGACCGAGGACTGGCTCGAGAAGGTCGCGGCCAAGAAGAGCCAGATGCTCGTCGAGGAGAAGCCGACGGAGCGACACGTGGTCATCTATCGCTTCGCTCCGGAGATCGACGAGAACAGCGCGTGGATCAACAAGTGGCGCGTGGGCACGCTGCACACCATGCGAACGCTCGACGCCGCAGCGGGTGCCGTGGTTCACGCCGAGGTCGACGCGCAGGAGCTGCACGATCCGTCGTACGTGCTGAGCGATCACGCCATCACCACGCTGCTCGCCATGTTCGGCTTCGACGAGAACCTCGAGCGATTGCGCGTGCTGCTCGGCCGGCAAGCCTCGTCAGAGCTCGGTCCCGATCCGGTGCCCACGGATCTCGCGCCGCTCCTCGACGCGCTCGTCCTCGATCTCGCGAACGAGCTCGCCGCTGTCATCTCACCCGGTTGGATGGGCGAGGCATCGAGCATCGAGCTCGACGCGACGCTGCATCGCCTCGACGCGCTCGCACGGTCGCGCCTCGACGCGGAGTACGACTCGCCCGCGGGCGCCGCGCTTCGCCGGCTCGCCGGACGCGTGCTGTTCCTGGCGCGGAGTCAGGTCGCGTGGTGGGAGTCCCTGCCTCCGTTCCGCTGGATGCGCCGCGGCCCCACAGCGCGCTCGCGCATCACCCGCCACCTCGAGACGTTCCTCTCGCACGCGTTCGGCAAGCACAACGCGAAGCAAGCGATCGACGACGCCGAGCAGATCGCCGACGAGATCGCCGCGGACTACAAGGCGAAGCGAAAGAGCTACCTCGCCGGCAAGCGCCGCGTCTGGGCCCTCGAGCAAGCGCGCCTGCCGCTCGCTCCGGCGACCATCACGTCGGACACCGAGATCCTCCACTCGTGGACGGAGCGTGTGATGTCGGGCCACGAGTACGACGAGATCACGAGAGCGCGCGCCGCCGACGCTGCCGCGCGCGAGAAGCTGCTCGCCGGCGCCGACGAGCGACACGCCCAGCTGTTCGTCGCGAAGTAAGTCGCCTTGCGTGCGAAGATGACGACGTGCACTCCACGTCCGTGTTCTCCGTAATCGATCTGCTCCTCACGGTGGCGTACATCGACGGCCGTCTGCACGAGGGCGAGCAAGCGATGATCCGCCGCTACGCGAGGAAGCTCGCTGGTCACGTCGCGGATCCATCGGCTCCGGACAGCACCGCCGAGACGTGGCAGGCGCGCTTCGACGACGCGTACGCGAAGTTCGAAGCGGAGATCACCGGCATCGTCGAGGAGGTCACGGCGAGCGACGACAAGACCTACGTGTTCACGCGCCTCAAGGTGCGGGCGGTCGCGCTGTTTCGTTCGTTCACGCCCGCGGATCAAGAGGTGGCGCTCGAGCTTCTGCACGTCGTCATGCAGGCCGACGGAGCGATCGACGACGTGGAGCGTCAGCTGCACGACGAGCTCGTGGCCTACTTCCGCGCGGCACCGACGCTGACGCCGGCCGCCGCGCCACCACCGGCGGAGAAGCTCGAGCTCCGAGCTCCGCGCACGCTCGAGCTGAAGGTGCTCGGGCATCCGCTGCTCGACCAGCTCGAACATCGCTACGCGGAGGATCCCGCGCAGCTGCATGCTCAGCTCGGCGGCGACTATCACTCGTGCTTCGACGCGATCACCGCGTGGGAGCGCCAGCGGTCACGCGGCAATGGCCGCTTGCTCGGCGTCGAAGACGTCGCCGCGTTGCCTCCCGGCACGAACTGGCTCGACGGGCACGTGCAGGTGATTCGCCCCGATCGCCCGACGGAGCTGATCGTCCTCGGTGACCTGCACGGCTGCTACTCGTGCCTCAAAGGCGCGCTCCTGCAGACCGACTTCATCGAGCGCGTCATGCGGCACCGCGCGGATCCGGCGACGCATCCCGACGTGAAGCTCGTGCTGCTCGGCGACTACATCGATCGCGGGCGCTTTAGCTTCGAGGGCGTGCTGCGCGCCGCGCTGAAGCTGTTCGTGACGTTCCCCGAGAACGTGATCCTCTTGCGCGGCAACCACGAGTACCTCGTGCGTCACGAAGGGACGGTCGTCAGCGCGGTGAATCCCGCCGAGGCCGTGCCGGTGCTGAGCACGATGGCATCGCCGGATCTCCTCGAGGCGTATCGCCACCTGTTCGATCACATGCCGACCTCGCTGGTCTTCGATCGCGTGCTGTTCGTGCACGGCGGCATCCCGCGCGAGGACACGCTCGCCGAGCGCTATCGCGATCTGTCGAGCCTCGACGACGCGGTGGTCCGCTTCGAGATGCTGTGGAGCGATCCGGTCTCCACGGACCGCGTTCCCGTCGAGCTACAGCGCGAGAGCCCGCGCTTCAACTTCGGCGGCGAGCAGTTCGGCGAGTTCATGAGCCGCATCGGGTGCCACACGCTGATCCGCGGACACGAGCAAGTCGACGAGGGCCTCGCGACCGCGTTCGACGGTGCGCATCGCTTGCACACGCTGTTCTCCGCCGGTGGTGCGGACAATAGCGATCTGCCGGCGGAGTCGCGCTATCGCAACGTCACGCCCAAAGGGCTCCTCGTGCGCAGCGAGGGCAGCTCGCTGGTCGGCACGCCGTTCGACATCGAGTACCGTGCGTTCAATCAACCCGCGAACAACGGCCCGTATCGCCAGGCTCAGTCGTCTGCGATCATCGGATCGAGATAGGCCGTCGTCACCGGCCGATTCTCGAAGTCCGTGTAGTCGAGCTCGAGGTTGTACATGTTCGGGTTGTGCGGCTTCTGCGTGATCACCACGTCGTGCAAGCACCAACCCGCGCCGGAGTTGCATCCCGTGTTGGGCTGGAGCACCTCGAACGCCGAGCCATACGCGCGATACGTGTAGCCGAGCGCCATGGCGGCGCCGCTGTTCTGCGAGAGCCCCTGCGCGAGTGTGGGATCCTTGGCGTACACGAACGAGATCTTGTCGAGCTCGCTGACGAGCGTGGCGTTCAACCCCGAGCCGCCGCCGTCGAGGTTCGCGTAGCGCACGCGCGCGAGCACCGACTGCATCCCCTTGTCGTGCCACTGGTTCAGGATCTCGTGCGCCACGAACGCGCCACTCGAGTGCGCCACGATGTAGATCGGCGCGACGCCATCGTCGAACGTCTCGAGATGCGCGCGCAGCTTGCTGTTCGCGATCTCCTTGGCGCTATACCCCGAGTCCTGCGGTCCCTTCACCGCGTAGACGTGACCCACGCCTCGGGCGCCGAGCTTCTGATCGACGAGCTCGCTCACCCACGCGGCCGAGTAGCTCAGCTTCGCGGAGTACCCGCCGTACGCGATCACGATCGCGCGGCCCGCGTTCACCTGCTGATACGCGACGCCGAGCCCGACATCACTCCACGTCGCGGGCTCGTCGGTCTTGCCCTCGTCACCACCACCGATTCCCGCGAGGTCCTCCGCGGACTCGACGTCGTCGATCTCGCCAGCTTCCTCGAGGTCGTCGGTGCCACACGCAACAAGCCCAGCGGCCATCAACAGCGCGAACGCCGTACGCATCGGCAGCGACGCTCGTGCGAGAGCTAGGCCACGCATGTGGGACAGACTCTCGCATGGTTGCCGCGTGAATCGACAGCGCTCGATCGTCAATCGCCGTTCACGCTGCCCTCGCAGACAACCGATGTAGAGGCTCGGCGGTCGCTGGCACGTCCCGTGGAGAGTGGGCCAGCATGCGCTTGTTTAGCCTAGTTGCTGCTACTGCTCTCGCTGCCACGCTCCTCGACGTCGCGCCTGCCGACGCACAGCCCGAGGTTCGTGATCACCGCACGACCCCCGCGCCTCGCACCGAGGTCCGCCATCATCGCCGCCGGCCCGGACCGCGCTTCATGATGCCACTCAAGATCGACATCGGCGCTGCCGGCGTGGACACCGCGCGCGGCTTCGCCCCCGGCATCGGCGCCGCGGTCGGCATTCACTGGGCGTCGCTCTCGCCCCAGCCGACGAACACGGACGTCGGGATCGGCGTGTTCGGTGCGCTCCTCACGGCGCCCGAAACGGCGATGGACGACGCGAGCGGCGTCGCGTATGGCGGTGCGTACCTCGAGGTCGGACAGACGCTCTCGCACGGCAGGTGGTGGCGCACGTGGGCCGCGGCGCGTGGCGAGTACGTCGGCAGCTCCGCGTTCGGACAGGACCAAGCGGGCTTCGGTGCGACAGGGCGTCTCAGCGCCGAGATCTACGCGAGTGGCGTCGGCATCGAGCCGCGCGGACTGTTCCTCGGGACCTACGCGCTCGGCGTCTATGTCGAGGCGGGCGCGCGCGATCTCGTGACGGACGTCGGCACGTTCCACGTCGGCGGCGGCATCACGTTCCGCACGCCGCTCGTGTTTAGCCCCTAACGGAGCAGGTTCTTCACGAGCGTGTAGAACGCATCGGGCAACAAGTACGTTAGCTCCACGTAGCCGAGCATGACGATGTCACCGCTCTGCAACGCGCGCGGAAAGCCGGGCTCGAGCGCCTGGTTGTTCACGTGCGTGCCACCGACGGAGTCGTTGTCCCAGAGCTGCCACGCCTCGTACGCCTCGTTGGTGCGCTGAAACCACGCGTGCTGCTTGGAGAGCGAGTTGTCGTTGATGACGATGTCGCAGCCGGGCGCCGCACCGATGGTGACGATCTTGTTCTCCGAGGGATCGCGCGCGAACAGCTCGGTGGCGACGATCGTCTCGGTGAGCGGAGATTGGCGCTGCCCGTCGACGACGAACCGATCGATCGTCATGAGCCGCGCATCGACCGGCGTGTTCTCGCGCGACGGGTTCTGCGAGTAGATCAGGAATGGACGTGGGTGAGCACCGACGAAGTCCGCCTTACTGCCCGCTAGCTCGTCTCGATACAGCTCGATCAAACGCATCGTTTCCGACGCTCATTCTATCAAGGTGTACCGTCGCCCCATGGATGTTCGCGGCAAGATCGTCGTCATCACGGGCGGTGCGAGCGGTATCGGGCGAGCGCTGGCCCATCGCGTTGTCCGCGAGGAGGCGCGCCACGTGGTGGTCACCGATATCGACGGTGCCGGCGCGCAGCGCGTCGCCTCGGAGCTCGGGCCCGCAGCCTCCGCGCGCGTCCTCGATGTCACGAACGAGGAGGCCCTGCTCACGCTCGTCGACGAGGTGACGCGGACGCACGGGCCGATCGATCTGTTCTGCTCCAACGCGGGGGTGTTGCCGATCGATCCGGATCCCGCGAACGCGGCATCGGCGCCGACAGCGGCGTGGGACCTCGCGTGGCGCGTGAACGTGATGGCGCACGTGTTCGCCGCGCGTGCGCTCTTGCCTTCGATGATCGAGCGCAAGAGCGGCTACTTCTTGCACACGGTGTCGGCGGCCGGGTTGCTCTCGCAGATCGGAAGTGCGGCGTACTCGACGACCAAGCACGCCGCGATCGGCTTCGCGGAGAGCCTCGCGATCACGCATCGCGATCACGGCATTCGCGTGTCGGTGCTGTGCCCGCAAGCGGTCGACACCGCGATGATCACCGGCAAGTCGCTGAACGGCGCCGATATCGACGGCGTCATCTCCGCCGATGACGTCGCGAGCGCTGCGATCGAAGGGCTCGCGAAGGAGACGTTCCTGATCCTGCCGCACCCGTCGGTGGCGACCTATGTCGCGAACAAGGTGGCGAGCTACGATCGCTGGCTCGGCGGCATGGCCAAGCTGCGCCGCTCGCTCGTCTAACGCAGCGTGCCTTCCCAGATGTCACCGGCAGCCGCCGCGTGACCGACCATGATCTCGTCGCCGACGTAGGTGGCTCCGAAGATCTGCGCCGCACCGACATCGAACGTGCGCAGGATCTTGCTCGTCGCCACGTCGATCTCCGCGATCTGCCCATCGCGACGAATCGCGAGCAGACGCTTGCCGCTCGAATGCCATCGCAGATCGCGATACGGGTACGGCGGCACCGCGAGCTTGCGCGACTTCTTCGTCACGAGATCGAGCAGCACGATCTCGCGCTGCGCGAACTTCGCGCTCGGCACGTCGGTCAGGTACGCGAGCACGTCCGCCGTCGGAGAGGTCGCGGGTGCCATGCTCGGTGCCGGCGCGACCCACGTCGTCGGACCGCCGGTGCGCGACATGGACGCGATGCGGTCCTTGGTGCCGTCGCGAAGCTCGAGGAAGATCGTCTGTCCATCTCGCGAGAACACGGCGTTCTGCTCCCCGTGATCGTCCTCGTGCACCTTGATCGGCTGCGCGGATCCGTCGATGGGACCGGCGTAGACGCCCGTGTCGTTGTTGCCCACGATCCACGTGCCGTCGTGCGACACCGTCATGCGGTCGAGCTCGTGCTTGCCGAACGGGATCACGCGCGGGCGATCGCCGGTCTTGGACATGCGCCAGATCTCGGCGAGCGTGCTGCGATACGAGATCAGGAGGATGTCGTCGGTGCCCGGGATGGCCTGCGGTCCGTGATCCATCCACGCATTGCGCGAGAGGTTACTGAACTTCGTCGCGCCCGTCGGTGTGTGCGAGAGCGTCGCGAGGCTGATGACCTCCGTGCAGTCGGACCACACCACACGCTTGTCCGCGATCTCGAGGAACTTGCGCGCGTTGATCGCGGCGCCGCTCACCGCAAACGACGGCGAGCCGTCGAGCGGCACGTGCCAGATCTCGACGTTGTTCGTCGCCTGCCACTTCGCGACGAGGACACCGTCACCGCCGGGTGCGAGCGCGAGCACCTCGTCCATCGGGTTCTCGTCGCTCGCCGGGATCAGCGCGCGCGGATCGCGATCACCCTTGTCGTAGATGTAGAGACCATCGGCGCTCGCGCTGCCGTTCTTGGTGAGCACGACGACGCGACCATCCGCGAGCTCGAGCGTCGTCATCGGGAACGCGCCCTCGGGCAACTCGAGCGTGCGCGTGACCGCGAGGTTCTCGGGGTTGTAGCGAGAGATGCCCTTGCGGCCGCCGGCCCAGATCTCGCCGCTCGGGGACCACGAGGGACGGGACCCGCCGGGGACGATCTGCCTCGCGGTTGTCAGATCGTCGAGCTGCGCGACGTGCGCGGCCATCATGTCCGACGTCTTGCGCAAGAACACGATGCGCGTGCCGTCGGGCGACACCTTGGGCGCCATGTCCCAGCCCTTGGTCAGCGTGAGCTCGCGCGACTCGCGGGTCCTGGCGTCGTACGCCATGAGGTGCTGATCGGCGCCGACGACGGCGTCGTAGTAGACCGTGCCGTCGGGCGCGATCGACGGATACTCGTCGCACGCGTCGGTCAGCGTCAGGCGGCGAACATCCGCGAGCACGAGCGGCGCTGGCTTCGCAGGCGCGACGGTGACGGGCTGCGCGTCGAGCGCGGGAGCCGGCGAATCCGACGTCCACGCTGCGAGACCGAGCGCGCCAGCGATCACCGCTGCGCCCGCAACGCCGAGGCCGCCCACGATCAGCAGCGGCTGCCGCGAGGACGATCCGGCGAGCGCCGCGGACAGCTCGTCCATCGACGCGAAGCGAGCTGCGGGATCCGTCGAGAGCCCGCGACGAAGCGCGGCGAGCTGCGACTTCGATACGCCGTCGACGCGCGCGTCCGGGGGCGCGCCGCGCACGGCCTGCGCGATCTCTTCTTCGCTGCCGCCGCGAAACGGCCGGTGACCGACGAGCGCCTCCCACAGCGCCACGCAGAAGCTGAACTGATCGCACGCGGGGGTGAGGTCGCGACGCTCGAACTGCTCGGGCGCCATGTACGCCGGCGTTCCCGCGATCGTGTTGGTCTGCGTCGTGGGTACCGCGTCGCCGCCATCGCGCAGCGCGAGCTCGCCGATGCGCGCGAGCCCGAGATCCGCGACATGCACCACGCCGCGCTTGTCGACGAGGATGTTGCTCGGCTTCACGTCGCGATGGATGAGGCCGGCCGCGTGGATCGCGGACAACCCGCGCGCCGCTTGCTGGAACAACGCGATGATCTGCGCGGCGCTTGGCTTCGTGCGCTGGAGGTGCACGCCGAGCGTCTCGCCGTCCACGAGCTGCATCACGAGGTACGGCGATCCGTCGACGCCCGCGTCGTACACGGACAGCACGTTGGGATGCGTCACGCGCGCGAGAGCTTGTGCTTCGCGCCGCAGCGCTGCGCCGAGGATCTCGCCGCGCGCGCCGTGCTCGACGAGGATCTTCACCGCGACGCGCCGGTCGAGCTCCGGATCGTGCGCCGCGACGACGACTCCCATGCCGCCGCGCCCCAGCACGCGCTCGATGCGATAGCGACCGACCGTCGAGCGAGACATCCCGTCCGCTTCGGTCATGGGCGTCGTTGCTTCGAGCTCGGGCGTGCGATCGGTGGTCGACGTCACGAGCGCGGCCTCGTGATGCGGAAGAGCCGCAGGCGAATGGTCAAGGTGCTGCGCGATACACCGAGGAGCTGCGCCGCACGCGTCTGGTTTCCCGCCGACCTCTCGAGCGCCTCCACGTACCGCGCGCGCTCGGCGAGCTGCGCGGGCGACAGCGTCGCGAGGAATGGATCGTCGCTCTCGACAGGCTGCTCCTCGCCGCGCGAATCGACGACGCGCGGCGAGAACGCGAGGTGACGCACGCCGATCGCTCCGTCGCGCGACAGGAGCAGCGCGCGATCGATCACCGCCTTCAGCTCGCGCACGTTGCCCGGCCAATCGTGCGCTTCGAGGACTTCGATCGTCTCGATCGCGAGCGGGCGCAGCGGACGTCGCGAGGCCGCGCACGCTTGCTCGAGGAACCGCGCCGCGAGGCCGGCGATGCGGTGCTTGCGCTCGCGGAGCGGCGGAATGGTCAGCGTGATGCCGTCGAGGCGGAAGTACAGATCGTGACGGAAGCGCTTGGCCGCGACCTCGGCGGGCAGATCACGATTCGTCGCCGCGAGGAAGCGCACGTCGATCGAGATCGGCTTGATCGAGCCCAAGCGCAGCACCTCTCGCGATTCGATCGCGCGCAAGAGCTTGGCCTGCGTCGCGAGGGGCAGCTCGCCGATCTCGTCGAGAAACACGGTGCCGCCTTGCGCCGACTCGAGGAGGCCCACCTTCGTCGTCGCCGCCCCCGTGAACGCACCCTTCTCGTGACCGAACAGCTCGCTCTCGATCAGTGGCTCGGCGAGCGCCGCGCAGTTCACGCGCGCGACCTCACCCGTGCGCTTCGACAGCTCGTGCAGCGTCTCCGCGAGAACGTCCTTGCCCACGCCGGTCTCGCCGAGAATCAGCACGCTCGCCGACGATCGAGCGACCTCGCGTACGAACGAAGGCACTCCTTCCATGGTCGGATCCTCGACGCGCAAGCGCTCCGAGCCCGACAAGCGCGACGAGCTGGCCTGCGTCTCGTCACCAGCGGCGATCAGGAACGAATACGGCCCCACGTGAAATGCATCACCGATGGTGAGCACCGCCGGCGCGTTCTTGGCGAGGCGCTGGCCATTGAGCACGACGCCGTTCGTCGATCCGAGATCCTCGAGCGTCAGCACCTTGCCTACGCGAAGTAACGCGTGTTGCCGCGAGAAGATCGAATCGTCGATCACGATCTGGCACGTGCGCTCGCGACCGATCCGGATCTCCGGCTGGTCGAGTGCGTGCGTGAGAAAGCATCCCTTGCCTGCAACCAGCACGAAGTCGCCGGTGCTCGCTTGTCGTGGTGCCGCCCGATCGGGGCTCGTATCCCTCACGCGTCTTCCAACGTATCAGCCCCGCCGGGCCATGCGGGGTCGTCGTGCGCATTGTCGGTGCATACGCAATCTGCGTACGCAGTCTCCGGTCACCGTCGACAACTGCCTGAAACGAGTCGCGGTCACCTCGGTACGCAGATTGCCATCCGCTTGCCGCATGCGAATTCCCATCATCCTCGCCGGCGCCGCTGCCGTGCTGCTCGCTCACACTGCACCCGCCATCGCCGCACCTGCGTGGTGTCAGGGAGGCCCGAAGATCGACCGTCCGCAGCACGACATGAAGTCTCTGTTCGCGGAGACGGAGCCGGGGAGCGCGCTGATCAACTTGATCGGCGCCACCTGCTACCCCGACTCCGACATCGCGAGCTACGCGAAGCAGATCGAAGTCACGCGGCAAGCATGGTCCAAGAGGCTCGGGCTGTCCGAGGCGGACTGGGTCGAGGTGAACGAGTGGGCGCACTATCCGCGACACATTCGCAACACGGATGACTTCTTCGTGAAGGACCGCAACGCGCCGTACTCCAAGTACAGCGCGCTCGATCAGTTCGCGCTCCTCAACGGCACCACCGGCCAGATCGACGTCGCCTACGTCGCGGATGCATTCGGCGCGCGGCTCACCCAGCCCGGTCGCCTCGCGTACGTACGCACGTGCATGTCCCGCGCATCGAACGACGACGGTCCGGTCGCGTACGCGATGTGCGCTACCGATGTCGCCTCGCTCGACCCCGCGAAGATCTACGCGGAGATCTCCGCCGACAAGACGCACGAGCTCCAGGACCGCATGACCGCGCGCATCGTGGCGTATGCCACGCTGCAGAAGCTCTCGCAGTGGAAGACCGAGGCCAAGGCGTTCCGCGAGAAGGATCCCGCGTACGACAAGATGTTCGCGCTTGCCGAGCAGGCTCACAAGACGTGGGCGAGCGTCGACGCGAACGCGCTCGCGCTGATGAACGATCTCGACGACGCGCACGTGTCGGGTTCGCGGAAAGCGAGCCAGGGATGCATGCCGCGCGCGGAGGCTGCGTGGAAAGGCGCCATCCAGGCGATCCCGTCGAAGAAGCTCGCGCAGATCACGGCGGTCCCCGGCAACACGTTCGTGAACCAGCTCGTGCCGATGGTGGTCGCCTCGCCCACCGGCTACGTCGCGGCTGTCGCGCTGAACGTGTGCGCGAAGCTCGAGAACAAGGTCGACGCACTCACGCGCGCGATCGGCGCAGGGCTCCAGCGGTGGCCCGGGTTCCGCGGTCCTCGCACCGGCGCGCAGACCGCGATCCTGACCGCGGGCCTCGAGCTCGATCAGCGCGGATCGCAGATCGTGTACCCGGAGCTCAAGCGCGAGTTCCTCGACGGTGACGGCAACTCCGAGCTGGTCGTCGCAGCGGTGGCGTCCTTGACGATGGACGGCGACAAGGCCGTCGTCGGGTTTCAGAAGCAGAAGGTGAAGCAAACGCGCTGCGTGAAGGGACACAACACGAACCGCATCCAGCGCATCAACGAGTTCGGTCAGGTCGTCTACGAGTATGTCTGCGAGAAGTACGTCGACGAGACGATCGAGGTCACGCCGTCACCGCCGCTCAAGGTGCACGCGAAGTACGCAGCCGGCATCGTCGCCGGCATGACTGTCTCGATCAGCGAGGACGTGGTCGCGGCCGCGTATCCCAAGAACAGCACGACGCCCTCGATCGTCACCGGCGTGGTGGTGAAGTGATGTGGCGCCTAGGCTTTCTCGCGCTCGCGAGCTGCTCGCTCATCCCCGTGAGCTCGGCAGCCCCGCGGAAGGACTCGACCGCTCCGAGCGCCGACAAGGGGACCGAGGCGGAGATGTACGAGGAGAACTCGCTCCGGCGGAAGGGACAGCTTCCCGCAAAGGCGCCTCCGACGGTGAGTCCGCCCGATGTGCCCGCGCCCCCGATCCTCGTCGGGAAAGGCCCCTTCAACACGTCGGGAGGAGCGTTTGCCAACGAGTACCTCGCCGTCTCGCGCCAGGTGGCCAGCCCGTGGTCCGGTGTGTCGAAGGGGCATCCGGTGAAGCTCGCGTTCGACTCCAACGAATGGGGCCGCCGCGATGAGAACATCCAGTGCACGGCTGCCGTGGATCACTGTCTGCCCGCCGCGGCGTGGTTCGTGGTGAAGAACGTCCTCGGACCGGCGACCGCGAAGACGGCGCACCCCGTCGCGTTCTTCGCTGACGGACCGAAGCGACCGTCGAGACTCCAGGGAAGCGACTATCGCGACTACACGGCGTACCGCAGCGTTCCGGCCACGAAGAAGGAGCTCGTCGCCGGCGCGCGCGTGCTCGCGCTCCCCAAGACGGACGTCCCGAACGCCTACTCGGTCTACGAGGACTGGCAGATGGGCGTCGTCGATCGCGTCGATTGGGATCTCGGCATGCTGTTCTTCAAGGACGTCGAGGAAGCGTTCTTCATCACGACGGCGCGGATCCCGGTGCTCTCGTACGAGCCGGAGACGGGCGTGAAGATCCTCGACGGCAAGAAGCGCGACCAGCTCGTGCCGAACGCCGCGGATCTCCTGCTGCCCTGATCAGTCGTCCGTGAACGTCAGCCCCTCGAGATGGGGCGGCTGGCCGGGCGTCACGACGAAGTACGTGGTGGCGACCGCGCGGATCACGATGCGCGGGACCGGGTACGGATGGCCATCGTACGTGCCGACCGTGCGTCCGTGCGCGTCGCGAATCTCGAGCTTCGGCGTGTACGTCGCGATACCGACGATCTCTGCGTGGTAGCGCGCGTCGCGCGGATAGTGCTGGGTCGTGGTGCACAGGCCCTCGACGCCAGCCGCCGCTGCCGTTTGCTTCGCGCGTGTCTCGAACTGTCCGTCGAGGAAGTCCATGCCGGCGCGGAGCTGCGCGCGCACGTTCTCGTCGTAGTCGATCTGGTAGACGTCGCCGCGGATCGTGTCGGGCTCGTCGGCGAGCGAGAGGCCGAGGTGCGAGCAGCGCCCCGCGATGTACTTGCCGCGATACTGGTCGATGTTCGCGACGATCATGCCGGCGAGCGCGACGAGCGGCGGATGCTCGGCGACCCACGCATCGAACGCCGGACGCGCGGCGCGAGCGGACCTCTCGGCGCACCGGCGGACGAGCACGCCGTGGCGTTCGATCTCGAGCGCGGCCTTCTCGCGCGCATCCGCGGTACCCGCGATCATCGCGGCGATTCGCGCATTCTCCTGCGACTGCGGCACGGCCTCGGCGAGCGCACTCGCGAAGCGCTGCGCCTCGTCCATCTGATTCGCCGTCGCGAGCCGCGTCGCCTCCGACATACACACTGCCTCCATCTGCGAGACGGCGTGGTGACGCAGCGCGGTCACCTTGGCCTGCCACGCCGCGACGTGCTCCGGCTCGTCGGCAAAGATGCTCGCGGCGGTGACGAGCTCCGCGTCGGCCGAGTCGAGGTGACCGAGCACCTGGGGCCACACGTAGATCGCGCGATACGGAGAATCGATCTCCGCCGCGGCTTCCTCGGTCGCGCGCTCGAACCACCTGCGTGCTTCGTCGATCGCGTTCGCGAGCGCGCACCGCGGCTCGAGTCGCTCGCACCACTGCTTTCCTCGATGGAGCAGCACCGGCACCGCCTCGGCGACTGTCGCCACCGCGACGTGATCCGGTGCGATCGCCGCGAGCTCCTTCGCGAGCTCCTCGGCGCGACGCACGAAGCGAATCATCTCGCGATGTGCGCTGCTTGCCTTGTCGAGGACGCGGCTGGTCACGGCGGATGGCGAGCCATGGACGAAGTCGAGCTCCGCTTCGGCGTACTCGAGGCCCTCGACGTGCGCCTTGCGGTACGCCACGAGCGGCTCGTTCAAGCGGCGCACGGCGGCTTCGGCGCGCGAGCCCATCGACGGGTCCGTCGCGAACGTCGGCACCGACTCGGCCACATCGACCTCGTGCGCGACGTCGGGACCGAGCTGCTCGGGGATGCGAGCCAGCACGGCGCGGGCTCGTTCGTCCAGGCGTCGCGCGCGATCGTGCTCGAGGTACGGAGCGATGAACGCGAGCCGGGCGCGCAGTCGCGGCGCGTACTCCACGACGCGTGGGACCGACGGTGCGGACAGCCCGCGCTCGACATGTTCGATCAGGGACAGCACGGTCTTCTCGACGAGCTCGAGCTCGCGAAACAAGAGCTGCGGCCCGATCTCCTCGTCGGACCGCCGGAGCTGCTGGCCGGCATCCGCGGCGATCTGGGTCGCGAGCTCGGGTGGCACCGCAGCGATCGCCTCGCGCACCTTCGCGCGGTGCTCGAGCGCGAGATCCTCGTCCCCGCGATCGATGGCATACCGCAGCGCATCGATGGCGGACCTGGCCTCCTCGAGCAGCGGCTCGGCGAGCTTCAGCGCGACCTTGGGTGCGAGCTCCGTCGTGACGCGCGCCTGGAGCTCGCGATAGGTCGCGAGCAGCGTCTCGATCTCCTGGATGCCGCTGAACTTCGGCTGGTCGAGCGAGCCGATGAGCTGTGTCACCGCGTCCCACGAGCGCATCGCCTGGAGCGGGTTCCGCTCGAAGGCCCGCTGCGTCGACTCGAGCGCCGACGTGAGCGTCATGGTCGTACCCTCGACCTCCGCCTCGATCCGCAGCAAGGCCGCGGCCTCGTCGAGCAGCTCGAGCGTCCGCACGTCCTGCTCGTGCTTCACGAGCCATGCTTCGATCTCGGCGACCTGGGCACCGAGCGCCCCGCGCGCCGCGTCCAGCTCGGTCCGAACCCGGACGAGGCTCGTGCGAGCGCGCTCGAGGTTCGGTGCGAGCGCGAGGTCGTAGGTCGGGCCACGCTCGCGCTGGTAGGCGATCGATCCGAGCTCGCGGGTGACGTTGCGTTGGTGGTCGAGGATGCTTTCGTGCGTCGTCATTGCGGGCGCTGATGGGCAAGCGCGAGACCAGCGCGTAGCGCCACTAACGCCGCGATTGCTCGCGCGGGTCCGAACGTTGGTCGATGCGTGTCACGCGAACTGTGTACGCACTGCGTACGCACGGTCGAACCGCGCGTCACCGCTCACTCGCGCGCGAGCGCTACGAATCTTCGACGAGAACGCCCGATCTTGCAGGCACGCTCGCTGCAACGGCGTCCCGTCGGAGGCACTTTATGGGCGCTATCAAGAACAAGATCGCAGGCAAGTTGAAGAAGGCAGAAGGCAAAGTCACCGGAGACAAGCTCCGCGAGGCGCAGGGCTCGGCGCAGGACGCCGCGGGCACCGTCGGCATGAAGGTCAAGGCAGGTGTCGCGAAGGCCAAAGCAAAGGTCGCGAAGACCAAGGCGCGGATCGCGGGCAAAGCGGCCAAGACCAAGGCCGGCCGCAAGGCAGCCGCCGCGAAGGCGATGCCCTGACCTGACGTTGCCGGTCATCGCCGCCGCCATCGTCGACGCGAGCGGTTAAACTGCGCTCGATGTCTCGCTTCGTTCTGCTGCTCGCGATGCTGGCAGCGTGTGGCAGCGAGCGAAGGCCGGTCACGGCGAGGATGGCGACGCTCGGGTATGCGCGTCCGCCGGTTATCGTGGTGGTGACGCGCGGCACCGAGGGCCTCGTTCGCCCGTGGGTCGAGGGCCTTCGCGTGTCGGCGCAGGTGCAGATCGTCGCGGAGGTTCCAGCGGACGACGTCCCCGACAGCGACGAGGAGCTCTGCAAACTCGCGCTCGAAGCCGCGAACGTGACGCCGATCGACGAGATCCTCGTGTTCTCGTCGACGGAGTCCGAGCACACAGTCGATGACTGCTCGCCGTCCCGGACGTCGGCCTGCGCGAGTCGAACGTATGCCGGCATCGATCTCCACGTGACGACCACGGTGACGTCGTATCGCGCGTCGAGCTGCAGGACGCTCCGCACGCGATCGCTACCGGTCGCGATCGGCAGCGCGCGAGGCGGCACCGAGGAAGACGATCGCCGCCAGGCGCTCGAGCATGTGCTCCGGCGGATTCACGAGTTCGCCTCGAGCGTGTCGTGGACGATGTTTCCGACGGAGTCGTCGATCCAGCGCGTCGAGGACAAGCGCATCGTGATCGCGGGGCCCTTGACGCTCGGCGACTACTTCTTGAAGACGCCATACGACACGGCGCTGAAGAAAGGCATCCGCGCTGTCGGCGTCGAGCGCAATCAAACGACGCTCGAGCTCGACGAGGAGCTCGCGCCCGAACCCGGTGACGAGCTTCACGGCGTCACCGATATGATCACGATCACGGGCTACACCGCGGTGACCGGCGGTATCGTGCGCTCCGGTGGCACGTCACACAGCGTCGGTGGCGCCGCGGTCGTCGCGCGCTCGGCGCGGGATCGCATGCCGACGCTGTTCGAGATCCAGTTCGGCGGCGAGCTCATTCCCGGCATCGATTCCCGCCACGTGGGCATCGGCGTCGCCGGTGGCTTGCGTGTTCCCTCGTGGATCTCGCCGTACATCCTCCTGGAGCTCGGTGTCGGCGGCGTCTATCAAGGAAGTCACGGTGCGCGTGCGGCCACCGGACGCGCAGGCGTCGGCGCGGGCATCGAGCTGCGACGAACACGGTGGTTCGCGTTCACGGATGTTCGCGTGCGGGGTTACACGATCGGCAGGTACGAGGACAGCGAGAGCAATCCGTTGAAGGTGAAGTACACCGACGACTGGAGGACCACGACCGCGCAGCTCGGCTTCGGTTGGAGCTTCCAGTGACGCGGAACTTCCAGTGACGCCGGGCCACGTTACGCGCTGCCAATAGTTCCTTGTCACAAGACAGTGGCTCGTCGCGTTGGTCGGGAAAGGAGCCCGACGATGACGTTCTTCAGCCGCCTGTTTGCCAAGTCTGCCGAGATCCCTACCCCCGTGCGCGAGGATGCTCGCCACACCGCCGCGATCGATCGCACCGCACAGATGGTGCACGCGAGCGCGCCGGCAAAGCTCGCGAAGAAGCACGGGCTCCGCATCGTCGATCTCACGTGGGAGGACACCGGTCGCTACAAGGGATCGTGTGTCGGTCCCAACATCAGCGACATGACGATCCAGGTGGCGAACGCGACAAAGTCTCGCGTCACGTGCATGCCCGTCATTCGCTATCCGAACTTCAGTGACAAGACGGCGGACATCTCGATCGACGACATCATGCTTCGCGTCGGCAACGAGAAGGGCGCCGCGCTCACCAACGTCACGCTGCGCGAGTACCTGCGCGATCTCCGCGAGTACCTCTCGACGCCGTCATCGTGGGCGGGCACGGAGACGTCGTTGCTCGCGCCGCGCGAGAAGGAGGTGCTCGTCTCGGCGCAAGCGGCATTCCTGCCGGTGCCGACGAAGGGTACGGCCGAGTTCAATCCCGTGCTGTTCAACTATCAGTCGTACGCGGGCTCGCCGGCCGTGCTCGCGATCGTCGCGACGCGTGAAGGCACGAGCGCCACGATCATCGACAACCAGCGCGACGGCTTCGGCGCGGGCGCTGCGTGGGGACAGCGCTTGTTCTTCAATCAGAACGGCGAGCGCGCGTCGTTCACCGGAACCCGCATGGCGGAGTTCGTCGCCGCAGGTGGCGATGCAACCGACAAGGTGGACTCGATGGAGTCCGCGAAGGCAAAGGGCCTCTCGTGCGTGATGCTGATCCAGGTGCCGCTCGATCAACCGCGGGGCGAACGCGCACGGATGCTGTGCATGGGAGCTCCGATGGCATACAAGAGCAGCGCGGCGCTCGAGGACGCCGAAGCACTCGACGAGGCGGTGATCGGTCACGGCGAGGTCGAGGGCCCGTTCACCGAGATCGACAATCTCGCGATCAAGCGCGACGCGCGCTTTCCGATCCGCGTGACGGTGCAGTTCTACAAAGCGACGAGCACCGGCGACATCACCGCTGACGAGATGAGCGCGCTCGCCGCGCAGATCGACGCGGTCTACAAGGACGCAAAGGCGGTCGGCAGCCTCGTCTGCGATCCCGACGTGGGCCGCTCGACGGAGTGGGACGATGAGGGCGAGGGCAAGGCGGAGCCCAAGGACTGGTGGGAGCGGTTCTGGACGACGCAGGAAGCCGCGACGGGCAAGTCGCGCACGGAGTTACGCGCACAGCTCGCGAAGCTCCTCGGACGTACGCCGATCGACGACGAGCTCGAGGACGCGATTCGCCGCGTGTTCAAGAGTTAGTCGACGATCTTGACATCCCACCGAGTGGCGAGTTTTCCGAGCTCGCGAAGCCTCGAAGGCTCAGCATCATCGTGCCCGTCGCCAATGACGATGAGCATCCGGCGCGAGATTGGCGATGCATGGAGCTGCTCGAGCGCGACCTCGAGATCGCGCGACATCGTTCGCACAGCGCCCGGCTCACCTCTGATGATGGTCGTCGGAGTCGTGGCCGTCGGACTCCACACGTTGTCCTTCAACCATTCATCGACAAAGGTCGTGCTCCAGTCGGCGTTCGACACCGCGAGCGCGATCGCGATCGGGGCCGGATGCCGCTCGATTCTCGTCGACGAGACCGTCGTGCCCGTTCGTTGCTCGACGAGCTCGGCGGTGTTGTAGTTGGGTGCCATCGGCGTCACTTCGATCTCGATCGTCGGATAGTCGACGCGCGTGACCTTCATTGTTCCTGCACGCCCAACCGTTGGCAGCAAGAACAGGAACGAGACGGGGAGCCGCATCATGGAGACACCGGACTGAGCACGACGACATCCACGTTGTCTTTCACCTCATCGCCTGGCCAGACGATCAACGTAGACTCGCTTTCAACAGCAACGATTCTCGTCGGCACGAGTGAACCATCGTTCATCTCCAACGTTGCCTGCCTGTTCTCGCGCACTCCAACTCGACCGCCGGCACGCGGACGCACAGCCGTCTCGCGAAGTCGGATGGATAGATCCCGTGGATACTGGGATCGACCTTGGGTGGAGGACCCTTGCGAGCATCGCTAGAGGCATCCACGGGTGTCGGCGTCCCCTCATCGAACATCGGCGTGCCTACCGGCGGCCGCTGAGAGACACCCTGAGGTCCGACGGTTTCCAGCAATCTTCTGGCGAACATGGAAGCCACCAGTCGGAGCGCCGGCGTGTCGGTTGCGCCGATTTTTCGCCGATGAACACGCCATTCCTCCTGCGGACTTAGGGCGATCTTCAGTACAGTAGGGGTTCGTGGAAGTACTCACGTCTCAGGGCACGGCGCGTCAGCGGCCGGACAGCAGCAAGCACTTCGAGACGATGGTCGACCTGCTGTTGACCGTCAGCTACATCGACGGAATCTTTCACCAGCGCGAGCGCGAGATGCTGTCGCGCTATGTCGACTCGGTGCTCGCGCTGATCGAGCAGTCCTCCGTCGGAACGCCCGCAGAGCGCGCTCGTCTTCGCGAGGCGTGGCGCACGCACTTCGAGGCGCGGTTCCGGACGCTCGAAGCGGAGATCGCAGTCCTCGCCGAGGAGATCCTGGCGGCGGGGCAAGCGGGCAAGGACACGTACGTTGGAATGCGGCTGCGCGTTCGTGCGGTCACGCTGTTTCGCGAGATGTCGCCGGCGGATCAGGCCATCGCGCTCGAGCTCGTCACGGCGTTGGTGCACGCGGACGGCGTGATCACGCGCAACGAGCACAACATGCAGCGGGAGCTGCACGGCCTGCTCACGCAGCAGCCCGTGCGCCCGCCGGTCGCCGAGCCGGATGCGCGCACGCTGTTGAACAAGGGCACGAGCCCGATCGTCATCACGCCGTACGGGCGCATGGAGATGACCGCGCTCTCGCATCCGCTGCTCGATCCGATCGAGCAGACGCTGTCGCCGCATCCGATCGAACGGCAGTCGCAGGTCGAGTGGGACTATCAGCTGACGCAGAAGGCGATCCTCGCGTGGAGTCGCCAGCGCGAACGTGGGGCCAATCGCCTGCAGGGCGTGACCAGCATGGATCAGCTGCCTGCGGGCGCGCGCTTCCTCGACGGCTTCGTCTACGCGATGCGGCCGAGCGGGCCCGTCGAGCTGATCGTCCTCGGCGATCTGCACGGCTGCTACTCGTGCCTCAAGGCGGCGCTGCTGCAGTCCAACTTCATCCAGCGCGCGTGGGCGCACCAGTGGGATCCGCACAACAACCCCGACGTGAAGCTCGTGTTGCTCGGCGATTACATCGATCGCGGCCGCTTCAGCTTCGACGGCGTGTTGCGCGCCGCGCTGCATCTGTTCGCGTCGCTGCCCGATCACGTGATCATGCTGCGCGGCAATCACGAGTGGCTGCGGTGGGTGGACGGCCGCATCACGAGCGGCGTGTATCCCGCCGAGGCGCTCGCGTCGCTGATCGGCAACGTGCCGATCGAGATGCTCGAGGCGTATCGCTTGCTGTTCGAGCACATGCCGACGCACTTCTTGTTCGACCGCACGATGTTCGTGCACGCGGGCATTCCGCGCGACGACACGTTCGCCGAGCGTTATCGCGACTACGGCAGCTTCAACGACGACGATCTCCGCTTCCAGATGATGTGGAGTGATCCGGTGCAGCTGGATCACGTGCCCGTCGAGCTGCAGCGCATGGATCCGCGCTTCTCGTTCGGCAAGTCGCAGTTCAAGAACTTCATGGACAAGACCGGGTTCCGCGCGATGGTTCGCGGCCACGAGAAGATCGACAGGGGCTTCGAGGTCGCGATGAACCTCGGCGAGTACATGCTCTTGAACCTGTTCTCGTCGGGCGGATCGGACAACGAGGATCTCCCGCGCGAGTCGTCGTATCGCAAGGTCACGCCGATGGCGCTCACGATCAAAGCGGATGCGGGACGCGTGACGGCAACGCCGTGGCCGCTGCGCTACGGCCCGTTCAACTACGCGCCGCACAACGGCCTGTATCGACCGCAGCCGCTGCTCGACTTCCGCTACGGCTGATACGCTCTGCGCATGTCGAATGCGTACTCGACGCTCGTCGCGAGCTTCACGAAGCTGTATCGCTATCAACATCTGGCTTCGATCGTCGCGTGGGACCAAGCGGCGATGATGCCGAGCAAAGGCAACGAGGCGCGCAGCGCGGCCATGGCCGAGCTCGCGGTGTTGCTTCACGAGACGCTGACCGCGCCGCACCTCGCGTCCGCGCTCGAGGCTGCGAAGGTCGAGTGCACGGATCCCGTCGAGGCAGCGTCGGTCCGCGAGATGCGGCGGCAGTGGCAGACGGCGAACCTCTTGCCCGCATCGCTCGTCGAGGCAAAGAGCTTGGCCGGTACGCGATGCGAGCATGCATGGCGCACGCAGCGGCACGCGAACGATTGGACCGGCTTCCTCGCGAACTGGAAGCCGCTCGTCGACTGTGTGCGCCAAGAGGCGACGCTGCTCGCGGAAGCGACGGGGCTGTCCAAGTACGACGCGCTCGTCGATCGGTTCGAGCCCGGCATGACCACCGCGCTCATCGAGCCGATGTTCGCGGATCTGAAGCGATGGCTGCCTGCGCTGATCCAGGACGTGATCGCGAAGCAGCGCGACGAAGAGGTGATCGCACCGGTCGGGCCGTTCTCCGTCGACGCGCAGCGGGCGCTCGGTCTCGAGATCATGGGCATCCTCGGGTTCGACTTCGACGGCGGACGCCTCGACGTGTCGACGCACCCGTTCTGCGGCGGCGTCGCCGAGGACGTGCGCATCACCACGCGTTATCGCGACGACGACTTCGTGCAGGCGATGATGGGCATCGTCCACGAGACGGGGCACGCGCGGTACGAGCAGAAGCTGCCGCGCGAGTGGGTGCACTTGCCGCTCGGCGTCGCCCGCTCGATGGGAATCCACGAGAGCCAGAGCCTCTCGTTCGAGATGCAGATCGGACGCAGCCGTCCGTTCCTCACGTTGATCGCGCCGCTCGTTCGCAAGCACCTCGGCGATCAGCCCGCGTTCAGCGTGGACAACCTCGCGCGCATCTACACGCGCGTGAAGACCGGCAAGGTGCGCACGGAGTCCGACGAGCTCACCTACCCGATGCACATCATCCTGCGCTTCGAGATCGAGCGCGCGATCGTCGAAGGCGAGATCGAGCCCGAGGATGTTCCGGCGCTATGGGCGGAGAAGATGCAGGCGTACCTCGGGCAGGACACGCGCGACGATTACACCAACGGTTGCTTGCAAGACATTCACTGGACCGATGGAGCGTTCGGCTACTTTCCGAGCTACACGCTCGGTGCGATGTACGCCGCCCAGTACTTCGCGGCGATCCGCGCCGAGGTGCCTGACCTCGACCAGAAGATCGCGGCTGGCGAGCTCGCGCCGATCTTTCGGTGGCTCGAGAAGCACATCTGGTCGCAAGCGAGCCGGTGGGAGACGCCGGAGCTCATCGAGCGCGCGACGGGTGCGCCGCTCTCGGCGAGCCACTTCGAGAAGCACCTCCGCACGCGCTACTTGGGCTGATCGGACTCCTCGAGCTCGTGCTCTTTCTCGCGACGCTCGATCGCCGGATCCTCCACGCCAGGCACCTTGGCCGAGTGCAGCGCCTGCGGCTCGGGCTCGGCGTTCGCGCGCTCCATGTTTCCGCGTGCGACCTCATCCTCCGCGCAGAACACGATCGGGTCGTCCGGTGATTGGCCGATCGGGCTCGGCTCCGGCAGAGATGCTGCTCGCTTTTCCTTCTTCGTGCGCTTCGACGACATACTCCGAAGAAGCAGCACGTCGCATGCCCGAGTTTTTTGTCGGGTAACGGAGCTGCCGCGATGTAATCGCGCTCGCAGTCTCGCGCGAAGAAGAGTCATTCCTCGACGGAGAATGCGCACTCGGCGACCTTCGTACGAGCTAACTGCGCAGCTCTCCCGGGAATCGTCCGATTCCACCGCGCACGGTCGCGATCCAGAGTGCGCGCATGACACGCAGCATTTGGATCGGGGCTTTGCTGATCGGGCTCGTGAGCACGGCACGCAGCGAAGCGGGCACGTACTCCTTCACCCCGCTCGCCGACGCGCAGGTCGCGAGCGATACGCCGACGAAGAACTTCGGCACGAGCACCAGGCTCACCGTCGATGGCAATCCCGCCACGCACACGCTCCTGCGCTTCAACGTCAATAACCTCGCGGGCACGGTCACGAGCGCGCGACTTCGCATCTACGTGAACAACCCGAGCCCCGACGGGCCCACGCTCTATCGAACGTCGAGCAACTGGAGCGAGACCACGGTCACGTGGAACACGCGTCCGTCGGCGACGAGCGGCGCGCTCGGCAAGCTCGGAGCGGTGAACAGCGGCACGTGGGTCGAGTATCCGCTCACGTCGACGGTGACCACGAACGGCACCTACGACTTCCTCCTCACCGCGACGAACAGCGACGGATCGATCTATCACTCGCGCGAATCGTCGGAGAAGCCGCAGCTCGTCATCGTCACCTCGACGCCGACGCCGACTCCCACGCCGACGCCGACACCGACGCCGACGCCGACTCCCACGCCGACGCCGACGCCGGAGCCCACGGGCTCGACGGTGACGGTCACGTTGCAGCCGGCCGCGGGCGTCTCCGGAACGCAGCGCGTGAACTTCGCGGTGCCGATGCCGCGCGGCATGCTGCTCGATCCGGATCGCGTCCGCGTGATGGACGGATCCGCCGAGCTGTCCGCGGCTCGTCGCGAGCTCGCGCTGTGGCCCGACGGCAGCGTGCGCTCGTTGCAGATCCAAGTGACGACGCCGGTCTCGAGCGGCAAGCAGCTCACCGTGCGCATCAACGAAGCACCGACCACGTCCGCCGGCACCATGGTCCCCGTTTTTATGTTGCTCGTCGCCGAGGATGGCACGTCGGGTCCACGCGTCTGGGCGCGGCTTCCCGCCGCGTGGCTCGCACCGTCGGGCGTCGTCGGACCGATGCTCACCGAGGCATCCGTCGACGGCACCAACCTCGATGCCTTCGACACCGTGTGCAACTACGCGAGCTACGGCGTGAGCGCGTTCCTCTCGCTCATGTCGAACAAGGACGTGTGGCTCTACGATCGCGGCACGGCGCTCTATCGCGGGTACGCGCGCCGCGGTGATCAATCGACGCTCGAGTCTGCGTATCGCGAGACCGCGATCTATCGCGCGCGCATCACCGGCACCGACGCAGCCACGCGCATCGGCGTGCCGGGCGCATCCGGCGACCTCAAGTATCACTACGCGCAGAACCTCGCGATTCACTATCTGATGACCGGCGACGATCGGTTCCGCGAGTCCGCCGAGGACATCGCCACGCGCGTCGCGGCGCTGTGGTCGAGTCCGGGCTACGCGGGTGGAAGCGACTTCTGGACGGAGCGCCACGCGGGCTTTGGCCTCCTCGCGTACGTCTGGGCGCGCATCGTCACGGACAACGAAGCCGCGATCCTCGACCAACGCGCCGACGCCGCCGTCGACGCGTACCTCGCGATGCAGGCGCAGTATCCGACGAGCTGGACCGACTCCGCCGCGCGTTGCTTCGCTCACACGGCCGCATCCGCCGACGAGAGCTATGGCACGTGGGGCTGCAGCCCGTGGATGAGCGCGATCCTCGCCGACGCACTCGATGCGTACGCGAGCGAGAAGGGCGGCAGCAGGGCGACGCAGGTGCGCGCCGCGCTCGTGAAGCTCGGCAAGATCATCGCGCGCGATGGCCGCAACTCCGACGGCAAGCCGTATTACTGGATGGGCATCGGCTCGGCCGCCGACGAAGTCGATCCATACAACGAGCACTGGGGCGAGCCGGCGTACGTCGTGGCCATGGCCTACCACCACGGTGGCCGAACGGACGCGTCGCTCAAGACCGCCGCCGAGCAGATGCTCGCGGGCCTGAAGTCCAAGGGCACCGTGCCGCACCTGCGCAGCTTCAACTGGCAGTGCCGCAGCGCCGTCGCGACGCCGTTCTTCCTGAAGTAGCCGTTACGGCTTCAGGATCTCGGACGTGTCGCCGACGACGAGGACCTCGTCGCCGGGCGCACCGTCGAGATCGCCGACGCTGATGTCGCGCGCAGCGCCGGCGATGGTGTCGCCCTTCCATGCGTTGCCCGCGCGCCGGAACACGCGCACGTAGCGGTTGCCGAGCGTGATGAGCACCGTCTCGCCGCCGCTCGTGGCAGGAACGATCTTCTCGATCGCGTACTGATCGGCGGTCTCCTCGACGAGCTCCGCCGTGAACTGGCCGTTCGCGTAGCGCGCCCAGGTCACGAGGCCGCGCGCGTTGGCGGCGTAGCTCTGGTGCCACCCGTCGCCGAGAAACACCTCGGCGCGTCCGTCACCATTCGCGTCCGCGATCGCGATCGAGCGCATCCCGCGCGTGCTCGGAATCGGTGTCCGCTCGCCGTTCGGCCGGAGCACGAACGCGTCGCCGTCGCTGCCCTGCTCGTCTCCATACACGCGCCCGACGACGATGTCCGGCGTGCCGTCGCCGTCGACATCACCGCGCGCGTAGCTCGTGGCGGTGCGGATCGACGCGAGCTTCGTGGTCTCCCACTCCTGCGCGCCGCGCTTCGCGATCATGCTCGTGACGTTGTACTTCGAGTCGAAGTACGCGAGCAGCACGGCTCTCTCGTCGGGCATGGGGACGATGCCGGTGACGTCCTGTCGCGACGTCTCGGGCGCGACGATGATCTCCTCGACGAGCGCGCCGCCTTGCAAGCGATGGATCGTGAACGTCACCTTCGTCTGCATGTGCTCGCGCGTGATGCCCCATCCGGCGATCACCTCCGCGCGCGCGTCGCCATCGATGTCCGCTACGACGAGCGCTTGGATGCCGCGCGTGACGGGAACCGATGCGATCTCGCGCCCCGCTGGATCGACCACGCGGATGCGCTCGGGATCGACGAGCACGATCTCGTTGCGACCATCGCCGTCTAGATCGCCGATCGCTGCGCGGTGCGCCTTGCCCACGAACGACGTGACGTCGTTGGCAACAGGTTCCGGCTCTCTCCGAGGCGCCGGCTCGCGCTGCGGTTCGCTCTTGGTTTGACAAGCCGGCGCTGCAACCAGCAGCAGCGTCGCGAGCATCGACATCTTCATCTCGCTACCGACCTAGCACGATTGGTACGTCGAGGCGGTGGTCTCGACGTAGAATGGCCGAGCGCTTCACGAGCCTCTCGTCGCAGATCTTCGAAGCGGGCTCGCGCCACCACGTCGCTGGTCGCATCCGCGAAGCGATCCTCGATCTCGAGACAGAGATTCTCAGCGCCACCCGTGCACGCGTGACCTTCTCGCAACGTACAGTGCGCAGGTGACCGATACCGAGCTCGTCAACGCCTACTATGCAGCCTTCAACCGCGGGGACTGGGACGGCATGTGCGCGTACCTCGCCGACGGAGTCGCCCACGATCTCAATCAAGGCGCACGCGAGGTCGGCCGCGCTGCGTTTCGCGCGTTCCTCGATCGCATGAACCGCAGCTATCGCGAGCAGCTGCGCGACATCGTGGTGCACGCGGGTCCCGCCGGCCGCGCGAGCGCCGAGTACATCGTCGAGGGTCAGTACCTCGTCACCGACGAGGGCCTCCCGCCTGCAACCGGCCAACGCTACACACTCCCCGGCGGCGCCTTCTTCGAGATCGCCGGCGGCAAGATCACGCGCGTCACCAACTACTACAACCTGCAAGACTGGCTGAAGCAGGTCGGCGCATGAGCCTCGTCGTCGAGCGCGTCCAAGGCGCCGACATCGAGCGCCACTTGCCCGCCCTCGCGCAGCTCCGCATCGACGTCTTCCGCGAGTTCCCGTACCTCTACGTCGGCTCGCTCGACTACGAGCGCACGTACCTCGCGAACTACGCGTCGTCGCCCGCGGCCCTCGTCGTGATCGCGCGCGATGGCGAGCGCGTCGTCGGCGCCTCCACTGCGATGCCGCTCACGGCGCACTCCGACGACGTGGTCCCTGCCCTCGCCGCCGCGGGCTACGACCCGGCTCGCGTGTTCTACTTCGGCGAGTCCGTCCTCGATCGCGCCTATCGCGGACGCGGCCTCGGCAACGCATTCTTCGTCGAGCGCGAGTCGCACGCGCGCACGCACGGCTTCGCGCTCGCCACGTTCTGCGCGGTCGCTCGCCCCCTCGATCACCCGCGCCGTCCCGCGGACTACCGGCCGCTCGATCGGCTGTGGTCGAAGCACGGCTTTCACGAGCGCCCCGACATCACGACCACGTTCTCGTGGCGCGATCTCGACGACACCGCAGAGACGCCCAAGCGCATGGTGTTCTGGACCAAGGAGCTCGCGTGACGACCCCGACGCGCGTCGCCGCATGGCAGTACCCGATCGAGCAGCTCGCATCGTTCGAGGCGTGGCGCGCGAAGCTCGACGCCGCCGTCGCCCACACCGCGCGCGAGGGCGCCGAGCTCCTCGTGATCCCCGAGTACGCATCGATGGAGCTCACGTCGCTGCTCTCCGCCGACGAGCAAGCCACGCTCGACTCGCAGCTCGCCGCGCTCCAGCCGTTTGTCGCGCCGTACCTCGCCGCGCTCGCCGATGCCTCACGCACGCACGGCGTCACCATCGTCGGCGGCAGCTTCCCCGAGCGCGTCGACACGACCTTCTACAATCGCCTTCGCGTCGTCACGCCCACGGGCGATGCGATCCTCGTCGAGAAACTTCAGATGACGCGCTTCGAGCGCGAGCGCTGGGGCATCGCCGGCGGCACCGCCCAAGCCGTCATCGAGCTCGGCCCCGTGCGCCTCGGCGTCGCCATCTGCTACGACGCGGAGTTCCCACTGATCTCGCGCCGCCTCGCCGGCGCAGGCGCCAACGTGATCGCGGTGCCGAGCTGCACCGACGGCCTCGCCGGTTACCACCGCATACGCGTCGCCTCCGCCGCGCGCGCCCTCGAGAACCAGTGCTACGTCGTGCAAGCGCCCACCGTCGGCATCGCGCCGTGGTCGCTCGCGGTCGACGAGAACGTCGGCGCCGCCGGCGTCTTCGCTCCGTGCGATCGCGGCTTCCCCGACGACGGAGTCGTCGCGATGGGTACGCTGAACGCGTCGCAGATCCTGATCGCCGATCTGGATCTCGCGCGCGTCGACGAGGTTCGCCGCGACGGCCAGGTGCTCGGTCACCGCGACTGGAGCGCCGCTCCGCACCTCGACGGCACCGTGCAGCGCATCCGCGTTCGCTGATCGTTAACCGTCGTTAGCCGTCGTTAACCGCTCTCGAGCCCGCGCAGCAGGTCGAACGTCGTCGCGATGCCGACGAGCGCGCCGCCCTCCGTCTCGCGAACCAGCACGCGATGAACACCCTCGCGTCGCATGAGGCTCGCCACCTGCGCGATCGGCGCGTCGCGCTGGACCCACGTGGGCTGCGGATTGAGCACGCTCGCCGCGGTCAGGGCGCCGATGCGCTCGGCGAAGTCGTCCTCGCCGCCGGCCTCGCCCGGGTCGACATCCTCGTCGAGGACCTGATCGACCGCGCGCAGCAGATCGAACGTATCGACGGTGCCGATGACCTTTCCCGCGTCATCCACCACGGGCACCGCGCCGATCTGCGCGGTCACGAACAGCCGCTGGATCTCCAGAAACGGCATCGACGCCGGAACGGTGATCGGCTCGGGTTGCATGACTTGATCAACGCGCATCGACGACTCCTCCCGGCAACCCTGCTCCATCCGCCGGGCGCGAGCAAGCGACCTGCCGCGATCTGCTGCACCCCGGAACGCCCCGGACGTACCCGATCCATCCAAACCGCCATGAGTAGATAGCTGCAGGGGGATGAATGAGGGTGATCGCGACCCTGGCGTTGACAGTGGTCGGTTGCGCGTCGATCCAGTCGATCGAGACCACCACCGACACACCGGTGAGTCCGTCCGTTCGGCACGGCGTACTTCGCGACTCTCTCGAGTACACCGCCAACATCAGCCTCGAGGGCTACACGATCTCCGTCGAGATCGCGCAGTCGGAGACATGCGAGACGGTCACGACACGTCGCGTGCATCGAAAGCGGTACGTCGACCGTCGCGTCGATTCGATCGCCTCGCGAACGACGTGGGGAATCGCCATCGGCGGCCTGCTGAGCGGTGGCTACTCGTACTTCGATGCAGACCGACTGGCGGCAAACGCGACGGTCAAGGAGAGCAACAACCCCGACGACTATCGAATGTACGGGACGGGGCTGCTCGCGCTCGGCGCTCTCGCGGCTGTCATCGGAACCATCGACGCTCTACGAGCCAGTGACTCCGCCTACGACGACGGCATCATCAAAGGACGCTCCTCGCGCGAGCGGGACACCTGCCGACAAGGCAAGACGCGCGATCAGCTCGTCTCGCTGAAGCTCCCCAACGGACACGAGCTCGAGGCACGAACCGACACGCACGGCAGCGTGTCGTTCTCGCTCTTGCCAGTTCCCGAGGAGAGCCTTCCGACCGCAACGCGAGACACGCATGTCGTGGTCGGCGGCGAATCGATCGCGCTCTCCATCCCACCGCACGAACGCGCACTCCTCCACGCAAGCCTCCGAGCGAATCCTCGCTCGCGCGTCGCGATGGACATCCTCGCCAAGCGACAGCAGGAGTGCACGAACGGTGTCACCGCCGCGCGCAGCCTCGTCACGCACGAACACGAGGTCGCTGCCACCGACCGCGATGCGTGGCTCGCGGCAAAGAGCTCGTGCGGTGACTTGTGGACCACCGCTCTCGAGGAAGAGCTCGTCGAGATCCATCGGCGCTACGAGTACACCGTCTGTAGCAGTCGGCTCGTGGATGCGGCGTCGGCCTTCGTCGATGACAGCGGCGTCACCGTCGGTGAGATGTCGATCGAGCTCCAGTCCATTCGCGACACCTGCACGTCGCCCCGTCACCTCGCGCAGGTCAGGCAACTCGAAGCGAAGCTCGTCGCGGCGATCAAGCGCAACGAAGCGGCAGAGAGGCGAGCGGCGCGACAGGAAGCTGCCGAGCGCCGACGGGAGATCGAGCGAGCGCGGGCGCGCCGTTCGTTCCCCGACCCGGAACCGGCGTGGTCGACACCGACGAGGTCGCGTGCATGTTGCAAGGTGTGCAGCGCGGGGAAGGCGTGTGGCAACTCGTGCATCGCTCGCTGGAAGACATGCCACAAGGGTGTGGGCTGCGCGTGTGACGGGTAACCATCGTGGACATCGGGCGCGCGGTCCTCGCAGTCGTGATTCCTCGCCGGCCTTCCTAGAACGGAGCGTCGACGATGACCGTGTCGTCGTTCTCGAAGTTGATCACCGCGTTCGCGATGCGCTTCACGTACAAGGCGAGCGGCTGGAGCACGCCTTCGGTGCAGGAGTACTGGAACGTCCGCTGACCGACCTCGTCGAAGTCGATGTGCATCCGGATCATGGGCGCGTCGATGCACTCGGCGGCGTCGTCGGGCGCGTCGTACGGAATGCGCTCGATGAGCTCTGCGACATCGGCGAGTCCCTTCGCCGTCAGCGTGCCCGTGCCCGTCGCCGCCGCGCTGCGCGACGTGACCACGAACGACGTGCCGTTGAACGTCACCTCGTAGCCGCACCACGGCCTTTGGTGATCGCAGAATCCGCCGGTGTTCTCGGCGAACGTGAGCTCGCCGGGCCCCGTGCGCGGCTCGTCGTCCGTCGTGGTGCATGCACCCAGTGCGAGTGTGAATGCGAGTGCGATCGTGCAGTTCCACGACCTGGGCGCCCACACCGCCGGCCAGATCCGAGGGTTGTTCTCGTTCAGCGGCGACGACGCGCAATGCGTGAGGTTCGACGTCGACGACCCCTATGAGTTCCGCTGCTCCTTCCACAACGACGAAGTCGGCACGATCAAGATCGTCCCGATCATCACGCCCTGACCATCGGCCCTCACGATCGGCCCTCACCATCGGCCCTCACCATCGGCCCTCACCATCGCGAACGTCGGCCCGCACAACATCTCCGCCGAACCGTGTCGCCGCCGCGAGTTCGGCGTATCGTGCGCCCGGGGATCCACCTTTCCTGGAGCAGAGGGTGAATTTGATGAAGACGATGGGGTGGTCGTGCGGCGCTCTCGCGCTCGCACTGGTCGGTTGCGCCGTTACCGACAACGGCACGAGCACGCTCGAACAAGAGGCGAACGTCAACGGCAAGAAGCTGTTCGAGCAGGAGACCTTCGGCGGCAACGGCCGCACGTGCCTCACGTGTCACGCAGGGGCCACGGGCTCGGTCTCTCCGGCCGACGCGCAGGCGCGATTCCAACACAACCCGAACGATCCGCTGTTCCGCGCGATCGACAGCGACGACGGCGTCGGCAACTCGTACACGAAGCTGCTCACCGACGCGACGATCCGCGTGACGCTCCCACTGCCAGCGAACTGGTCCATCCAAGGCTCGTCGGCTCGCGAGATCACCGTGCGCCGCTCGATCCCGACGACGCTCAACGTTCCGTCCCTCGACACCATCTTCATGGTCGACGGCCGCAACGACTCCCTCGAGGAGCAAGCGCACGGCGCGATCAACTCGCACTACCAGCCGGCCCGCCAACCGACAAACGCCGAGCTCGCCGCGATCGCGGACCATCAACAGACGAACAAGTTCTTCTCGAGCAACCCGCTCAAACACTACGCGAACGGCGGCGCCACACCGCAGCTTCCGCCGGGCAAGACCGCCGCGGAGAAACGCGGTCGCGAGTGGTACATCGATCAACCGCAAGGCATCTGCTCGCACTGCCACTCGGGCCCGATGCTCAACGAGACGAACGAGTTCCTCGCGGCCCCGTTCCCGCCGGGCACGCGCTTCTTCACGGCGTTCGTGTCAGAGCTCAACAAGGGCAACGCGCCGGTCTACACGTTCCTCGTCGACAACGGCGACGGCACGACGACGACGCTCGAGAGCCCCGACCCGGGCCGCGCGCTGATCACGGGCGATCCGCTCGACGCGAACTTCTTCCGCATCCCGACGCTGTGGGGCTCGTGGAAGACGGGCCCGTGGTTCCACGACCACTCGGCGAAGACGCTGCCCGACCTCGCGCAGCATTACTCGGACTACTTCGAGATCGTGCTCGGCGTCGGCCTGACGGCACAGGAGCAGTCCGACATCATCGCGTACCTGAAGCTCCTGAATTAGTCGCCAGCCTCGAGACCGCGCGCCTGCGGTACGATGGGGTATGTGCAGCAAAGCGCCTGCAGGGCTAGCCGTGTACGAGCTCCCGTGCGCTGGCGAGGAGCTCGTGCTGATCGAGTGGACCGATCAATCCGCCTCCTCTCTCGATGACCTGTCGCCCAGCGAGCGCGCGGTCCTCGCGCACGTCGTGCGAGGTGCGAGCAACGCGATGATCGCTCGCGCGCGCGGCACTTCGCTTCGCACGATCGCCAATCAGGTGGGGAGCGTGCTGCGCAAGACCGGCGCGAGGTCGCGCCTCGATCTGATTCGCTGGTATCGCAATGGCTGAGCTCGACCCGATCAGCATCGTCGAGGCTGGCTACCGCTGGATCGAGGACGAGCAGGCCTGGCTCGCGCAGGTCGCCGAGGCCGCGGCGCCGTTCAGTCCACACGGCGTCGGCGCATACATCGTGTCACTGGCCAACGCGCCGCGCGTGCGAGCGTTCTGTGGGCACGACACACCGCTGGAGTTCGAGGATTCGATCCGCACGTTCTCGACCGCGCTGTCGCGACGGATCGCGCGCGAGATGTATGCGCCGACGGAGTTCGTGGGCAACGCGAGGTTTCGTCTCGCACGGATCGCGCGATCGCATCCGCGCGGGGTGCGCGAGCTCGCGCGGATCCAAGCGCCCGCAGCATGGGCGCTCGTCGGAGGCGACACGAGGCGCGACGTGATCACGTTGACGTTCCCTGCGCCCACGCGCCGGCTCGCCTCGAGTCAACCGTTCACGCACGCGCGCACGCTCGGGCTCGTGGCAGCGCACCTCGGTGCCGCCCTCCGCCTGCGCACGCTCGTCGCTCCGATGCGCGACGAGGACGACGCCACCGAGGCCGTGCTGAGCCCGCGCGGCAAGGTGCTGCACGCGACGCACGGCGCGCGAACATTGCGTGCGCGCGAAGCACTCGTCGAGGCCGTCGCGCGGAGCGAGCGTGCGAGGGGCACGATGCGACGACAAGCGCCTGCGAAGGCGATCGAGACGTGGAGCGCCCTCGTCGGCGGACAGTGGTCGATCGTCGACTTCGTCGATCGCGACGGCAAGCGCATCGTCCTCGCGCGCCGCAATCCGCTCGACGGCCGCGACCTCCTCGGCTTGACGCGCGAGGAGCGCAGCGTCGCGTGGCTCGCGGCGGCAGGTCACAGCAACAAGTACATCGCGTACGAGCTCGGGATCTCGATGGGCAAAGTGACGCGACGCCTCACCACCGCGCTGCGCAAGATGCAGCTCGCATCGCGTCGCGATCTGCTGCGCACGTTTGGCGTCGCCGAGCGATCTAAATGACTACGAAGGGAGCTCTCCGCCCGTCTTAGAGTCGGGCCGATGCGCAAGATCTGGTTCGCGATGTCGTTGGTCGTCGTGTGTGCCGTCGCGGCGATCGCGCAGCCGCGCTACCTCTCGAACGAGCCGGGTCGGTGGAAGAAGTGGAAGTTCACCGTGGACTCCGTCACGCGGACGCACCACGGCCCGCGGCCTGCCGACACGAAGGCGCTCGAAGCACAGCTCCTGCGCCTGAACGACATCATCAAGAACACCGAGGGGATCACGCGCCCGGTGGGCTTCAGCGTCGAGACCTGGGGCATGCTCATGAATACGGCGAATCGCTTCACGCCATTTCCCGGCGAGCCCAGGTTCGCTGCACAGCCGTTACCCGGACACCTGGGCTTCGGTGCGTTTCCGATCGTCGAGTACAACAACGGCAAGCGCGAGGACGGAGGAGAGACGGCGCTCCTGACGTTCTTCGTCAATCAGGTGTCGATACCTCTGTTCGCTCGCGGAGAGGATCGCGTGCCCGAGCTCGAGAAGCTCGAGACCGACGTGGTGCGCATGGCCAAGCCGCAGCCCGACCTCTTCGGCATGCAGCGCTACGGCGAGGCGATCGTGATCAAGAAGACCGAAGCGCCGATCTGGGCCGCGGTGAGCATGGCCGACGCGCTGGAGCTCGTCGTGAAGAGCGTCGAGCAGCGGCTCGCCGATCAGCGCGACACCATCGCCCGCCTGCAAGAGAGCTACGACGAGCGCACGAATCCGGCGAAGCGCGCGAAGCGGATGGAGGAGTACAAGCAGGTCGCTCGTCTCAATCCCGACAAGACGTACATGGATCAGATGGTGAAGGTGGAGAAGGAGCTCGAGAAGGCCGCGGCCCAGATCCTCCCGCACATCGCTCGCGAGAAGGCGAACGCGACGCAGATCGAGCGAGAGCTGACCGACGCGAAGGCGACCGCCAAGCAGCTGTCGGCCGCGGACAAGAAGGCGCCCGCTTGCTACGCGAGTGGTGCCAGCGGACTCGCGATCTCGCGCTTTCGCCGCGCACCGCAGGCCGGTTGCGATCCGCTCGTGCGCCCGAACTGGGCAATGTTCAGCCCGTCGCTACCGCGATCAGCGCCGCAGCTGTTGGTCATCATGCACTTCACGCGCTGCCTGCCGCCGAACACGCCGGCCAACCACGTTGGTGGCTGCAAGACGAACCTCGAGCTACTCGAGAAGATCGACAAGGCCGCGCTCCGAGCTTGGTTGCAATAGGGCGTCGACGACGGTCCTCGAGCCAGTGCGGCCCATGTGCGCACGGTACGCAGCAACGTCGGCTCGATCTCGTCGGCTCGATCTCGTCGGCTCGATCTGCTACCACAGCGCGCGCGATGAGCGAGGAACACAACCCATACTGCGAGCGTCTCGGAATTGCGGTGCCGTCGCTCGCGGCGGCTCGACAACGTCCAGACGCCAACACCTATGCCCTGCTCATCGTCGCGCTCTTGCAACGCGGACGACCGATGACGCTGGCCGAGGTCGCGCTCGAGTTCGAAGCCGCCGGCGTCGTCGACCATGCGGACGAAGCCCTCCTCTCACTATCGCGCTGCCGCCCAGCACGCGCGCCGATCTATCGGGATGGTGATCTCTACTCGCTCGATCCCCATGACGCCGAGCTCGACCTGTGGGTCTTTCGCCTGGGGCTTCGGCCGCCGCGGGTTGCGCGGGCCATGCCGCCGCCTCCGCCGCCGAGACCCTTACCGAGCCAGCCGCTCAGCGTCGCGGAGCTCGATCTCGCATGGCGCAACGACGCCGATCTGATGAGCTGGTCCGCTCAACGGATCGCGCTCGCGATCCTCGATGCTCACGGACGCCCGATGACGCCGGACGAGGTGATCTCGTTCATCGGCGCACGCACGAAGTGGCACCGGCTGAGCGCCGACCAGCAGTCGTTTCGCCGCCGCAACTCCGCGGTGCTCGTCGGTGACGACGGAACATGGTCTCCCGCGCCGGGGGCGGCCGAGGTGGTGATGGCGCGAGACGCGGTTCGCGATGTCGTGGGGCGCGTCGACCGCTACCCACGCTCGACCCCCGAGCAGATCGCGGACGCGAGACGCGCCTACGAGCGACGCCGCTCAGCACACGCCGACGAGCTGGCGAAGCTGCGCCGAGTGCTCGTTCACGCATTCCCCACGCGCGCTCCCCGCGTAGTCGTGCTCCTGGACGTGGAGCAGCGCGAGCTGACGACCGTGTTCGAGGACCAGCTCGCGACGATCGGCGAGCGCTTGCGTGCCTACGACATGCTGTGCGGCATCGACATTCGCGCGACGCTCCGCGAGCTGGCGATCGACGCGAGCGCGCTTCGCCTCGCCGAGCTCGGGCCGCCGCAGAAGTCGATGACGCTCAACAAGTCCGGCCGCACGTTGAAGATCACCACCGCGATGCTGATCCAAGGATCGTGCGGAGTCAGCCGCCCGCTCGGCGATGCGGGGAAGCTTCGCGAGTACCTCGCGAGAGGTCAGCTCACGCAGCTTCAACGGCGGCTCGAAGCAGACGCCAAAGCGATCTTCGCGCTGTACCAGTACGGCAGGTTGCACGGGTGCGTGCGCTTGCGATGGGGCTTCCTCCACGAGATTCTCCCCGCGCCGTGGTGCCACCGTGACGAGCCCGTGCTCCATCATCTGCTGCGCGAGGCACACGCCTTGTCGATGGGTATCGTCGCGGTAGTCGGCACCGCGCCGGGATGGGAAGACCCCTGGTCACGCGCCCGCCGACTCGACGTTGTCCGGGGCGCACACGAGTACGACTTGCTGCTGCGCGATGAGAACGGGGAATACGTCGAAGATCGCGACATCCAGCTCGCGAAGCTCGAAGCCATCGTCCATTGAGGCGTACCACGCTCGAGTTCTGGGATCGCAGCCCAGAACTACCGATGTGGGTCAGAGCGCTCTGCGGATCGATCTCACCCGTCAGTTTCACTCACTCAAAAGCTGCGGACTGCCCCCGCATTTTTGGAATAGCCCTCGAAATTTCGAGCGGGATACCGGATTCGAACCGGCGACCTTCAGCTTGGGAATGAGATATCTACTCTCACATCGAACTCACTTAGCAAGAAACTCAACGACTTAACGCGTCGCCGTGTCCCAAGGCGTTGCGTGTTGAGGCACTGAAAGTGGGGTTCGAGGTGGGGTCGATTTTCGGGCGTTTTGAGATGTGTATTCGGTGTTTTCTGAGTTGGATTAGGGGCCGCGCGACCTTCAGTTTTTGAGCTGATCAGAGCTGAAGGTCTGCCTCTATTTCGGTGACGATTAGCGATCTGCGATTTTAGTCCGAGAAATGGACTGCGGTACTGAGGTGGGGGTCGAGGTGGGGTCAAAGGTGGGGTCGAGGTGGGGTCCGCTGGGGAGGCGTCTTGGCGACCTTCGGCCATTCTCACGGCCGCCGAGTTCCAGAAACCTTGAGGACTTGGCGCGGATCACTGCCGGAGTCAGACCGCTACCAGGCGCGCACGAGTACGCCGAGATCGATGTCCTCACCTGAGAGTGAGGTCATCAAGCAGGTCGAGCAGGTCGAGCACATCTGGTCCCACCTTGGAGTCCGTCGGCTCGGTGCTCGGCGGTGATCGCAAGACGGCGATTGTCGAAGGTGGTCGCGATCGAGCCCGTACCAGGCGCCGCGACTTGCGATCGAGTGTGTGGGACTCGCCGGGCGTACCCGTCATGTCGGCCTCTCCAGCGATGTCGACTGCGGCCTAGCCATCCCACCGCTCCAGCGGTTTCTCCAAGTGCGAAACCATCTCGCCTGCTACCTCGGCCAGGTCGTTGTCACCGGCTGCGATCGTCCGCAGCCTCACGGCCGCCGCTTCGATATCTAGGAAGCCCGCCAGGTTCTTCCTACTGAGCCGAATGTGCTTGCGCGAAATCTTGTCTCCAAGCGAATACGAGTGCGAGTTGTCCACGAACGCGCCGAGGAAGGTGACCAGGGCGTGGTCGTCGATGATGTGTGCATCGATCGCGGCTCGGACAGTCTCCGGCGTGGTCCAACGACTCCACACGATCAGGACGTACTCGAGCTTGTAGACGCTCCACAAGCTCCCGTCACAGTGCGCTTGCTCGATGCGAGCGAGCGCGGCCGCCCGAATAGGTTCCCAATGTGCCCGGCTTGTGAAAGTAGGCGGTCCATGTCTCTCCTCATCGGTCGGCTGCGCAATCTCCGTCTCCTGGACAAGCGTGTAGAGCGCTTCTCCGTTCTTGACGCTGTCCAGCAGTAGATCCCGTCGCTCATCCTCGGTCGGGACCCTCGCCAGGCACTGATAGACGGCCTGAGGCACGAGCCAAGAGGAAGCGATGTCAAACACCCCACGGGATTCAAATCGCAACGAGTCGCCGGCATCGAACAGCACCCGAACGAGCGATGCGGCTGAAGTCGCCGAGAGGTCCTTGGTGAAGTCTTGGACTCGTTCGAGGACACGCCGTGCTCGGCCATCCTCCAGCGTGCGCGCCAGGAACGACTTGGTTTGCGCCAGATCACGGAGGCCTTCAACAAAAGTGCGCATCGCGACCTCGGAGACTTCACCCTCGGGCACCGCGAGCAGGAAGAACTTGTCGAAGACTTCGGACGAGCACACACGGCAGTCCCGACGCCATTGGTCGCGGAATCCCGATGAGTAGGTGTTCGCGTAGATCCGCCCTAACTCAGGGAAGATCTGCCGCAGGACGTCGCGCACGTGTTCGAGAAAACCGGGTGAGGCGGTCGCGCATACCCCTTCGATCCAGTCGCGCAGCCGGTCGGTATTCTCGACGGCGCCCGAACGCATGGGCGCGAGTTGCTCTTTGCCCGCGGAGATGCCCTGGTACACCTCCGGGTGGAACACGCGGATCAACTCGACCGCGAGGAAGTCGACCAAGTCTACTTCCTCGGCAACGGGCGCGAGCGTCAAGCGCAACCCGTTCGTGTACCGCTTGATGTGGCGAATCGTCCGGAAGTGGTCCTTGAACCCGGAGTGGAAGAGATTGGCCCAACGATGCCCATCCAGTGGCCGGGTCTTCATCGACCCGATCACGGAGTCCAATTCGCGAAAGAGGATGCGATGCCGCGTCGCGGCCTCGGGTTCGGGAATGTCAAACGAGACCTGGATGATCTTCTCGAGGTAGTCCCGGCCACGGATGCCGTGCGGCTCGTCCAGGTTCTTCTCGACGACGATCCGATCGAAGGCCAGAACATAGGTCACGTTCGCGAAGTCCGCGTTCAAGCGGATCATGCGAAACAGGAGCCGCATCGTGTCGCGTTCGAGGCGGTCGATGTCATCGACGAAAACAACGACCCGCTGGCCGAGTTGCGGAATGAGGTTGTCTAGTTCGTGCTTGATCGTGGGCAGGCTCTTCTCCACCTCGAGCGCGCCATCAGCCTCTTTCAACACACCTCCGACACCTTCATGAACTATACCGACGAGACTTCCTGCGCCTCGCAGCAACAGCCCCCGATCTTCTTGCCCAGCTCCTTCTTGCGCGACGTCCCGATCCCTCGCGCAAGCTCACCGAAAAACACCCGGACGACGAGTTGTTCGACGTTCGTGTAGTGCCACGGGTTGAAAGGAATGAGGATTGGCTGTGCGTCGTCGGGACCGGCCCCGACCGGCAGAGGCGGTGCTAGTTTCTCCCCGAGAAGGTTGAGGAACGAGGACTTTCCTCCGCCCCAAGGCGCATTCAACGCGATGACGACCGACTCAGGAGCATTCGCGTGCAGGATGTGCCGTCCGATGACCTCCACGAGGTGCCCACGTGCGAGCTGATCCTGGTCTGCGGTTCGAATCGGCTCGTCGGAACGTAACGACGTTCCGTCGGCAGATTGGGGCGGTTCGTCGGAGGCCATCACGCACCACCGTCGTCATTCGAATCCAGCCCCTCGGACTCGAAGTAGTCAGTGGTGCAGGCCGGGTTCGGATGAAACTTCTCGCGAATGATCATCATCGCGCCGACTTCTCTGGGCGCGTTCCTAAGCCTCGTGTACACGGCGTTGACTCGGTCACATTCGACCTGTCTTAGATAGAAACGATGCTCGTCGAGCCAAGAAATCCACGGATGGTAGTCGTCGATCGTTGACGCCTCGAGCTTGGCGAGATGTTCCTCGATCGCGCTGCGCCGGATCCTCGGACGCAGCAGAGGGATGACATCTACCGTACGGTCATCCGACACGACGACGGCGAGACGCGGGTTGTCCGATGCAGCGACATATCGGATCCCGGAGTTGTAGCGGGCGCCGCGCGATGGAGTGCAGTGCTCGTTCGCGGGACCGTCGAGGATAACCCCCACTGCGTGGCAGATACACTTCGGATCGATGATGATGGTTCCGTCGATATTGCTGACGCGTCGATACAGTTCGGGCGTCAGCTTCACCGGAACGATCTTCGTGCCTTGTCCGCTCAAGCGCTCCGCTTCGGTCTCCGCGTCCGAAGCGACGACAAGCATGCTCCCGTGCCGTTGATTTACGGCCACCTCGAAGAGTGCGGCAAAGGCGTCCACGTCCTGGTCGATCACTTCGGGGAACAGCCGCCGGAACGTGTCGAACAGCCGTTCCATCGGGATGCGCTCGTTGGGCAGCGATGGCGCTCCATACCTGCTGATCAGAAGGACCTCTCCGCCACTAGAGATGCTCCAGTGGTAGTGGTCGTGAAACTCGACCTCGAACACGTTCTGCGTTTCACGTGGGTTTGTGCCCGCGGAGATACTTCCCAGTCCAAGAATGTGCTCGGTGTTCGCGAGGAGTGCCGTATCGGAAGAGGCCATTTGAAGGACTTTCCTCGCCCACCGTGCTTCATGGAACGGGACCGGCTCCGCCAGTTGGAGCGAAACGTCGATGGCACCGCCGTCGAGCTTGGCGAGAAGCATGCGCCCCTTCCCCTCGGACCCCTCGTACATTAGCGAGGAAATCAGGTTGAAACGCTCGAACAGGTCGCCGCCAGAACCCAGCCTATCGCGGATCGCGATCTGAGGTGCATACATGAAGTTCGACGCGGCCCGTCGCGCGAGCTCCATCGGCGATGCAGATCTGCCACCAATGGAGCGGCCAGGATCAGGTCGCAGAAGTTCATCGTGAGCCTCCTTGAGAACTTCGCCTACTACCGCATGGACGAGGCTCGGGGATCCCGTGAAGCGTCCATCGGTCACCGGCTCGCGCAAGGGCGGGTAACGCGTGAAGAGAGCTTGCGGCAGTTGGAGCACCGGCACGACGTAGTATCCGTCTACCGGAGCGGGCCTTCCGGCGAACGAGCGCACGTTCGTCTGGACATCGTAGGAAGCGAGCGCATCCTGAACGGCTTGGCGGATAGAGTCACGGCGGATGTTCTCCGGCTTGTCGCGCATGCTCGGCTCATCGCCATAAAACATCCTTTGAAGTGGATGCTCGGTGATGTGCTTCTCGATAGCCGCAGGCATTCCCGCGAAGAGCGCGACAGAACATGGGCCGTCCTCCGGTTCAACGCACACCTCGTGCTCGACCTGCGCGCCCGGGATCTTGGCGCCGACCAACAAGCATGCTCCACCCGCGTCACGCGCGCCGAGTACCGCCAGGGTCGAGTCCAGGAGGTACTCGAAGTTGAAGCGGAAGTGCTCCTGATACCCCCACATGAACAGGGTGATCACCCGTCGGCTCATGCCGCGGACTCCGCGGGTGCTGGGGATTTTGGTTCTGGTGGTAGCAGCCCTTGCGCCTCTTGGAAGGAGCCCGCAGGTGACACATTGCGCGCCAGCGTTCGCAGCTCGCCGCGCGAATTCCGATCAGTCCAGTAGTAGCCAGCGAGGCCATTGACTGGATCGCCCTGCACGTCGAGCACGAGGGCGCCATAGTGGATCGGGCTGCGATCGCGAACGGAGAGTTTCGGCTCGTTTCGGTACACCGCCGCGAGCCGATACGTTCCGTCGCTTGCCTTGTTGATCTCGGCGGCGACGAGCTCCGACGCGGACTCGGCCGTGAGCATACGGACGCTCAGGGCCGAGAATGTCTGGCGCACGACGAGGTATGCGACGATCGGACCGACGCCTGAGTCGGTCGCCGGGTTCTTCCAGTCGCTTTGCAGCTCGACTCGCCATGTTCCGCGCAGATCGGGACGAGGAACGAACCAACCATGAAGGACGCGCAGTCGCCACGCCCACAGGTCGAATGCTGCGAGCAGCAGGAGGAGCACGCCGATGACAGTTGAGAACGGGCGCAGCCATGCACCGCTGACTGACACGCCCTCGACAAGGAGCAGCCCGCCCCAGAGCGCTGCGGAGAGAACGAGGATCGTGGATAGGTGCAAGCGGCTCAGCATGTTGATCTCCCGGTCACTTGAATTCCGCGCGGTTCCACGCGGCAACCACAAAGCTGTTCACCGCTGGTCGCGTCCAGGGCTGGCTTCCCCGGAACAAGTACTTCAGCTCGTTCACCTCACCCCATTCGCTGCAGGCCGACTCGGTCTGCGTGTTCGAGTAGAGGTGCAGAAGGATCGCTCGGAGGTTCTCTGCATACTCGTCGTCGAGAAATGCGCTGTTAGGTACGTTCCAGACGAGGCACTCAATCAAGTACGAGGGGATCGGCTTCGCAGCCGCATTCCCCTCGGCGACCATCTCGTCACGGAGCCGCTTCAGCACGCGAACCAGCTTCTTGAATCGAGTCCCTGTTTGGGTGTTCTTCGCTGTGCCGTTCTCGTAATTCTGGCGCGGCCAGTTCACGATCGAGCCGCCATCATCGGGCCGCAGCTCGGTGCCCGACAGGTGGGTGTACGTGCCGTTTCGTACTTGGTAACGCCGATGTTCGAAGGTCGGAACGACATCTGCGTCGACCCGGTACGTGTTCGCATGAAGGTCGAATGCCTTTTTTCCACGCGAGACGGCGGCTGCACCGAGATAGCTCCTTAGCGCGTTCTCGACGTCGTTCTTGAACTCGGCGTACGAGTATGTCGCGTCCGTGAGACCGAAGTCCGACTTCGAATAACCGACAGGGACCTCACTGAAGCAGATGTCCATGCAGCGCACGCAGATGTCGACGTCGCTGTTCGCGCGCACGTTCGTGCCGTTCCGGTACGAGCCCTGCGGGAACACCTCGATACTCCGCATCGCGAGCGCGGGGCAGGAGCGGATTGCGTTGCGCACGACACTCTCGGCGTTCGTGCAGCGCTGCTCCTCGGTCGCGGTCGGCGGCTTGGACCACTCCCTGAAATCCGCTTCGAGCGCGTGGGCCATGATCATTCCACCAGCGAGGCGGTCTTCCCAGATTCGGTCGGCATGACGACGAGCGCTGGTTGCGTTGAGTCCCAGAAGTGCGCAGCCACTGTGTGAATGGCGGCGATCTGCGCGGCGGGAAGCCCCCCCCCCCGGTCCCAGGTGGAAGCCGGATGGCCTTCGATAGAACCCAAACACGCCCATAGTTCACCATGGACCCAATTATCGCCCTTGGGGCTGACATGCGGGGTGACGCACTACGTCGAGACGGCGCGCGCGCAGGTCGAATTCGAAGTGCCTACATCGCGCGGAAGGACTGCTTGCCGCCGCTTGCTTCCTTCCCCCTCAAGCTTCGCGAGCACACGATCGGTGAGCTCGTGGTACTCGGCGTCCGTTCCAGGAAGGCGAGGCTCGACTTCGTGGCCATAGAGAACCACCTCGAGCCTCTCGTTCTTAAGTCGAGGCGAGCTGCGTGACGCGAGGATCTCCGCTACCGACTTCTTCTGGAACGGGGCTGCGAGAAGACGTTCGTAGTCATCGATCACGGCGATGGTCAGCGGGGCGACGTCTGTCTGTTGCAGAAGACCGTGCGTTTTGCACCGGTCCTTCAGCCACGCTGACAGCATCATGTTGTCGCACAGGTTGTCGTAGGTGACGAGCACCGGAAAGATGCGCGCATCACGCCGGACGCGCGGCTCGAACTTGGCGGCGCGGACCATATCGATGCGAGCGCTCAACTGAGCGATGACACCGACGCGATACTTCGCGGTCTTCTCCTTGAAGAAGAACTGCTCGTACCAATCGAGCAGCTTGGAGCGCGAGATCGCGTGCCGCGCGATGTCTTCGCGGACAAGTCGAGCCTTCACCGAGAACATCGTTACGCCCGCGTCTTCTACGGTCACGACGTCTTCAATCTCATCGGCTGCCCCGGGGTGCGTGGGCAGTTCAACCGTGAACGTCGTGGGGGGGGGGGGGGGGGGGGCGGGTGGGTGACCGGCGGGC
>JAEYYV010000330.1 GCA_023428295.1 Pseudomonadota bacterium
CGCGCCGAAACCGGCGGCTGCCCCTGACGACGGCGGCGACGACGACGATCCGGACAAGCTCCCCACCGCGCCGCCGTGGTGGAAGACGCTGCGCGCCGATCCGCCACCGCTCACGCGCGCGGCCCTCGGTGCGATCATCATCGGTCTGCTGCTGCTCGTCTGGTTCGCGCTGACGTTCGGCAGCGATCCGACAGCGCGCATCGTGTCGCCGTCAAAGTTGCCGAGCCCGGGCGAGGTGTTCGGCGCGTTCGGCAAGCTGCTCGAGCGCGACTTCACCGAGAGCTTGATCGACACGCTGGTCCGCGTGTTCAAAGGCATGGCGCTCGCGGCGCTCGTCGGCATCTCGCTCGGCGTGTTTGCCGGTGCCAATCGCGGTGTCGGCTCTGCCGTCGAGCCGCTCGTCGTGTTCCTCCGCTCCGTGCCGATGGGCGCGATGATTCCGCTGACGCTGCTCCTCTTCGGTGACGGCGAGAAGCAGAAGTCGATGTTCATCTTCCTCGCGGTCGTGCCGTTCGTGTTCAGCGACACCGTCAAGGCGGTCTCGATCGTTCCCGAGCGCTACGTCGAGACGGCCCAGACGCTCGGTGCCTCGCGCTTCCAGATCGTGCGCAAGGTGCTCATCCCGCTCGCGCTACCGGACATCATCACGAGCCTGCGCTTCCTGCTCGGGCTCGCGCTCGGCTACATCATGCTCGTCGAGACCATCAACACGCCGCACGGCCTCGGCACGATGCTCAACACGAGCCAGCGCCAGGGCCTGAGCGAGCAGATCTATCTGCTGCTCTTCGTCATCACGTTCATCGCGTTCATGCTCGACTTCCTTCTTCGCGGGCTGCAGCGCGAAGTGTTCCGCTGGAGGAAGGACCTGTGACCCACGATCCCAAGTCAGCTCCGGGCGGAACCGGAACGGGTCCCGCCGGTGGTTCTGCAACGACGCCTACGCCTCCCGCGCGTGATCCGGCGGCGGAGGCTGCGGCGCTCGCCGAGCGACAAGCCGAGGACTCGCCGGCGAAGGTCTCGTCGATTCCGGAGCCGCAAGCACCGGTGATCGAGGTCAAGCCGGTCACGCCGCGCGACAAGCCGCTGACCAAGCCGCCGGTCGTCCTGTTCGACAAGGTGACCAAGACGTACGGCAAAGGCGCGTCCGCGTTCACCGCGATCAAAGATGTCTCGTTCGAGATTCCGGACTATCCGGGTCGCGGCGAGTTCGTCTCCATCCTCGGTCCGTCGGGTTGCGGCAAGTCCACGGTGATCCGCTTGATCGCCGGCCTGTTGCCGCAGTTCCCGCAGACGTCGGGACGCGTGCTCATCGACGGTAAGCCGGTGAAGGGGCCCGGCCCCGATCGGGGCATGGTGTTCCAGGACTACACGTCGTTCGACAATCGCACCGTGCTCGAGAACGTCGCGTTCGGTCTCGAGTGTCGTGGCATCACGCGACACATCGCGAGCGTGTCACGCAAGCAGACCGTGGCGCAGTACACGACGCACACCGCGCATGACTTCTCGCGCGGCATGAAGATCGCGATTCAAGGCATCGGCGACGCATCGTTCAACGGCTCGTTCGAGATCGCTGCGACGCCGGCGCCGAACGTGTTCACCGTGCAACAGCAAGGTCCGGACGGACATCACGGCGAAGGCGGCACCGTCACGGTCCCCAAGCTGTCGGCGAGCCAGCGCGCAGATCGCGCGAAGTACTGGATCGAGAAGGTCGGGCTGTCCGTGAAGCGCGATGCGGACAAGTACCCGCATCAGCTCTCGGGCGGCATGCGCCAACGCGTCGCGATCGCGCGCACGTTGATCCTCGAGCCGCGCATCATCTTGATGGACGAGCCGTTCGGCGCGCTCGATCCGCCCACGCGTTCGCGCATGCAGGACAACCTGGTCGCCCTGTGGCGCGAGCAATCGCCGACGATCTTCTTCATCACCCACTCGATCGAAGAAGCCGTCTTCCTCGGCGATCACATCCTCATGTTCTCGACGTCGCCGGGTACGGTGCTGGAGCAGATCCACGTGCCGCCGCCCGATCGTCCGTCGATCGTCATGCAGCGCGACCCGAAGTTCATCGAGATCGTGCTCGGACTTCGCGAGAAGATCGATCACCTCGAATCGTCGCAGCGAGCGGGGGACTGATGTCCGACAAGAAGAAGAAAGCCGGGCTCGTTCGCTATCTCAAAGAAGCGTTCATGTTCCGCTGGAACATGCTGATCTTTGGTGGCGCTGCGGCCGCCGCGGTGGTGTCGGGACACGCGGACGTCGCACTGCCACTCGTCGCTGCGGCCGAGGTCGTCTATCTGGCGGGCCTCACTACCCTGCCGCGCTTTCAAGCCGCGATCGATGCCAAGGCGCGCGCCGAAGCTGGGGATGGCCCCGGTGCGCGGACCACCAATCGCGCGCAGAACGCGGACGGCAACCCGCGCGACAAGATCCTCGATGTCCTGAAGTCGCTGACCGAGGATCGCCGCTCGCGCTTCTTGCGCCTCCGCGCGCGCTGCGTGGAGATGTCGCGCATCGCGAACGCGGTCCGCGGCGACACGCGCGATGCGAGCGGTGCCTCGCACGAGCTGCGGACACCGGCGCTCGATCGCTTGCTCTGGGTGTTCCTGCGCTTGCTCCTCAGCGAGCAGGCGCTCGCGCGCTTCCTTCAAGCGGCCGACGAAGGAGCGATCGACAAGACCGTGGCGGACCTCAAGGCGCGCCGCAAGAAGCGCGCGGACTCCGTGGGTGAAGCGAACCAAGCGGACGATCGCATCATCCGCTCGCTCGACGACAGCATCACGACCGCCGAGGCGCGCAAGGACAACGTCGTGCGCGCGCAGCAGAACGCCGAGTTCATCGCGACGGAGCTCGATCGTCTGGAGAACAAGATCCAAGCGGTCACCGAGATGGCCGTCGCGCACTCGGATCCCGATGAGATGTCGAGCCGCATCGACGCGATCAGCGAAGGCATCTCGCAGACCGAAGCCACGATCCGCGAGCTGCAGACGATCACCGGCGTCAGCGACGCGGATACGACGCCGTCGATCCTCGATGCCGATCTCACGGCGCCGCGCGCGGTGGAAGGTCAGCGCAGATGAGCACCGACGACAAGAAGACGCTCGCGGGCAGCGATGGCGTCACCAAGGCGACGGCGCTTCCGCCGCACTTCCCCGCGTGGGCCGGCAAGCTCGCCGAGCTCTACTTCTCCGGCACGACGTCGATGTTCATCGTGCACGGCAACACGTTCGATGTCGTTCGCGCCGGCCCCGAACGCTGGACGGGGCTGACGGAGTTTCTGTCCGAGCAGCTGTTCGGCCGGTGGGACCTGGTCATCAAGTACGACCTCGCGAGCGGCCTCCGCTGCAGCGCGGGCTCCAACAGCAGACGCCTTCAGGAGATGGTCGAGACCGCGAACAAGTGGCTCGGCGATCTTCGCGCCCTGCCCCGCGATCCCACCAAGGGTCTGCTCGCGCTCGATCTGTTCGTGCAGAAGAACGTGATGGCGGATCCGGACAAGCGGCTCCGCTGCGCGATCATCATCGACCACGCGGGGTACGTCGCGCCAAACGGCGACAACCTCGACCTCAACGAGCAGACGCACCTCGTGACGCTGCTCAACTGGTCGTCGAGCCCGTACGTGAAGCGTCTGAACATGGCGTTCGTGCTGATCGATCCGCGGCTCTCGTCGATCAACGATCGCCTCGCCGGCAACCCGCACGTCGCGTCGATCGAAGTGCCGCTGCCCGACGCCCCGGAGCGCACCGCGTTCCTCGAGACGCAGATCCGCGCCACGGGCAAAGAGCTGTCGACGTTCTCCGAGTACACGGTGGCCGAGCTCGGCAAGCTCACCGCCGGCATCGGGCTCACCGACCTCGAGGTGCTCGTCGCGTCGACCGTCGAGGGCAATCGCAAGCTCGATCGCGTGTACTTCAAGGAGCTGAAGAAGCGCCTGATCGAGCGCCAGGCGCAGGGCCTCCTCGAGTTCGTCGAGCCCAAGTGGGGGCTCGATACGGTCGTCGGGCACGAAGCGGCGAAGAAGCGCCTCCTCGACGACGCGGAGCTCATCAAGCGGGGCGAGCTCGACACCGTGCCGATGGGCTACTTGTTCTGTGGTCCCGTCGGAACGGGCAAGAGCTTCCTCGCCACGTGTGTTGCCGGATCGATCGGCATCCCGGCCGTCGTGCTGAAGAACTTCCGCAGCAAGTACGTCGGCGAGACGGAAGGCAACCTCGAGCGCGTGCTCGGCGTTCTGCGCTCCATGGGCCCTGTCGTCGTCATCGTCGACGAAGCCGACGCCATGCTCGGCGATCGTGATCAAGGCGGCGACTCCGGCGTCGGTGGACGCGTGTTCGCCCTGATCGCGTCGCAGATGGGCGACACCGCGTATCGCGGCAAGATCATCTGGATGCTGCTGACGGCGCGTCCAGACAGCCTCCCGGTGGATCTCAAGCGCCAGGGCCGCGCCGAGGTTCACATCCCGCTGTTCTATCCGGTCGATCAGGCAGAGCTGAAGTCGATGCTCGTGATCCTCGCGCGCAAGGCGGGAACCCAGCTCGCCGAGACCGACCTCCCCGAGACCGTGCCGCACCAAGGCAACCTGAGCGGCGCCGATGTCGAGGGCATCATCGGCCGCGCGTTCCGCACATCACTACTGTCCGGTTCTCGGACCATCACCAAGGCCGCGCTCGAGCAAGCACTCGCCGGCTTCATGCCGTCGACGCAGACGCTCGAGCGTGAAGCGCAGGAGCTCGCCGCGATCATCGAGTGCACCGACATCGAGTTCTTGCCGCAGAGCAAACGAGACAAGCTCGACAAGTTCGGCGGACGCGAGAAGCTGCAAGAGCGGCTCACCGCGATCAAGCAGATCCTGGAAGAACGCAAGTAAGAAGGAGAGAGCAATGGCACGCAGCAGCTGGATCAACGACGACTCGACCCCGGATCTCGACGAGCATGTGAATCAGCTCGAGCACTTCACGAACTCGCTCGCCGATGGCGTGATCGATGCGAAGGAGCTGTCCACGCAAGAGGCCAACGTCGTGGCGGCGATGAAGGCCGTCGAAGGCTCGCTGAACGACGACCAGCACGCAAAGATCACGAAGCTCCTCGCCGAGCTCACCGCGTACAGCGTGATGCGTACGCTGCACGAGATGGCGCAAGCGCGTGTTGCTCAAGCCGTCGCGCAGAAATGACCGGGCTGGATCCAGCGAGACTCAAGCAGATCTTCGATCGCGTCGAACGCATGATCGAAGACCGGTGGGGCATTCCGGTAAAGATCAAGGACGTGCCGAGCCCGTTCACGGGCGACCTCGACGGCGAGCAGATTCACGTCGACTACGACATCGAGGTCGAGGACGCGCTGTTCGTGTTGGTCCACCTGTTCGGTCACACGGTGCAGTGGAACATGTCGGAGGATCTGCGCGAGATCGCGTTTCTCCGCCCCGAGACGTGGACCGACGAGCTCCTCGCGCGGCTGTCGGCCTACGAGGCGGAAGCGTGTCAGTACAGCCTGCAGCTCCTCCACGAGGCCGGCGTCTACGACTTGGACCAGTGGATGTCCGACTTCTCCGCGTGTGACTCCGCGTACCTGCGCCACTTCTATAAGACCGGCGAGAAGCGGCCGTTCCGCTCGTTCTGGACCGACGGCAACCCGGTGATTACCCCAAAGCCGATTCCTGACTTCAAGCCCACGGTGTGGCTCGCTCGGAACGATGGCGTCGTGATCTAGACAGGGCGTAGACTGGTCGTGGGTGCTCGCGCGACGAATCATTGTCGTGGCTCCGGAAAAGGGGTTCGGGAAGCAACTCGCGGTTGCTCTCAAGGCCGCGGGCGGCACCGTCGACGCGCACACCACGCTCGACGATCTCGGTAACCAACTCCAAGCAGCGCTCGTCGTCGTACATCTCGACGGTGACATCGCGAGTGTCGGCCCCGATCTGCTACAGCGCCTCGTCGGCGACACGCGGATGATCGCGATCCTGCCGCGCTCGAACCTCGCGGCGGTCGTCGACATCATGCAGGCGTCCGATCGCGTCGCGGGCATGCTCGTCGCGGAGGACTTCGATTCGCGACAGCTCTCCGCGATGGCGACCCGCGTTCTGTCCGGCGACATCTTTGGCGTCGAGAAGCTGATCCTGTGGGGCACGCAGATCCACTCGTGCCTCGTCGGTGACTATCAAGAGAAGTCGCTGTGCATCTCTCAGATCAGCGAGTTCGCCGAGTTGATGGGCGTGCGCCGCAAGTACCGCGAGTCGATCGAGCAGTGCATCGACGAGATGCTGATGAACGCGCTCTACGACGCGCCCGTCGACGATCAGGGTCGACAGATCTTCAGCGAGATTCCGACGAAGACTCGCATCTCGCTCCGCGTCGAGCAGAAGGCCGTGGTCCAGTACGCGTGCGACGGATCGCAGTTCGTCGTCGCGGTGCGCGATGCGTTCGGCACGCTCGAGCGCTCCACGGTGTTGCGCTACCTGCACAAGTGCCTGCACAGCGAGCAGCAGATCGATCGCAAGGCCGGCGGCGCGGGCCTGGGTCTGTACTTGATGACGAACGCGTCGTCCACGGTGTACTTCAACGTGCTGCCCGGCGTCGCGACCGAGGCGGTGTGCTGCTTCGACCTCGAGCAGCCCAAGATGCAGCTCGAAGCGTTCGGCTTCTTCCACGAGAGGATCAACGCCGCGGGCAGGCTCGCCGCGGGTCCGTCGCGCCGCTTGCCGATGGGACATCCCGTCGAGCGCCGGGCGCCTCGTCAGCCTCCCGCACCTCAGCCGTCGCGCGCGATCACGTACGTGTTGATCGCGGCGATCATCGCCACGCTCGGTCTGATCGGGATCGCTGCGTGGCCGCGTCTGTTCGGAACGCAGAGGACGACGGTCACGGTGAAGACGGTACCGAAGGGCGCGGTCGTCGAGATCGAGGGGAAGAACGCGGGTACGGCGACGGATGGGCTCCTCGTGGTGCGCGAGCTCGACGTCGGTCGCGCGTATCCGATCGTCGCGCGGCTGGACGGCTACGAGTCCAGGCAAGCGGTCGTGCAACCGCGCTCGGGCACCAACGAGGTCACGCTCGAGCTTCGCGCGCTCGCGCCGACGGTGCGCGTGGATACCGTGCCGAGCGGAGCGAGCGTGGAGATCGACGGCAAGGCGGCGGGGATCACACCGCTCGTTCTGACATCGGCGCCGGCCGGCTCCTCGCTCTCGCTGACGTTCAAGAAGAACGGCTATCAGATCGCGAGTGCGCAGCTCGACGTACCGGGGCCCGGCAAGGAGACGCGCCTCATCCAGCCACTCGCCGTGAGCGACGAGCTCGCGCGCATCACGCTCACATCCGAGCCACCAGGCGCGCAGGTCGTACACAACGGGCAAGTGCTCGCCGGCGTGACCACGCCCGCCGAGGTGCTCGTGGAAGCGGGCAAAGTGGCGCGGTTCACGCTGACGATGCCGAACAAGGTGCCGGCGGCGATCGAGCCCTTCACACCGGGCCGCGGTGCCTCGGGGCTGGTGCGCAGCGCGAAGCTCGTCGACGGACGCGCGCTCAGCGTGTCGTCCAACCTGGAGGGGAAGGTCACCGTCGTGGGCGCCTCCCACTGTCGCGATCTCGAAGCGCCTGCCACGTGCGTTGTCGCGCCGGGCACGTACAGCGTGGAGCTCACGCCGGAGATAGACAAAGCGGCGGGCGCCAAGGTCACGCGCAAGGTCAGCGTCGGCGAGAGCGATGTCGACGAGAAGATCGAGCTCGGCTACGTCGAAGCCGCGCCGAACAAGCTGATCGAGTTCGCCGGGAAGAAGGTCCGTCGGGTCGCGTTCGAAGTCGGTCCGCGAAAGGTGACGGTCGTCGGCACGCCTGGCCATGACGAACCCGCGCACCCCGCGAACGTCGTAGTCAAAGCAGGCACGACGGTGATCGCTAATTAAGCGCGCGCCGACGGAGCCTGCCGACGAGCAGGGATGGCTCCTCTCGCCATCGCCCACGCCTGCTGTCGCCGAGCGCCTGCGCGTGCTCGCGATCGGCCGCGTCCGCGTACTCTTGCCGATCGTCCTCGTCGGCATGGCGTTCGCTCTCGCGATCAGCGAGCCGAGTGGGGTTCCACTCAGATTGCCGATCATCGCGACGAACGTCATCGCCCTGGCTGCGGGGACCGCGATCTACGTCCTGCTGCGAAAGGGGCGACTTCCCGCGTCGCAGGCGCACGCGATCTGCGCGCTGACCTGGCTCCTGTCGCCGGTGAACACGCTGACGTCGCTGTTCATCACGGATGTTCCGTCGTTGACGCTCGTGCTGATGATCGAGCTCGCGAGCATCCCGATCATGATCGATACGCGGTGGGCGCTCGCGGCGAGCATCCCGATCGTCCTCACATCGTTGCCGCTCATGTTGCGCGCTCACACGAACAGCGTGTTCATGACGGCCGTCGTCGGCGTGTGGGTCGCCGGTATGCTGATGCAGATGGTGCTGCGCCGCGCGACGATCCGCGGCGAGATCCACCGGCAGCACCTCGTGTCCGCGCTCGAGTCGCTCGAGGTCGAGCTCGCGGAGCGCAAGCGTGCAGAGGCCGATCGCGAGCAGCTACGCGACCAGTTCGTGCACGCGCAGCGCATGGAAGCCGTCGGAACGCTCTCCGCGGGGCTCGCGCACGACATGAACAACATCCTCGGCGGCATCCTCGCGTTCGCCCAGATCCTGCGCGCGGAGACCACGGATGCGCAGGCGCGACAGGACCTCGATCGCATCAAGCAGGAAGCCGAGCGTGGCGCAGCGCTCACGCGCGGTCTCCTCGCCTTCTCTCGACGAGGGGCGTACCGGCGACGCCCGCTTCCGCTCGCGAGCGTTCTCGATGACATGACGCCGCTCCTGAAGACGCTCGGCAAGAGCATCGCGATCGAGCGGCTCGATGGACCGATGGCCATCGTCGACGGAGATCCCGCGCAGCTCGGCCAGGTGCTGTTCAACCTGTGCCGGAACGCCGCCGACGCGATGGGCGGCGAAGGCACGATCGTGATCAAGACCGCGCTCGTCGAGCGCTCCGCCGTGACGCACGTGAAGCTGTCCGTCACCGACACGGGGACGGGCATGGACGAAGCCACCAAGAAGCGCATGTTCGAGCCGTTCTTCACGACCAAGCCCGTGGGCAAGGGCACGGGACTCGGCCTCGCGATGGTGTACGGCGCGATCGAGGCGCATGGCGGCGCGATCGAAGTGCGCTCGGCGCCTGGCGAAGGCACCACGATCAACGTGTTCATCCCGACGACAGAGGAGCTCCCGCAGCTGGCACATCGCGCCGCCGGGCAACCGAGCGTGCGTCGCGGTCACGTGCTGATCGTCGACGACGACCAGACGATGCGCGAAGCGCTGGCGCGGAACACCGAGAGCATCGGCCTCACGCCGCTCGTCGCCGCGAACGGACGCGAAGCGCTCGCGCTGTGGGAGAAGAACAAGGGCATCATCACCCTCGTGCTCCTCGACATGGTGATGCCCGAGCTCGACGGTGCGGCGACGTTCCGCGCGCTGCGCGAGCAGTCCACCGTTCCCGTGTTGATCGTCTCGGGCTACACGGATCACGCAGCGGCACAGCAGCTGTTGGCCGAAGGCGCGGAAGGGTTCCTCGAGAAGCCGTACACGTCCGAGCAGCTCGGCGCCGAGATCGATCGCATCCTGGGCCGCCGCAGCTCCGAAACCGTCGGGTGATGCGGGCCCGGTGTGTGCAGCGCTTTGGTGAGTGATTCGCCTATCCATCGGAATCGCTCTGATCGCAGCGCTTGCCGCGGGGTGCGGCCGGCAAGACGCACCACCCACCGCCGCCCCGTCTGCCACACGAATCGCCAGTGACGAGATCGCGATCGTCCAGTACGGACGGCTCGCGAGCGGGCCGCTTATCTCGGGCACTCTCGAAGCGAGCCGCGGTGCCACGCTGGTCGCGCGCACCGGTGGAACGGTTCTCGAGATCGGGCCGGAGCTCGGCGATCGCGTGCGCGAGGGCACGTTGCTCGCGCGTGTCGAGACCGCAGCGCTCGGATCGTCGGCCGCGGGAGCGAAGGCCGGCGTCGCTGCTGCCCAGGCGCAGCTCGAGGTCGCGCGCCGAGAAGCCGAAGAGGACAAGCGGCTGTTGGACAGCGGCGCGATCACGCGTCAGGCAGCGGATGCGAGCGCGAGCCGCGTCGCCGCGCAGACCGCCGCGGTCGCGCAAGCGAAGGCACAGTACGCCGCTGCAGGTGAGCAGCTCGGCGACACCGTGATCAAGGCGCCGCTCGATGGCGTCGTTGCGAAGCGCTCCGTGAAGGTCGGCGACGTGGTCGCTCCTGGCGCACCGCTCTACGAGCTCATCGATCCGTCGTCGCTGCGGCTCGCAGCACAGGTCCCCTCGGAGCGCGTCGCTTCCATCAAGGAAGGCATGGAGGTCCGCTTCCTCGTGCGCGGCTTCGGTGGAAAGACGTTCGTCGGAACGATCGCGCGCATCTCGCCGTCGGCCGATCCGGTGACGCGCCAGCTGCCGATCCTCGTCGATATCCCCAACGAGGCCGGCGAGGTCCGTGCGGGACTCTACGCGCAGGGGCGGCTCGACACCGAGGTAGCGGAAGGCGTGATCGTTCCAGCGTCGGCGATCGACGAGAGCGCCGAGCGGCCGAGGGTCGCCAAGATCGTCGGTGACAAGGTCGAGCTCGTTCCCGTGGAGCTCGGCCTTCGCGACGCCCTGACCGATCGCGTGATCGTGAAGCAGGGCCTCGCGCCCGGTGACCGCGTGATCTTGCGTGCGGTCGCGGCGCCGTCCTCGGGCACCAAGATCCAGGTGTCGTGATGGTGATCTCGGACTTCGCCATCCGAAAGCCGATCGTAACGACCGTCGTGATGATCGCGATCGTCGTGTTCGGCATGGCAGCGCTGTCGAAGCTCGAGACCGACGAGTTCCCCGAGGTGTCCCCACCGGTCGTCTCGATCGCCATCCCGTATCCCGGCGCGTCTCCCGCCGTCGTCGAGCGCGAGGTCGTCGATCGCGTCGAGGAAGCCGTGCAGTCGATCAGCGGCATCAAGAAGCTGCGCTCCACGTCGCTCGACGGCTTCGCGGTCCTGATCGCGGAGTTCGACTTCGCGAAGTCGCCCGAGGAAGCCACGCAGGACGTTCGCGACGAGCTCAGCGCGATCCGCGGTGACCTCCCGCCGGAGATGGAGGAGCCGATCCTCACGCGGTTCGATCCGGCCGAGCTGCCGATCGTGTCGCTCGCGCTGTCCGCCGACGCGATGGATCCAGCCACGCTGACGCGCATCGCCGATCCGGGCATCAAGCGCGCGCTCACCTCGATCCCGGGCGTCGCGGACGTGCAGATCGTCGGTGGCGTGGAGCGCGAGCTCGTCATCGAAGCGCGCCCCGAATCGCTCGAAGCTGCGGGGCTGTCGATCGCGGACGTGTCGCGTGCCGTGCAGGCCGGCAACCTCGAGGCACCCGTCGGTCGCCTCGTGTCCGGCACGACCGAGCGCACGATCCGCCTCTCCGGACGTCTCGAGAAGCCCGCCGACTTCGAGCAGATCGTCGTGTCGCGCGCGAACGGCCGCACCGTCTATCTCGGCGAGGTCGCGGAGATCAAGGACTCCACCGAGGAGCCTCGTAGCGCCGCGTTCTTCGGTGACCGCGCGGGCGTCGGCATCGACATCAAGAAAGCGCTCGGCTACTCGACCACGGAGGTCGCGTCGCTGATCCGCATGAAGATGGGCGAGGTGCAGGCGACGCTGCCGGCAGGTGTGAAGCTCGACATCGTTCGCGATGCCGGCACGCGCGTGTCGAACTCGGTCGCCGACGTCGGCAAGACGCTCGTCGAGGGCGCGCTGCTCACGATCCTCGTGGTGTTCCTGTTCCTGCGCTCGTGGCGCTCGACGGTGATCACGGGCCTCGCCCTGCCCGTCTCGGTGATCGCTGCGTTCGTCACGGTGTGGGCGTGGGGCTTCACGCTGAACACGATGTCGCTGCTCGGCCTCTCGCTGTCGATCGGCATCCTCGTCGACGACGCGATCGTCGTCCGCGAGAACATCGTGCGCCACCTCGAGATGGGCCGCGATCACGTACGCGCAGCTCGCGAAGGCACGTCGGAGATCGGTCTCGCCGTCACCGCGACCACGATGTCGATCGTGGTGGTGTTCGTTCCGATCGCGTTCATGGGCGGCATCGCGCAGCAGTGGTTTGCGCCGTTCGCTCTCACCATCGCGTCGGCGGTGCTCGTGTCGCTGTTCGTCTCGTTCTCGCTCGATCCCATGCTGTCGGCGGTGTGGGAGGATCCCGAAGCGCACGGCAAACGCTCGTGGCTGTCGCGCAAGCTCGAGCCGTTCCATCGCGCGCTCGATTGGTCGACGGAGAAGTACAAGCGCATCATTCGCTGGACGTTGCGCCACCGCCTCGCGACGTTCGCCATCGCCATCGCCGCGTTCGCCGGATCGGTCGCGTTGCCCGCCACCGGCGCGGTCGGCAGCGAGTTCTTCCCGACCACCGACGAGTCCGAGTTCCAGCTCCAGATCGAGACGCCGCCGGGCAGCTCGCTGGCGTACACGCGCGAGAAGCTCGCGCAGGTCACCGCGCTCGCCAAGGCGCACGACGAGGTCGCTTACACGTACGCGACGATCGGCGGCCAGACCGGCGAGTCGGTCGACGAAGGCAGCCTCTACGTGCGGCTCGTGCCCAAGGACGAACGCGCTCGCTCGCAACAAGCCGTGATGGCGGACCTGCGCGCCGAGATCGGTGCGACCGCCGGCGTGTCCGCGTGGGTCCCCCAGGGCTTTGGCGGCGAGCGCCAGATCGCGCTCCAGTTCGTGGGGCCCGACGCGAAGGTTCTCAATCGCATCGCGCTCGACGCCGCCGATCGCATCCGCACGATCCCCGGCGTCGTCGACGTGGGCCTCTCGTCCAAGGGCCAGCGCCCCGAGCTCGCGGTGACACCGGACCGCGCCTCGACCGGTGCGCTAGGCGTGTCCGTCGGCGACCTCGCGCAATCGCTCCGCCCCGCGTTCGCTGGCCTCGACGTCGGCGACTGGATCGATCCAACCGGGCAGACCCGCGATGTCGTCGTGCGGCTCGCCGCGGGGGCGCGCGAGCAGCCGATCGACGTCGCCGCGTTGCCCATCCGCGGAGCGGGCGCACCGGTTCCACTCGCGCAGCTCGCGACGCTCGAGCAGTCGCTCGCGCCGACGCAGATCGAGCACCTCGATGGCAGCCGCGTCGTCACCGTGGCGGCCAACACCGCCGGCATCCCGCTGTCCGCAGCGAACGCCGAGATCGAGAAGGCGCTCGCGGATCTGCCGCTGCCGGCGGGGTATCAGCGTCTGACCGGCGGCGAGACCGAGGACCAGCAAGAGGTGTTCGGGCGCATCTTCATGGCGCTCGGCATCGCGATCGTCCTCATGTACTTCGTGCTGGTCGTGCAGTTCGGCTCGTTCATCGATCCCATCCCGATCATGGTCTCGCTGCCGCTCTCGCTGATCGGCGTGATGCTCGCGCTGCTCGCGTCCGGCTCCACGCTGAACCTCATGTCGATGATCGGCATGATCCTGCTCATGGGCCTCGTCGCGAAGAACGCGATCCTGCTGATCGACTTTGCCAAGCGCGCCCAGGAGGGTGGCCGCACGCGCGAGGAAGCGCTCGCCGAGGCAGGCGCGGTCCGCTTCCGCCCGATCATCATGACCTCGGTCGCGGTCATCGCCGGCATGATCCCGGTCGCGCTCGGCGGCGGTGAAGGCGCGGACTTCCGGGCGCCGCTCGGACGCGCGGTCATCGGCGGCGTGCTGGCGTCGACGATCCTGACGCTGCTCGTGATCCCAACGTTCTACGACGTGATCGCGAATGCGCGCGATCGCGTCGTACGCCGCGTGCGCAAGGGACGCCCGCCGGTGCTGGCGTCGAAGAAGCTCGGCGAGACCGGCAGGCAGCCGCGTCTGGACTAGGGCGGATCGGTCTCGGATCGCTTGTACGCGCGCTCGAACAGCTGGTGCGTCGGCTCGTGCGGGATGTTGCGATCGAGGCCCGCGTAGAACGGCAGCTTCCACTCTTCCGTCGGAAGGTTCTGGTGATCCCCCTTGGTGTAGCCACCCTTGATGAAGATCGTGCGTCCGGCGCGCTCGCGCTTGCCCTCGACGACGAGCTTCTTCTTCACGAGCTCGGCCGCCGCCGCTGTGTATTGCTTCGCCGACCAGCCGTTCCACGTCGTCACGTTCTTCTGCGTGGGCTCCGCGAGCGCGAGCGTCTGCAGGTACAGCGCGGCCGCCTCGCTCGAGATGCCGTGCGCCTTTGCCACCTTCGCGACGAGCTTGGGCGCCGATGCGAGCGGGTTCGCCTCGAAGCCGCCCTCGGGCACCTCGGTCTCGCCGATGTGTGTCCCGAGCGCTGCGAACGCGTCGGACATGATCAGCTGCGCGATCTTGATCTCCTCGAGCGGATCACCGCCGCCCTCGTCGTCGTACATCGCGGCGGCGAGCTTCTCGGCGTTCTTCAGCGCCGAGGGGAGGCTCCCGGGACGGAAGCCAGCGATCAACCGGCGCTTGTACGTCGCGACGATCAACGCGCCATCGTCGCGCGCGTCGAGCACGGGATCCTCGCGATCCATCGGCAGGTCGACCTTCTTGCCGTTCACGAGGCTCATGATCGCGTCCGCGCGTGCTTTGTCCTTGGCGCTATCAGGGTCGCCGTAATAGTCGTCGAGCTTCCAGATCGTCTTCGGATCCGCGATCAGCGCGCGCAGCTTCTCGATCACCGCGGGGACGCCTGCGCGGATCGGACAGCCGATCGGTCGCGCCACGTAGAGCCACGATGCGAGCAGCGCCACCTCCTGCGCGCGGCTGGGTGTGAGCGCCGTGTCGAGGCGACGGTATCCTCCGAGCTCGGGGAACGGACGGTCGTCGATGGCCATCCACGGCTGGTCGAGCTCGCCCGCGAACAGCGGCAGGAGCTGCCCGAGCTGATTGCCCAGGGTCAGCTCCTTCTTCGCCGCGGCGATCAGGTCCTGGGGGACCTTGGTCTTCTTCCCGTACTTCCTCTTCCACGCATCGCCGACACGATCCGCCCATCCACCATCCGTCGCCGGCGAGAGGAGCTGTGCGGGATCGTCGGGGACCGCAGCGTCGAGGAACGAGTACAGCTCCTCGTCCTTCATCGGCTTGAAGGTCTCGTTCGCCGCAGACGCGTCGTCGCGCTTCAGGCCCAACAGCTCGCGCGTGAGCTTGCCGAGGTAGTCCTTGCCCCACGCGTCGCGCTTCGGCGCGCCGTGGAAGAGGAGCGTCGCCTCCGCGAGCGAGAGGTCGGCTCGCTTCGCGACGCGCTCCGCCATCGCCGGCTCCCATGCCATAGGCTCGTCGGGAAGCGCGAGCAGCGCGGTCACCCACGCGGTGCCGATGCCGCGCACGAGCGTCGTGGCGCTCCTGATCTTCCACTGGTTCGGCGGCGCGCGGAACGTACCGTCCGTCGTGTACTCGATCGCCCACCCGTTGTCCTGGCTCATCGCGAACATGCTGCCCTCGTGCTTCACGATCTTCAGCGTCTCGTACTCCTCGTCGTCGTCGTCCCAATCGTCGGGCATCTCGATCGCCAGGAAGCGGACCGCGGATAGATCGTCGGCGAGGACAGTCCCCGCGAGCGCTTGCGCGATCTCGCGCGCCTTGCGCCGCTCGGCGGCGTCCGCGACGGGCGAGTGCGCGCTCATCACACTCGCGCGCGGATACACGAGCCACTGTTTCACGTTGGTGTCGAAGTCGGGGATCTTGATCTGCTTCCCGGTCCCGAGCGCGAGCGCCATCTTGCGCACGTTGCCCGCTTCACCGACGAGCGCCGTGCCGCTCGCGTCCGCGTTGTCCTTGTGCCGTGCAGCTGCCAGCTCTCGCGCTTGCAGCACGAGCTCGGCCGCGCGCTCGGCGTGACCCGCGACGCCCGCGATGATCGCGGGGTGCGTGACGCCCGGAAGCGCGGTCTTGATCGCCGCGTCGATCGCGGCCGCGAGCGCCGGGCTCTGCGGTCGCGACGACATCTCTTTGATCGCCGCGTCGAGGATCACGCGTGCACTGGCTGCCGTGACACCGCGCAGCGCGCGGCTCGACGCGACATCGCGCGGCACCAGGTAGTGCCAGAACGCGACTGGCGGGACGGGGACGGTGCCCCATCCGCGACAGGTCCACGCGTGTTGGTTGATCTCGCCGAGCTCGTGATCGCCGGACGGATCGCAGAGCTGTGCACCGGGTCCGTCGTTCTCGATGAAGCGCTTGTTGCTCGCTTGCTTGCTCGTCACGACGCGCAGCGCGTCGTCGCCGGGGAACGCGACGAGATAGCGCGGCGAGCTGTTGCCGGTGTACGTGCGACCGTCGACGCGCTCCGCTTCTTGAAACGGACGCGGATCGTCGTCCGGACGTTCGCCTTCGATGCTTCGCACGCGAACACCGACGAGACCGTTGGCCACGCCGAGCGGCGAGCTCTCGAGGCCCGCCGGCGCCGGATGCAGCGCGCAGTCCGAAATGTCGAGCGTGTAGCCCTCGCGTTTCCACTGCGCGAACCACGCCGGCCCGCCGTCGTCGGTGCCCTTCGCGCCCTTGATCGGATCGTACGACCGCAGCTTCCGGTACTCCGTCTGCCACATCGACGTGCCGTCGCAGAAATAGTCCTGCGTGCTGGTCACCTCGCTCGCGCCGACGTGAAACGCCTTGGCTCCCATCGTCACGCTGCCGTCGGGAAGCGTCCACGCATACGGAGTGCGGCCGCCCCACAGACGCCAGTACGCCTTCTGCTCGTGCAGCTCCTTGGGCTTGTCGGCCCAATAGAACATGTTCTGGTACGTCGTCACCGGATCGAGCTCGACGAGCAACGAGTCACCGAAGAAGAACGCTCGCTCGATCTTGTACTCGCTTGGCTTGGCCACGATGTCGTGCTCCGCGCGAACGCCCGTGTGATCGAGCGCGAACACCTTGGACGTCGACCACACCGTGAGCACGGGGAACGCGCCGCCGGTCTTGATCGGGCCCTCGCCGAGCTTGGCGACGGCCTCTTCGTAGAGCGGCCAGCCGTACTCGTCGATGATGCCCGAGCGCAGATGCAGCGCGAGCGTCTCGGCGAGGTCCGTGCTCGCGAGCCGCTCTTGCAGCCCGGCGTACGGGAGGAACGTCTCGGGCGTCGTCTTCTGATCGAGCGTCTGCAGCGTCTCGGCCACGGTGCCGAGCGCCTTGCCCGAGAGGTTGTCGAGCTGCTCCTCGATCCACATGCGGCGCGCAGCAACGAAGCCCTGCTTCCCGCGCATGCGCGGCTCGTGCTCCGCTTCGCCCATCATGTTGGCGACCGCCGCAGCGAGGCGCTTGCCGTAGACGGCATGTCCGGCGACGAGCACCGGGTCGACCGTCATCGACTCGGGATAGAAGTTGTCCGTCCCCACGTCGTCGGAGAGCGGCACCCCGAGCTGGAGCGCGAGCTCTGCGAGATCGAGGTTCAGATCCGAGCCCCATCGTGGACGCGGCGTCTCGATCTTGATCGGCTGCGCGAGCGCGACGAGCCGCGGCGCGACCTCGCGCAAGATCGCCTCCGTTCGCGCCGTCTTGCCCGCGTAGAGGAACAGCCTGGACATCCACGCGCCCAAGCCTTCGTCCGGCAGATCGGACAGCGCGCCGATCTCGTCGAGCAGCGACATCCACGCGTTGCTCTGGAACTCCTTCTTGGCCTGATCGCTGCCGCCCTTTGGCGACGGCCACAGGTTGCGAAGACGTGCGCGCGTCTCGGGATTCTCCTTGCCGATGCGCACGAGTACATCGCGATAGGTGGTCCAGAACTCCGATGGCGCTTTGTTGATGCCCGGCGCGTCGATCAGCTCGCGCACGAGTGCATCTGCTTCCTTGTCGACATCGAGCCCCGCGCCCTTCGCGAGCGCTTGCAGGTCCTTCCCCATGCCCGAGTACGGCGGCATGCCACCGAGCGCGCGCTTGATGATGATCGCGCGGAACCGCCGATACGCTTCCTTGCCACCCGCTGTCTTCGCGAGATCTTTCGCGTACTGCGAGAGCGTCTTCGCGCTGAGCGCACCGAGCAGCGCGAACTCCACGAAGACAGCGTCGGTGTCCTCGGGCTTCGTCTTCAGCTTGTACGCGCGCTCCGCTTGCCGGGCTCGCTCGAAGCACTGCGCGGCCATCGTCGACGATGCTTGATCGGCGACGACGCGACCGACCTCTTCCCAGAACGACGGCAAGAACTGCGGCGTTCCACGCGAGAGGGTCTTCGCGATCTTCTCGAACGCCTCTTTGGCGTGGCCGGGCTTTGCTTGCACCATGCGCTTTGCCTTGCGCATGTCGTTGGTGACCTCGAGCGCGGCCTTTGCCTTCTTGGGCTCGTTCACGAGCGCCCACGCGGGGAAGCCGAGCGTGCGGAAGCGGACCTGTCCGAGCGGCTTACTCACCGACGGCTCGCCAAAGCCAAACGCTGCCATCTCCGCGTCGGTGCCGGCGGCGACCGCGTCCGGCTCGAGCCGGATGATCACCTTGCCGTCGAGCGCGGGATGCGGATACGCGCGCGCGGTGACCGGCGATCCGCGCTGATCGTCGGCGAGCTTCGCGCCGAGCGCGACGATGCCACCGGCGCCGAGCGTGGCGATCGGATCGTGAGGAACGAGATGTCCACGGGGGTTAGTCATTGTCGCCCTCCTTCTTGCGCTTCGCGTAGATCAGCGCGGCCATTCGCATGCCTTCGGAGAACGCGATCGCCGGAACATCGGTGACCGCGATCGGTCGCTGCTTGTCATCGACCCACGACAGGTCGCCGGTGGTGGTCTCGTACATCGGATCGCCACCGTCGCCGAGCGAGTAGCGCGCTTCGACATAGCGTCCGTTCTCGAGCACGCGACACACCGACGCGCCGCCCGACACGCGATAGCCGAGGCGCTTCGCGAGGCCGATCGCTTGCGACAGCATCGAGAACTCGCCGCCGGCGTACGTCTCGAGCGAGTGCGGATCCTCCGGCGGCGTTTTCGGCGGAGTGAATGTCTCGCGGAACAGCTGCGAGAGGCCCTGCGTCACGCCGACCTGCACGGCGAGCTCGCGAAGATCATCTACCTCGTCGAGCACCACGGGATGCGGGATCATCACGATGTCGGTATCGAGCCACGTCGTCTCGCCATCGCGATCGACGACGCCGATGCCCTTCTGCTTGTCCACGCCGCGGAAGAATCCGCCGGCTTCGCGATCGACCTTGCCATCCTTGGACACCCCAACGACCCACGCATCGCGAAGCACGCGCGACCAGTTGTCGTCGGGGAGCACGCTCTCGAGCACGCCGCGAGGAACGGGCAGCGACCGCAGCATCCACGTCTCCACCGTGTGCAGACACGTGCGCGCGTGTTCCTCGAGGAAGTCGAGCGCGGCGTCGAGCGTCTCGCCGACGGGCGACTCCTTCGCCGGCTTGGGAACGGAGGCGAGCTGGTTGCCATCCTTCTTCGCGACGAGCTTCAGGTCGCCCTCGTCGCTCGCGCGAATGCCGAGCGAGATGCCTTTGCCGGCATCCATCCACCCGGGCTCGGCCGCCGTCGACTTGGTCCGTGCGGCCGACTTCGGTGCCGGCGGCGCTTTCTTCGCGGGTGCTTTCTTCGGAACGGCTTTACTAGCTGCCTTCGCCGTCTTCTTCGGCGCGGCTTTCGTGCCCTTGGTCTTTGCCATGGTCTCCCCAGCCGAGAGCCTACTCGGTTCGGGGGAGCGATCGTCCGGAGTGAGGCCCTCTGATATGCTGCGCCCGTGTTGCGCCCGCTCGTCGTCGTCCTCGGCATGGCGGGTTCCGCCGTGGCCGCTCCGACGCTGACCAGCCAGAGCGATCCGTATCCCGGCATCCACATCGAGCGCTGGACCGACGCCGCGATCCCCGCCCGGCTCGTCCTCGTCCAGATCGATCTGACGTCGGCGGAGATCGGCGTGTACGCGACGAGCGAGGCTGACAAAGGCATCACGACGAGCGCGTTCGCGGGTCGCATCGGCGCGCGCGTCGCGATCAACGGCGACGCCTTCGCGCTCGACTACACACCGCGCGGCCTCGCGCTCGGCGACTCCACCGCGTGGACCAACACCGCAGACTCGAATGTCCTGCCGCTCCTTCACTTGCGTCGCGTCGGCGAGCGCACCGTGGCGACGATCGTTCCGCCCGAGATCGTGGTCACGACCGACGCTCTTCCAGGCGGAACGCAAGGCGCGCTCGGCGGCCGGCCGTTGCTCGTGCGCGCCGGCACTGTCGCCGCGCAGTTCGATTGCGCGGATCCGGTCACGCTGTCGTGCCAGCGCGCGCCTCGCTCGGCCGTCGCGCTCGCCGCCGACGGCAACACGATGTGGCTCGCTACCGTCGATGGATGGCAGAGTGGATCGATCGGCATGACCGCGCAGGAGCTCGCGCAGTTCCTCTACGCACGCGGTGCGCACATGGCGATGGCACTCGATGGCGGCAGCTCCGCGACGATGTTCGTCGATGGCCTCGCGAGCTCGCCGTCCGATGGCGTCGAGCGGCGCGTCGCGAATCACCTCGGCGTGCGGTACGGCGCGCTGCCCAAGGGCGAGCTCGTCGGGCTCGTCTGCGCGAACAGCATCACGAACTGCATGCGCCTCTCCGGTGCGATCGTCACGCTCGACGATGGCCGCATGCAGACCACCGGCACGGACGGCTTCTACGACTTCACGCAAGTCACGCCGCGCCTCGCGTGCCTGACCGTGAAGAAGGCTGGCTACAAGACCAAGCAGCAGTGCGCGATGGTCGAGTCGAACATGCAGAACTTCAACTCGGTCGTCCTCGAGCCGGGCATGGACCCGCCGGTCGACGCGGGTGTGCCCGATGCGCCTACCACCGAGGACGATGCAGCGGTCCCCGATGGGGATGCAGGCATCGGCGCCGATGGCGAACAACCGGCGATGGGCGATGGCGGGGGCTGCTGTGATGCGGGGCGCGATCGACCGCCGTTCGCGGTTTTACTTGGCGTGTCGCTGGGATGGATGCTGAGACGCCGTCGCGGTACAAACGCGTAGGGTGTCGACCGTCCATACCCAGCTCCTGACCGACGACGCCAGCGGCATGCTGGTCGAGCGCGTCTTCCGGTTGCGCGTGGTCTCCGGTCCCGACGCCGGCAAGGAACACACGCTCGACGAGGGCACCACCATGGTCGGCACGCACGCCGACAACGATCTGGTGCTCTCCGATGCCACGGTCTCGCGTTATCACCTCGAGATCCGCGTGCGTCGTGATGGCATCGAGGTCCGCGATCTCGACACCACGAACGGCACCAAGCACGGCGGCGTTCGGATCAACAGCATCGTGCTGTCAGCCGCCGCGCGGCTTCGCCTCGGCAAGCACACCGAGATGGACGTCGAGCCGGTCGATACCAGCGTCGACGTCGGCGAGTGGCACGGCGATCGATTCGGCGACGTGCTCGGCACGACCACGCCGATGCGCCGGCTGTTCGCGCTCCTCGGCAAGGCGGCCCCCACGGAGGCTACGGTCCTCTTGCAAGGCGAGACGGGCACCGGCAAGGAAGCGATCGCGGAAGCGGTCCACAAGCTCAGCAAGCGGAGCAAAGGGCCGTTCGTCGTGGTGGATTGCGGATCCATTCCGCACGAGCTGATCGCGTCCGAGCTGTTCGGTCACGCGAAGGGTTCGTTCACCGGCGCCAACGTGGACAAGCAGGGCCTCATCGAAGCGGCCAACCAAGGCACGCTGTTTCTCGACGAGATCGGCGAGCTCGCGCTCGATCTGCAGCCGCAGCTCCTGCGCGTCTTGGATCGCCGACAGGTGCGCCGCGTCGGTGAGACGCAGTCCGTCGACGTCGACATTCGCGTGATCGCGGCAACGCACCGCGACCTGCGCGCGATGGTGAAGGCGGGCACGTTCCGAGAGGATCTGTATTACCGCCTCGCCGTCGTCGCCACGTTCGTGCCGCCGCTGCGCGATCGCAAGGCGGACATCCCTGCCCTCGCGCAGTGGTTCGCCGAGCGCATGGGGCGCGGTGGATTCGCGCAATCGCCCACGCTGCTCGATCTGCTCGAGCGACACGATTGGCCGGGCAACGTGCGCGAGCTGCGCAACGTCGTCGAGCGGGCACTCTCGCTCGGCGATGCTGCCCTCCAGGATCTCGGCGAACGCCATCCGTCGTCGCCTGCGCTACCCGGCGTGGACGGCGAGCCCAAGCGCCCGAGCGCTGCGCCCATCGGTGGTGACGTCCTCGAGCTGCCGTTCAAAGAGGCGAAGGCCGCGCTCGTCGAGAGCTTCGAGCGCGACTACCTCTCGGCGCTGCTCGCTCGTCATCGCGGCAACATCTCGCGCGCTGCGGCCGAGGCGGGGATCGATCGCAACTACATCCATCGCCTGGTGAAGAAGTACGGGCTCGAGGTCGACCGAGGTTGATGGTGAGAGTCGCGCTCGTCATTGTGTGCGGCCTCGTCGCGTGCAAAGACAAGCCGACGCCTGCGCAGGGACCCGTCCCCCGTGACGCGGCGCCCGGCGACGCCTCGAAGTGGAACGTGGAGCATCACGCGATTCCCGTCGATGCGGCGCCTCCCCCCGAGGGAGATTGGGCGACCTGCAAAGCGACGCTCGAGAAGGTTGCTAGCGCGCCGCCGACCAAGCGCGTGCAGATGATCATCGATGCGTGCAAGCCGTGCGGCGATTGGAAGCCGATCCTCGAGTGGCAGACGCTGCAAGAGCACGGCGGACCGAATCGCAAGGTGATCGATAGCGCCATGGCGGGCTGCAACGCGTGGTGCACGCCGAACGCGAAGATCCGCTTCATGGGCACGCTCGACGACGCGCGCGCGAGCAAGACGCGCACGCCGTGGCGCGAGCTCGCGAACCAATGCAAAGAGGAGGTCAGCGCGCGTCCCGACGGGCGGTTCATGACGGCGCCGTACTTCGCGCTCGATCGCATCGCGCGGTGGGCCGGCGATCAGCCCGACGGAGCCAAGGTGCTCGAGCCGATCGTGATCCCGCTCCCCGCCGTCACGCAAACCGGCGTCGGCGTGAAGCTGCCCGATAGCGCGGTGACCAAGCCGGACATCGTCCCCGTGCAGGTCACGGTGACCGCCGCGGGAATGACGGTCGGTCCGACGCCCGTCGCCAAGCTCGCGCCCGACGGAGTTCTCCCGCAAGGCGAGCCGTATCCCGGCAAGAAGGTCACCGCGAAGCAGCTTCGCGACGAGATCAAGAAGCTCGGCGGCGGCGACAAGATCGCGCTGTTCGCGCATCCGCAGCTTCCAGCGCTGTCGATCGTCGAGGCGATCGGTGCTGCGGGCACATCGGTGCTCGCGGTCACCTCGTCGATGGGGCCGGTCGGTTGGGCGCAGCACGGCGTGTCGCCGGTTCAGATGTCGCGCGACAAGCCTGCGCCGGGTGCGCTGAAGCTTTCGCTCGATGACACGGGCGAGTCCGCGATGGCCGAGGTAAAGAAGCTCGGCGCCGGCGTCGGCAAGCGCGGCATCTACATCACCCTCGAGAAGAGCGCGACGGTCGGCAGCCTCGCGACGCTCCTCGGTGCGCTCGCCTACTTCGAGGTCACCTCCGTGATCGTGAATCCGAAATGACTTCACCTATGTTCGACATTCTCGTCATCGGCGGTGGCATCACAGGTGCGGGCATCGCTCGCGACGCCGCGTTGCGTGGGCTCAAGGTCGCGCTGTTCGAGAAAGGCGACTACGCGTCGGGCACGTCGTCGAAGTCGAGCAAGCTCGTACACGGCGGCCTGCGCTATCTCGAGCAAGGCGAGATCGGGCTGGTGTTCGAGTCGGTCAGCGAGCGTCGCGTGCAGACGCAAGTCGCGCCGCACCTCGTGCGTCCGTTGCCGTTCTTGATCCCGATCTACAAGGGCGCGAAGCCTGGCCTCGAGCTGATGAACGTCGGCCTGTGGATCTACGACTCGCTGGCGCTGTTCCGCGCGCCGCGCATGCACAAGACGTTTCGAGGGAGCAAGGCCGCGCTCCAGCTCGAGCCGCAGCTCCAGCCCGAGGGTCTGCGCGGCGCGCTCGAGTACTACGACTGCGCCACCGACGACGCGCGGCTCGTCCTCGAGAACGCCATCGATGCGCGCACGCTCGGTGCGGACTGCCGCACGTACACCGAGGTGCTTCGCTTCGAGCGCGGCGCAAATGGCCGCATCACCGGCGTGCATGTTCGCGATCGGTTGACCGACGAGACAACGCTCGTCACGGGCCGCGTCGTGATCCTCGCGGCTGGCGCGTGGACCGACGAGATGATCCGCCGCTTCGAGATTCCCATGGAGCGCCCGCTGCTCCGTCGCACCAAGGGCGTGCACATCGTGCTGCCGCGCGGACGCTTGCCGCTCGCGCGCGCGATCACGCTGATCTCGCCCGTCGACGGTCGCGTGGTGTTCGCGCTCCCGTGGCGCGCGCGCCCCGTGCTCGGCCCCACGGGCACCGACTTCGTGGGCAGCGCCGCCGAGGTCGCGGCGGACATGGACGACGTGCGGTACCTGTGCGACTCCGGCAACGGGTACTTCCCCGGCGCGAACCTCACGCCGGACGATGTCATCTCCACGTGGGCCGGCCTGCGTCCGCTGATCGCCGCACCGCCCAACGTCGACGAGAGCGAGATCTCCCGCGAGCACGAAGTGTTCTCGCGCAACGACGGACTCGTCATCATCGCGGGCGGCAAGCTCACCACGTATCGCCGCATGGCGCGCGAAGCCGTCGACAAGACGATGGACCTGCTGCGCGAGCTCGACGAGCCGATCGACGTGCCGCGCGCCTCCACCAAGTCGCGCCCACTGCCCGGCGCCTCGGGCCTCGCCAACGCATCGCTCGAAGGCGTCGCCGAGATCGGCCGCAGGCTGATGAACGACAGCGGCCTCGACGTGGACACGGCCACGCATCTCTGCGGCGTCTACGGCACGCGTGCACCGCTCATCGCCGCGCGGATGACCGAGTCGCCCGCGCTGCGCGAGCGCATCGATCGCGAGCTGCCGTACGTGTGGGCCGAGGTCGAGTTTGCGGCCACGCACGATCTCGCGCGCACCGTCGAGGACGTGCTCGGCCGCCGCGTCCCGCTGTTGCTCGTCAGCCGCGACCAAGGCCTCGCCGCCGCGGAGCGCACTGCGGACATCCTCGGCACGATCTATCAGTGGACACCTGCCCAACGCGCCGCGATGCTCGAGGAGTACCGCGCCGAGGTCGAGCTCAGCCGCAGGTGGCAGCGCCCATGACGGGGTCAGGCACCGGCACGATCGTCCGCAACCTCCCGGTCGGCATCGCCGAAGCCGCCGTCGCACTCGGCGCCGACCGCGACGCGCTGCTCCCGCTCCTCGGCGATCCCGACGACGAGCGCATCCCGATCGAGAACCTCTACAAGATCTGGGAGATCGCCGCGCGCACCGGCCGCGCGACGTCTCTGCCGATCAAGGTCGGCGCCGCCGCTCGCTTCGACAAGTACGGCGCGTTCGGCATCGCGGGCTACGTGTCGCGCACCAACGAGATCGCGCTGCGCCGCATGTGCCGCTATCACGATCTGCTCACCGACTCCGGCGTCTGGTCGATGCGCACCGACGGCGACGACCTCGTCATGACCTGGACGCGCGAGGGCGAACGCACCGTCGGCATGCGCATGTCGATCGAGCAGGTGCTCGCCGCGTTCGTCACGGTCGCGCGCCAGATCTCGACGCCCACCACGATCCGCGAGGTCCGCCTGCGCCACTCGCTCGCGAACATCGCGCCCGCCGAGCTCGCCGACCACCACGCGCACTTCGGCGCCCCGATCCGCGACAGCGCCGCCGAAGACGCGATCGTCTTGCCTGTCTCGTTCCTCGCGCAGAAGCCCGACGCCGCCGATCCGTTCGTCGAGCGCTTCATCATCGAACAGCTCGAGAAGGCCGTTGGCTCTACCGACAAAGAGTCGTTCGCCACCCACGTCGGCCGCATGATCGTGGAGGCGCTGCCCGACGGTGTCCCCTCGATCGTCGACATCGCCGCGCACCTCGACACGAGCGAGCGCACGCTTCGCCGCCGCCTCGCCGACGAGAAGACATCGTTCGACGAGATCCTCGCGAACCTCCAGCGCGAGCGCGCTGAAGCGCTGCTCGCCGGCCCGTACCCGATCCGCGAGATCGCACTCGCCGTCGGTTTCGCGGACGCATCCGCCTTCTCTCGCGCCTTCAAGCGCTGGACGGGCAAGACGCCGACCGAAGCGCGCAACAAGACCTGAACCCGAAACTGGTCAAATCCACCACTTTTCGACGCAGGTGGGGTCCGACCCCAAAACGTCTCGAAATTGGTCAAATCCACCACTTTCAGTCCAGCAAGTTGGAATTGTCCGGTGGGCGGACACGCGGCCGGTTGCGACGCGGCGACTACGGTGCCGCGAGCTCGAGCACCACGGCTGCCGGCGGATCACAATCGTCGTCCGCCTCCTCGAGCTCGCGGATGTCCTCGAGCTCGGCGTCCTCGTCGATCGGGTCCGCCGGTCGAACGGTGACCGCCTCTAGATCGTCTCGGTTTACATCCACCGAGTCGATCCATGCCGCGAGCTCCTTCGGATCGCGGTAACCAGCGAGGCGAGCACCGAGCTCGACATCCAACCACGGTGGCGCCGCGGCGGAACCTACGTACGCGCGGTGGCTCGTCCAGTCACTATCACTCGGACCGCGAACGACACCGGCGCGCACAGGGTTGCGATGAATATAGGAGATCAACCGGGCGACGCCGTCCTCGCGGACCTCGTGGAGGTTCGGTCCGCGCGCGAACACGGCGCCGATCCGTCGCCGCTCCTCGTTGATGCACTCGGCGAACGGCGTGTGCACCTCGCGTAGCCAATCGGCCAAGGGCATCTCGCCGGAGCGCAGTGCGAGATGGATGTGGCTACTCATGAGGGCGTACCCGAAGCAGCGCCAATCCGTGAAGCCGAGGCCGCGCTGGAGAAGCCGCAGGTACATGCGTCGGTGCCACTCGCTGTTCATGAACCACTCGCGCGCGACGAAGCGCGAGATGAGGTGATAGACGGTATTCGGCTGCGTGATGCGGAGAGGGCGCGGCATATCATCTTCCTGATTGCGCCTGCTCTCCCCTTCAGGCGCGCTCACGTATGAGTGTTTGCAGCTCCGGTTGTAGACGTTCGGTACGACATTCAGTGAACTGGTCAAATCCACCACTTTCGACGCGGGTTGGGGTCCGACCCCAAAACGTCTCGAAATTGGTCAAATCCACCACTTTCAGTCCAGCGAGTTGGAATTGTCCGGTGGGCGGACAAGAGGCGCCGTGGACTCAGCGTGGTGGGAGCGTGAAGCGGAGCGTGGCGCCCTCGCCGGTCGCGCCTTCGGCCCAGATGCGGCCGCCGTGGCGCGACACGATCTTGTGCGCCGTGGCGAGGCCGATGCCGCTGCCCTCGAACTCCGTCGCCGCGTGCAAGCGCTGAAACGGCGCGAACAGCTTGTCGACAAACGATTGGTCGAAGCCCGCGCCGTTGTCGCGCACGTAATAGACGCGCTCGCCGGCGTGTTGCTCGACGCCGATCTCGATGCGGGCGCGCTCGCGATTGCGCGTGAACTTCCACGCGTTGCCGATGAGGTTCTCGTACAGCGCGCGCAGCAGGACCGGGTCACCGATGGCGCTCATGCCGGGCTCGATGACCACATCGATCGTGCGGCCGGGTTGGCCATCCGCGAGCGCGCCGATGACCGCGCCCGCGATAGCACCGAGGTCGACGCGTTCGCGCAGGATGTCCTTCTTGGTCAGGCGTGCGAGCGCGAGGAGACCGTCGATGATCGCTTGCATCTGCTCGCCGCCGCGTTGGATGCGAGCGAGGTAGTCGCGCCCGATGTCGTCGAGTCGATCGCCGTAGTCCTCGAGGATGGCGACCGCGAAGTGGCCCATCGCCCGAAGTGGGGCACGCAGGTCGTGGGCGACCGAGTAGCTGAACGCCTCCAGATCGCGGTTGGCGAGCTCGAGCTCGCGCGTGCGACCGGCGACGCGGGCCTCGAGCTCGCCGAGGAGCGTGGCGTTCTCGATCGCGAGCGCGGCGCGATCCGCGAGGTCCTGCGCCAGCTGCTGATCGTCGAGCGTGAACGGCGTGGCGGTCCGGACGCGCCGCAGGTTGAGCACGCCGATCACGCGCTCGCGCGCGATCAGCGGCACCGCGAGGATGCTGATCACGCCCATCCCGTCGACGAGCGCGCGATGCGTCTCGTGCATCGCACCGAGCATCTCGGACTTCACGAGATCCGCGACGAGCACCGGCCGGCGCGTCGCGATCACGCGGCCCCCGATGCCTTCGTTCGGCTTGAGCGGCGCGCGGCGCCACAGCTCTTTCAGCGTCTCCGCGAGTGACTCGTCGAGGTCGTGCACCGCCCGCACCTCGAGCTGCCCGTCGGGATTCACGAGCTGCACGGTGGTCGCGGCCGCGAGCTCCTCGGCGAGCGTGTGCGCGATCGCGCCGACGAGCGCGTTGACGTCCGAGGTCAGCGAAGAGAACCAGCGCGAGCTCGACGCCAACACGCGAAGTCGCGTCGCACTCGCGCGCTCGGCGCGGCGACTCTCTTGAAGCTGCGCGAGGAAGCGAATGCGTCCCGCTGCGACGGCGAGCTGTTCGCCCATGGCGACGAGCAGCTCGAGGTCGGCGTCGGTCGGTGGACGAACGCCTTCATCACCGAACGTGCCGATGCCGAATGCGCCGAGCGTTCGGTCGAGCAGCTGGAGCGGGACGTTGATGATGGTGCGATTGCCGATCGTCTCGACGATGTTCTTGTTCGTCCGTGGATCCGTGCGCGCGTCCACGATGACCACGGGCTTCGCCCCATCGCGGATCTCCTCGAGCATCGGATCGCCGTCGACGCGCAGCGTGGGTGCAGCGGCCCATGCATCCTCGCGCTTAGCTCCGGCAACATCGATCAGACGCCACTCGCTCGCGCCTTCCTCCTCGGCGATGAACAGCCACACGTGGTGGTAGCCGATGCTCGTGACCGAGCGCTTCGTGACCTCGAGGAGGTCCCCGAAGGTCGTCGCCCGCTGAAGGTCGCGCGCGTACGCAAGAACTCGTTCGGAGGTGCTCACAGCAGCTTATTGCGTCGCATGGCGTAGAGGAGCCCGCCGGTGATCGCCGCGACGACGCCCCAGAAGATGAAGTAGGAGCCCCTCCAGTGAAGCTCCGGGAGATACTCGAAGTTCATGCCGTACACGCCGCAAAGGAACGTGAGCGGCAGGAAGATGATGCTGACGACCGTCAGCTTGCTCATCGTCTTGTTCGATTGATACGAGACGAGTGACATGTAGTTGTTGAGCGAGCCGTTCAAGATGTCGCGATCGACGAGGACGTCCTGCAGCACGCGCTCGATCGTTCCGACCATGTTGTTCAAGTACGGCTGCGTCGCTTCGCTCACGAACGCCGACTTGCGCGTCGAGAGATCCGTGAGCACCGAACGCGCCGGCAAGACCACTTTGCGCAGATGAAGCAGGTCTGCGCCGAGCTCGGAGGCTTCCGCGAACACCGCCTCGTCGACTTCACCGATGAGCTGGCGCTGGACCTCGTCGACGCGCTCCTCGAATGTCTTGTGCACGCTCAGGTAGTTGTCGACGAGGTGATCCCACAGCTCGTAGAGGAGGAAGCTCGGGCTCTGCGCGAACTTGATGAAGTCCTGGATGTACGCTTTGCGCACCGCCTCGAGAAACACGGGCTGACCGCGATGCAGCGTCAGCATGTACTTCTCTCCCATCATCACGTCGACGCGCTCGAGGTCGAACTTGCGTCCCGCCAGACGGCACCCGGAGAGGACCAGGTGCAGAAAATCCTCGTACCGTCCGATCTGCGTGGCCGGCTCGCGGCTGAACGCGTCCTCGACGATCTGGCCCTCGTACATGTAATCGAGGTGCGCGAGGACCTTACGCGCCTCGTCCTGGTTGGCGATGTCGATGTCGATCCAGACGAACGTTCGCTCGCCTTCCATCGACGTCTTGATCTCCTCGATCGCGATCTTGCGATGCTTCTTCGTCGCGAAGTCGAGCTCGACGGCAGTCCACGTCGGATCCCCCTGGGCCGCTAACTCAGCCGACGCACCTGGCATCACCAGGAATGGTACCTGAAATCAGCCCGGTACTTCGTGGCGCCGGGTAATCATTCTCACCACTTGCGGTCGTCGACGAGCCGTACGTCGACGACCGCGAGCAACCGCTGTACGCGCTCCGCCATGTCCTCGAACTCGCTGAGCTGCGACGCCTCGTACAGCTTGCGCGAGAAGTTCATCACGCGAACGAGGTACGAGAACAGATTGCCCTCCTCGTGCTCGAGCCCGTGCTTCTCGACGAACTCGAGGAACGTCAGCCCGCTCTCCTCGAGCTGCGCCCACGTCGTCTTCGGCTTCTTGCCACCGTGCAGCTCGGGGTGCGGCACCTTGCTCGAGAACTCCTGATGGATGAGCTCGATCTTGGTGAGCACGCGCGGGTTCTCCTTCTCCCACGCGGCCTCCACATCCTCCCACGTCGCTTGCTGCCCCGCTTCGCGTAGCTCGCGCAGCTTCGCCCGCATCCACTCGCGCTTCGCATCCTCGCCCTTGCGGTCGAGCTGCCGCTGGATGATGTCGTGATCGATCAAGTACTCGACGAGCTCGCGGAGCTCCACGTAGTCGAGCTGGTGGTTGAACAGGATGTAATAGATGAGCAGACCATCCATGCCCTGCAGCGTGCGGATCATCTCGCCGCTGACCTGCTTGCCGTGCTCGTCGATGACGCCGATCGCCTTCAGGTTCGCGACCAGCTGATCGAGCACCTTCAGCAGCTCCTTGCGCTCGCGCTCGGTGAGCAAGAGGTTCTCGATCACCGTGACGATGTCGAGGCGCATCGACGGCGGCAGCGACGCCTCCGCCTCCGCCATCCGCTTCGCCGCGTCGGTCGAGATCACGGGCTTCTCCGTCAGATCCGGAAGGCCGATCGCGAGCACCTGCTCGGCGGTGATCTTGGTCTTGCTGCGCAGCTCCGCCGGCTCGCCCTTCACGAGCTCCGCGTGGACCTCGGGCGTCCACGCGATATCACCCTTGCGCTGCGCGTCGCTGCGCGCGCGGTTGTACACGCCGCGCCGGACCTTCTCCTCGTCGTACGCGGGGCGCTTCTTCGCGTCCTTCAGCTCCTTCTTCAGCTCGCTCACCGCATCCTCGGGTGCGAGCGTGATCGCCAGCCCTCGATCATCGAACTGCGGTCGCCCAGCGCGGCCCGCCATCTGGTGATACTCGGCCGCCGTCACCAGCCGCGCTTGTTGCTTGATGAACTTGCGCAGCGACGGAAACACCACCGTCCTCGCCGGCAAGTTGATGCCCGCCGCGATGGTCTCCGTCGACACCACGAACTTGATCAGCCGCTCCAGGGCCAGCTGCTCGACGAGCTGCTTGTACCTCGGCAAGATGCCGGCGTGATGGATGCCGATGCCGTGCGCGAGCAGCGGCTTTAACTCCCTCGCCTCGCCGCCCGGCAACAGCGCCGCCTCGCACATCGCCTCGACCTTGGCCTTCTCTTCATCCGTCGTGAACCGCCGGCACGACTTGAGCAGCCGCGCGACCTCGAAGCACTGCTCGCGTCCGAACACGAACACGATCGCCGGCACGTCTCCCTGAAACGCGAGCTCGCGTACCGTGTCGATCAAGAACTCCTCGCGGAACTCGTGCACCAGCGGCACCTTGCGCTCGCGCGACTCGACGAGCTCCATCGGCACGCGCCGGGTCAGCTCCACCCAGTGGGTGAACTGCTCGGGGCGCCCGACCGTGGCCGACAGGATCACGAGCTGCGTGCGCGGATCGAGTCCGATGATCGATTGCTCCCACACATAGCCGCGCTCGGGGTCGTTGAAGTAGTGCCCCTCGTCCATCACGACGATGTCCGCGGGCGACACGTGCTTGTCGGCGACGATCCGGTTCCACAGGATCTCCGCGACCTCCACCTGGATCGGCGCCTCGCGATTGACCTTGTAGTCGCCCGTCGCGAACCCGACGTTGCCCTCGCCAAAGTCAGCGCCGAGCTCGCGGAACTTCTCTTCGGTCAGCGCGCGCAGTGGCGTCGTGTAGATCGCCTTCTGTCCGCGCTCGAACGCCGCGTGCAAGGCGGCCTTTGCCATCAGCGTCTTGCCGGTGCCGGTCGGTACGGTGACGAGGACGCTCTTGCGCGCGAAGATGGCGGCGATCGCTTGTTCCTGGACTGGATAGGGCTCGAGTCCTTTGCTCCAGAGGAAGCGCTCGTAGAACGAGAGCTCTAGCTCTCCGTCGGTGGGCACGGGGCCGACTGTACCCGATCCGTGCACGTGCCACGTGCCACGACAGAGACCGTCTCGGGACTCGAAGCACACGTCCTAACGAGCGCCGGCCTTGGCCTTGCCGCGCTCCAACAAGCTCTTCGCCTGATACACCTGCCCCATCCAGATGTCGTGCCACGTGCCCTTCGCGACCTGCTCGAGCAACGCGTCGCCCTCGGCGGTGCGACCGAGCGCGATGAGCGCCTGGGCCTTGCGCACGCGCGGCGTCGGGTTGGTCTGCTCGATCACGATCGCCTGCTGCCAGTAGTCGAGCGCCTCCTCGACCTTGCCTCTGGCCTCGAACGCTTCGGCCACGGTGATGTAGCCCGCGCCTGCCATCGGATCGCGCTCGATGACGCCCGAGAGTTGGCGCCACGCTTCGCGCTGGTTACCGACAGCGAGCTGCAGCTCGCCGAGGAGACGATCGATATCGGGGTTACCCGGATCGATCGCGCGCCACTTCGCCCCCCACTGCATCGCGCGCTCGACGGCGGCGTGGCGCGCCGTGCCGGTGGACTCGAGCGCGAGCTCCTTGGCGGTCGCGATGATCGTTCGCAGCTCGCTGCGCACGGTGCTGATCGTGACGGCCTCGTCGGCGGATGCGCGTTGCGCGGCCTCGAGGTGCGCGAGCGCGTCGCTCGTGCGGCGCTGCTGCTGCGCGAACTGCGCGGCGAGTTGGTGAAGCTCGGCCGTGTCGTGCTTCTTGACGAGCTCGTCGACGAGCACCTCGGCGAGAGCTGGCAGGTTGTGCGCGACGGCGATGTTGGCGATGTGGACCTGGCGATCGACATCGTCGCCCGCGAGCTCGATGGCCCGCGCGAAGATCGCGTGCGCATCGGTTGGGTGTTGCGCCGCGAGTTGCGCGAGCGCCATCACGTGGTCGTAGCTCGTGCCCGCGAGGACGCGATCGCGCCAGCGCGTCCACAGCAGCTGCCAGCCCGCGTTGCCGCGGCGGGATTGCTGGACCGCGTAGGCACCCGAGCCGAGGATCGGCGGATCCGCGGTGAGATCGAGCTCGTCGATCATCACCGCGATCATGTCGGCGGCTTGCTCGTACGCGCCGCGGTTATGGAGCGCGCTCGCCGCGTTGGCGCGCGCGACGTTCTTGTAGCGACCGACGGCCACGCTCTGCCAGGCGCGGATGATGTCGGCCGCGCCGAGATCGTAGCGGTTCGACGTGAACGACGCCGCGAGGAGGCGGAGCTGCAGCGCGCGCGCGCCGAGGGCGACGAGCCTGTCCACGGCGAGCGTGCTCTTGGCCGCGGCGTTCAGCGCGGCGATCTCGCGCAGCTGCCACAGCGCGCCGATCGCGCCGGCGGTGGTCTGCGGCGTCATGCGATCCGGCTGCGGGTTCTTGCCGTACGCGCGGCCCGCGACGAGGTAGCGCGCGATCGGCGAGCTCGCGTGCGGTGCGAGCGCGTCGGCGAACTGCTTGTCGGTCGACGACGTGGCGATCCCCGCACTCGCGAGCACGAGGTCACCGAGCTCGGTGCCGCCGGATGCGCGCAACGCCTCGTACGCGCTGAACAGGCCCGCGCGATTGCTCGTGGCCGCGAGGCTCACGAGGTGCTGGCGCTGCGCGTGGCGCCACGCAGCACTCCCAGCGGTCTCGGTCTTCAAGCGTGCTTCCCAGTATGACGGCATGCGCGTCGGCAACTCGACGACGGTGCGCTGCGCGGGCGACGCTTGGTGCGCCCACGCGGTGGCGTCCGCGATCGCTTGCCCCGTGAAGCCCACCGCGATGTCGCCATCCTGCGTTCGCGCGGCGATGGGACCGACCGGGCCCCACGTGATCGCGAGCAGCGTCTTGCCCGCGCCATTGCGGATCGCGACGAGGTGATGATTGGCATCGAGCTCGAGCTCGAACATCACGACCGGCTTGCCGCTCGCGTACGACGACAGCGTGATCGTCCGCGGCCCCGTCGCCTTCACCTCGAAGTAGCGCGCGTAGTGCGAGGGATCCGCGATCCACACCGGCAGATACGCGAGCGACAGCGCGATGTCGTCCGACGCGATCGCACGCGTGACATCGATGCCGAGCTCGGCGTAGCGACGCGTGAACGTCGCGCCGTCGAACGAGGCGGTCTCCACGAGGTCCACGTCGGTGGTGCGACGCCATCCCATGCGGCGCGCCGAGTCGACGGCGATCTCGTGCTCGCCCCATCGATACACACCGGCCGGCAGCGCTGCCCGCGCCTTCTCGAGCAGCGACTTCGACGCGGTGTCGATCGGATGACTCGGCGAGACTGCCGCCGTCTCGAGATCTTCGCGCCACGCATCGCTCGCGTCGGCGAACAACGCCGGCATGAACGCCGTGAGGTCGTCGTACGCCATGTCCATCGGGTGGGTGAAGCGCTGAGCCACGAGGCCGCCGCGCGAGTGCGAGGCCCACTTGTTGGGCCAGCGACCGCTCTGCTGCGGCTCGATCGTGGTGACGCGCTTGCGCGCCGACGGACGAGGGCCACGCCTGTCGAGATCGCCGTCCGGCGATGGCGGCCGCATGGCCTTCGCGCTCGTAGCGCGAGCGCTCTTTCGCTCTTCGGCCCCGCTCTCCTCGGGTTCGGCCGGCGCGTTGATCTCGGGGATCTTCGGCACCTCCAGGTCGAGTTGCCGGCGCGTGCGCGCGTTGCCGAGCGCGCCGTGACCGTTTCCGAACGCGTTGACACCGAGCCCGAGCTGGCCGTCCGAGAGCGTTTCGACGCTGTCCCACCCTCCCAGCTCGCCGCCGAGAAGGCCACCGCCGAGATCCATCTGCGCGTACGAGTAGAAGATCTGATGCGGGATGCGGAACACCTCCGCGTCGCTGGCCACGTCGACGGGCGTCGTGTGCGCCACCGTGACCACCGGAATCTTGTCGGGCATCGCGTACGGCGCCCACGTATCGCCCTGCCCTTTGCGCACGCCGTACGTCGCGTACATCTTGTCGTTCTCGAGGACGATCAGCGACGTGTGACGCGACAGCAGGAAGTACTGCTTGCCGAGCTCCACGACCTCCTTGCGAATCGCCTCGTCGCGCTCCTCGCGCGCTTGCGGCGTCTCGGCGGGCTCGTGCTTCGCGAGCATGCGCGCGGCGATGTGACGATGCGCCCACAGCCGCGGCAAGTAGCCCGCGCCCGCCGCGCTCGCGTCGAGCGCGATGCGCTGCTGCCACGGGGCCCCGTTCGACGTACCCGACAGCTCGAGCGCGGCAGGCGTACCGTCGCCAGCGAGCTTCGCGACGATCTCGAGCTCTTCGCCGTCGGCGATCTGTGGCGAGCGAACGTAGAGCGTCGACGGCACGAGCTGATCGTTCGCGTCGACGAGACGCGCGCCGATCCCCGTGACACGCGACGTGTGCAGCGCGGCGACGAGATCGAACGCGCGCCAACCGAGGTCATCCGCGAGGTCGACCGTCGTTGCATAGCCTCCCGTCGCCGCCGCGAGCGCTTCGAGCGTCTGCGTATCTGCACCGTCACCGACGCCGACGCCGATGAACTGCGCCTTGCCCGTGATCTTCTGGCGCAGCGCATCGAGCTGACGAGAGCCGCTCGTGACCACGCCGTCGCCGAGGTAGACGATCATCGCGTCGTCGGCGGTCGTCCCCGCGAGCAGCGCGATCGCGGAGTCGAGCGCGAGCGCGAAGTCCGTCGCACCCACATCGCCCTCGCCCGCCAGCGCCGCGCGCAGCTTCTGGCGATCGACGTCGAGCACGCGCGTCGGCGCGAGCTTGGTGCGCGCCTCCACGTCGAACGCGACGACCGCCAGCGTGTCCTCTTCATCGAGCTCGCGCACGAACGCGTCGACGAGATCCGCTTGCGCGCGCCGCTCCATCGAGCCGCGCGACGCGCTCACGTCGTCGAGGATGACCCACGTACGCGGCCGATACGCACGCGCTTCGTTTGGCAACTGCGCGGGCGAGCGCACCATCACGTAGCGCGCGCCGTCGAGAGTTTCGGTGACCACGGATGCTCTCTGCTGCGCGTCGCGCACGCGCAGGACGAGCGAGTCGCCGATCGTGTCGCCGTTCTTGCGATACGTGACCTTCGCGTCGTCGCCCGTCCGCTCGACGGTGATCGGGTGGCTCGTCGACGTGATCTCGCAGTTCGCGCAACCTCGCACGGTCACGTCGAACGCGACCTCGCCCACCGGTGCATCGATCTGCGGCAGCGGAACCGTGAGCGACCAATCGCCGTACAGCTTCGGGATGCTCTGCGTGTACGCGAGCATCAGGCGCTTCTCCTGTCGCGCGGGCAACGGATACACGCGCAGCGACACCTTGCCCGTGCCCTCCCACTCGAGGAGCGCGGGGTCGACGCGGCGATAGACGAGCTCCTCGTAGATCCGTCGCGCGCGCATGCGCTCGACAACGGCGGACTCGGTCAGCGTGCCATCGACGTACATCGCCAGTCGCTGGAGCGCCGCATCGGACGGAATGCCGAACTTGTAGACGCCCTCGAGCACGCGATTCTCCGCGTTGAAGAACGTCTGATCGAGTGCGACGCGCGCGACCTGATTCTCGACGACGATATCGACGCCGAGCTTCTTTAGCGGCAGCGGATACTCCTCTCCGAACACGCCGTTGCGCACGCCAGGATCACGCGCGAACAGCGTGCCGTTGCGCAGCGGCGTGACGTCGTGCTCCGCGCGTCGACGCGCCTGGGCCGCCCACGACACGAGGTGCGAGAGTCGCGGCGCGGGACCTCGTGTCGGCGGACGGCCGGGCTCGGCCACCGCTTGCTCGCCGGCGTGCAGCACCACATCACCTGCAGACGTCGCGAGCTTCACCTGTCCGCGCACCACCGCGGTCGTGGTCCGGTCCTTGGTCGCATCGACGAGGAATCGCGTGCCGAGCACGTGAATCGTTCCGTGCTGCGTCTCGACGACAAAGTCACCCTTGCCCGGTGCGATGTCGAGCAGCGCCGCGCCATCGACACGCACGCGACGGTCCGCGAGCATCGTCACCTGCGAGTCGCCCTCGACGATCCACGAGGAGCCATCCTCGAGCTTCGTGATCGTTCCGCCCGTCGTGACATCGTCGCGGTCCACGAGGCGCGTGACGAGCAGCACCGCGGCCGCCGCAGCGACGAGCCCGAGCCCCGCGGCGCGAAGTCCTCGCATCGGCGTCTTTGCCACCGCTTCCACGCCGTGCTTCGCGACGAGCTGCGAGCGCATGCGCGCGCGCGCGCTGTCCGTCAGCTTCGGCGCTTCACCGCCCGACTCGAGGAGCGTCGAGACGTTCTGCTCGAGAACGTCGTCTTGATTGTGTTGGTTGTTCATTGCGAGACCTCCGCAGTGGCGGCCGACAGCGTCGACGCGAGGGTGTTGAACGTGTCGCGGAACGCTCGTCGCGCGCGGGCGAGGAGCGACTTCGTCGCGTCGACGGAGATGCCGAGCTCTGCTGCGAGGGTCTCGAGGCTCTCTCCATCGATGTACTTGCGAGTGAGCGCGGTCTTGTACTGCTCGGGCAGGTGCGCGACCGCCATGTGCACGAGGTCGCGTGTCTCTGCGCGCTCGAGCACGTCGCCGGGCAACGGCCGCTCGGCCATCGCGGCGAACGTCTGTGCCAGCGTCGCGTCGATGCGCTCCCACGTCGACTGGAGCTCGTCGCTGCGCTTGTGAGCTCGCAGATGATCGCGGATCACATTGCGCGAGAGCACCGTGAGCCACGAGCCGACCGAGCCGCGCTGCGAGTCGTAGTCGCTTTGTCGCGACAACGCGATCGTGAATGTCTCCTGCACGACATCCTCGGCCAGCGAGTGATCGCGGCCGACCCGGTAGAACACGAAGGCGTACAGGCCATCGACGTGCGCGTCGTAGAACCTGCCGATCGCGTCCTTGTCACCGGCCTTCGCAGCGCGCAGATCGGCGCCGGGGCCAGATCGAAAGAGGCGGGCGAGAAAGCTCATGACGGTAGGTGTCAACGACCGTCCCCGAGGTGTCGCCAACCCTCACGAGCATCCCCTCGCCCACCCATGCCTGCAACGATTTCAGGGGCCTAGAAGTCGCGTCACCAGCCGAAAGCGATGCGTGCCGAGCAACGATTCGAGCGCGATACTGGTCGCATCCCGGTGCGCCCCACATCGTCGACGAGCTCGGCACTCCCCTCGGGAGCGTCGCGCGCGCGAGCTTCGTCGCGCCTGTCGACCGCGCGCACGCTCGCCATCTCGGCGGCGGTCCACGCCGTCGTTCTTGGCGCTGTCCAGCTCGTCGCCGAACCCATTCGTCGAGCTCCCGAGAAGGCGGTCTCGGTCGAGCTCGTTCCCCCCACGTCTCCGTCCCCGGCGACACCCGACGACCGCACGCCGGTCGATGTCGTGTTCTTGGATTCGGCCGACGAGCCGCCGGCCATCGCACCACTTCCGTCGCTGCCCGCATTGCGCGAGCGCACGAGCGAGCGCACGAGCGAGCGAACGAGCGAGCGAACGAGCGATCGAACGAGCGAGCGCACGAGCGATGCGACGAGCACTCCGAGCGACAGACCGACGACCGATGCGCCTACGCGCAATCCGTACCTCGACATGCGCCGCGCGCCACGCCCCGGCACGTTCGTTCGCGATCACTGGGACGATCTCGAGAACGTCCCGAACGGAACGACGCCCGAGCGCGATCTCTCGACGGGCAAGCTCGCGCCCGACGGCAACGGCACGCACAAGTCCGATCAGGGTGCGTTCGTCGCGAAGGTAGACAAAGACGGGAGCGTGAAGCTCACCGACAAGCGGAACGTCAACATTCGTCTCACGCTCCCCACGCCCAAAGACATCGGCGACATGGTTCAAGCCTGGTACTACGATCCGAACAAGCCCGTCGGAACCCTCGGCCCGCCGAACGCGCCGAAGCGACCGAAGAACCTCACGCGCGAGGACATCTCCGGTGCGGAGCGCCTCTATGGCAACGACTCGCCGGTGTACGCGCACGAGAAGGATCCGAACCCCGGGGCCGGCGGTGGCATTCCGATCGCGGCCGGCGGCTTCGACATCACCGACGCGATCACGCGCCGCAAGGGATCCGATCCGTATGCGAGCAAGAAGCTCGCGTTCCTCGACTCGACCCGCGACGAGCGCGTGCAGATCGGGGCGAAGCACAAGTCGCAGCAGCTCGCGCAGGTCGCGCAGATCGTGAAGAAGAACCTCGCGCGGGTGTGGGCCACAACGAACGATCCTCAGCAGCGCAAGCAAGCGCTGTTCGAGATGTGGGACGAATGCGTCGAGTCCGGCAGCGCCGAGATCGTCGAAGCGGCGAAGACCGCGCGAGCGATCATCGTGGGCTTCGCGCGCGCTCACTTCCCCGCGGGTAGCGAACACGCGTTCACCGAGGCGGAGATCGCGGCGTGCAATCGCGCAAAGCAGTCGTCCGCGCGGTTCGATCCCTATGAATAGCGTTGCTGTACGTAGAGTTGATCATTTGATGTCAAAGTGTTTCAACGCGAAGAGACGGACTGCAGCGCCGTCGAAGTGGCGATAGCGTTACCCCCCAACAAGGAGACGACATGCGAATTCGATGGATCTCGCTCGTCGCGGCGTGCGCGCTAGGCGCACCCGTGGCACTCGCGCAGCCGCGCGATGATCGCGACGACAGACAAGCGCGACGGTTGCCACCGCCGAAGGACGACGGTCCAAAGGAAGCACCGCCACCCCCCAAGGCAGAGGCCGCGCCAGGGACGAAGGCCGGCTACATCTGGGTGGCGGGTCGTTGGAACTGGAAGGATGGCAAGTACGAATGGGTGCCCGGCCATTGGGAGCGCACGCGCGCGAACAAGCAGTGGCGCGAGGGCCGCTGGGAGAAGCGCGGTGATCGCTGGGCGTGGGTCGAAGGTTCGTGGGTCTCTGCGAACGAGCCCGCACCAGCACCAACTCCAACGCCGCCATCGCCACCCCCTCGCGCCAATGACTATCCGCGCGAGGCGCCGCCGCCTCCGCGCGAGGAGAAGCGCGACGCTGCACGCGCCGGTTACGTCTGGGTCGCGGGAGAGTGGGATTGGAAGAACGGAAAGTACGAGTGGGTCCCCGGTCACTGGGAGCGCGAGCGCGCCAACAAGGAGTGGCGGCCGTCGCGCTGGGAACAGCGCGATGGACGCTGGCAACGCACGCCTGGTGATTGGATCGATCGCGGCACCACGCTGCCACCACCCGTCGCCAACGACTATCCGCGGGAAGCACCGCCGCCCTTGCGCCAAGAGAAGCGCGAGGCCGCGCGCGCCGGCTACGTCTGGGTCGACGGCGAGTGGGACTGGAAGAACGGAAAGTACGAGTGGGTCCCCGGACACTGGGAGCGCGAACGCGCCAACAAGGAATGGCGACCCGCGCGCTGGGAGCAGCGTGATGGGCGCTGGCAGCGAACGCCCGGTGACTGGATCGATCGCAACACCAAGCCGCCGGTCGTGACGCCGAGCAAGCCGGCCCCGCGTCGCGATTGGAAGTTCGAGCGTCCCGTCGTGTCGAACTACTGGCCGAACAAAGGCAAGGTCGGCGCGAAGGTCGTCATCCGCGGAAAGAACTTCCCGAAGAACGCGTCCGTCCTCTGGGCTGGCAAGGAGATCCGTGGCGTGAAGGTCACCGACGAGGAGATGCGCTTCGTCGTGCCGAACGACGCGACGTCGGGACTCATCGCGGTGCGCGCGGGTGGGCAGACGTTGCTCGTCGGAAACTTCGAGGTCGCCCCCGACTACGATGCGGAAGCCGAGCGCAAGCGTCTCGAAGAGGAGGCGCGCAAGAAAGCAGAGGCCGAGTGGGCCGCGCGTCAGAAGCAGCTCGCCAAGGATCGCGCCGCGCGCGAGAAGGCTGTCCTCGATCGGTGGAACGAGCGCGTGTCGACGCGCGAGCAGCGCCGCGCCGAGACGCTCGCGCAGATCCGCGCGCGCTACGCCGCCGCGTTCCTCGCGAGCCCCGAGACGCAGGACGAGATGAACTTGCACGCGCAGCGCATCGCGGAGCTGGTGCGCATGGCGGACGTCGCCGAGATCAAGGCCGACACGAAGCTCGGCGTTCGCGTGGACATGCTCCGCGAGCGCGAGGAACAACGTCACGAGGAGCGCATGGCTGCCCTGGATGCCGCGTTCCGCGCAGGAGGTGCTCGATGAAGAAGCTCGCATTCGTTCTCCTCGTCGCAGCCGCATGCGGCAAGTCCGCCGACAAGGCGCCGCCCGCCGACCCTCCGCCGACCGGAAGTGGAAGCGCCGTCGCTGCGACCGAAGAGCCCAGCGCTCCTGCGGGCAGCGGCTCGGACACCAACACCGGTAGTGGCAGCGCGGACGACGAGGTCGTCGCCGACATCGATGTCGCGACACCGATGGACTACGAGGACCTCGCCAACGAAGAGATCACCGACAAGACGGTCGAAGCTCGGTTGAAGGCCCTCGAGACCGAGCTCACGTTGGCGAACTAGTTCGCAGACCACTCGCTCTGCTGCTGGATGTTCGGCGCAGAGCGAGCCTCGATCCCGCGATGCGCTCGCTCGCGGTCCTCGTGCTCGCGCTCCGCGCGCCGTGCTATCAAGCGGCATGTCCGCGAAGCCGTTCGACGGTCCCCTGATCGGGGGACGGTTTCGGCTCGGACCGCAGCTCGGCAAGGGCTCCCAGGGCGAGCTGTTTCTCGCCAAGGACGAGAAGGCGAAGGGCGCCGACGACAAAGAAGTGGTCGTCAAGCGACTGCGACCGAGCGGCGCGTGGAAGTCGTTCGAGCTGTTCGAGCGCGAGGCCAAGGTGCTCTCGCAGCTCCGGCATGCAGGCGTGCCCCGCTTCTACGCGACCGTCGAGGAGCCGCCCGGCACGTTCAACCTCGTGATGCAGTACGTACCCGGCGAGGATCTGCGAAAGCTGACCCAGCGCAGGCGGCTCTCGCAGATCGAGCTGCGCGACGTGCTCATCCGTTCGCTCGAGGTGCTCGACTACTTGCACAACCGCGTGCCGGCGGTCGTCCATCGCGACATCAAGCCGTCGAACATCATCCGCGGCTCGGACGGTCGGATCTCGCTCGTCGATTTTGGCGGCGTACTCGATGCAGCGCGCGATCGCGGAGGCTCCACGATCGTCGGAACGTTCGGCTACATGGCGCCCGAGCAGCTGCATGGCCAGGCCACGCCCGCGACCGACATCTACGCGCTCGGCGCCACCATCGTCGCGCTCGCAGGCGGCGTGGAGCCCGAGGATGTTCCGCGCAAGGGCCTGCGTATGGATCTCGCGAAGCACCTGCCCTCACTCGACGACGGCTTCCGATCCGTGCTCTTCGCGATGACGGATCCGGATCCCGAGAAGCGCCCGCAGCGCGCGCGGGACGTCGTCGCGCTGCTCGCGAAGACCAAGCCTGTGGTGGAGAAGCGCGCGAAAGAATCGCGTGCACTCACCACGCGTCCCGCCGCGGAGCTCGCGCCGCGCATGATGTTCGGCGACGTCCAAGAGCCGCTCGGCACGGTGCTGCGGCTCGCGGTGCTCGGCTTTGGCTTTGGCGGCTGGGTCGCGATGGCCGGTATTCGTCTCTCGCTCGCGATCGTGATCGGCATCGCGACCGCGCTGACGTTCCCCGTGAAGAGGGCGCGCACCACGCTCGGCGGAGTGCGCGGCGAGCTCGACGAGATGCTCGCGGAAGGCCAAGGCGGTTTCACGGATCTCATGCGCGCGGCCAAGGCGCGACGAAAACGCAGATGACGCGCGCAGGAAGCGGAGAAGACGACGCGATGGCAATCGACCGAGCAACGCTGATCACGATTCCGTTCTCGCACTACTGCGAGAAAGCACGCTGGGCGCTCGATGCGTGTCACATCGCGTACGAGGAGGATGGCCACCTCCCGCTGTTTCACTACGTCGCCGTGCGCGGCAAGAAGTCGGTGCCGATCCTCGTCACCAAGAAGCAACGGTTGACCGACTCCACGGACATCGCGGCGTGGGCCGACTCCAAGAGGCCGGGCACGCTGTTGCCCGCCGATTCACGCGCGCGCGACGAAGCGCTCGCGCTCGAGGACGAGCTCGATCGCAGCTTCGGTCCGGCGACGCGGCGATGGGCGTACTTCCAGCTGCTGCCGCGCAGCGATCTCGACGATGTCTTGGTCCGCGGAGTTCCGCGCTGGCAAGCGATCGGCCTCAAGGTCACCCGCCCCTTGGCCGTGGGCATCCTGAAGCGCGAGCTCAAGATCGACGCCGAGGGTGCCGAGCGATCGCGCAAGAAGATCGAGGAGACGTTCGACGCCGTCGACAAGAAGCTCGCGGACGGACGCGAGTACCTCGCGGGTGATCGCTTCACGATCGCGGATCTGACGTTCGCGGCGCTCGCGTCGCCGATCCTGTTCCCGCGCGAACATCCGATCGGCATGCCGCCGGCCGACGAGCTCACGCCGGCGGCGCAGGCGCAGGTCCAGGAGTGGCGCGATCGTCCGGCGGGTCGCCACGGTCTGTCGGTGTACGAGAACCACCGCCGCGCGTAGCGAGCACGAGCGCGACGAGCCCGAGCGGCTGTGCGACGAGCACGAGCAGCGCGATGTACGTCCCTGCCTGGTCCGCCACCACGCCGATCACGAACGGCAATGCGAGCCCCATCGGCGCGAACAAGCTCTGCGCCGCGAGCACCGAGCCGGATGCATTCGGCCGTCGGGCGTACGCCTGCGCCGCGGCGAGTGGATACAACGGCGCCGAGAACATCCCGACGAACACCATCAGCGCCACCGACACCGGCAACGTCGGCGCGCAGATCCACGCGACGAACGAGACCGCGCAGGCGCTCGCGCACCAAAGAAGCATCGTGCGCTCGCCGCGCGTGGCGAGGAAGCGATCGAGCGCGACGAGCCCGACGCCGCTGCCGATCGTCATCGCGAGGATCATCGCGCTCTGCGACGCGACTCCTCCGCCGAGGTTGTCACGCAGGTGAATCGTCGCGAACACGACGAGGATCTCGTCGAGCAGGTCGCACAGCGCGACGCCGAACAGCCACGCGACGAGCACGCGATCCTGTAGCGCGTCGCGCAGCGTCGCCAGGAGCCCCTGCGATTCACTCGCGTCGTCGCCGTCGTCGCCGGCTTCGTCGGGTGGAGCCCCGGTCCCGAGCCCCGACAGATCGAGGCGCCACAAGACCACGGCGAACACCGCGATGGCGATCGCGATGACGACGTGCGCGATGCGCCAACCGCGACCGGCGAGCGCGACCCCGCCGATGACGAGCGGCACGATGAAGTCACCGATCGTCGAGAGCAGCGTCCACCGCGCCATCGTGCGTCCGCGCGCTTCTGGATTTCGATCGACGAGCGTGGCTTGCGCGAGCGGAACCGCCGCGCCGTTCGCGAGCCAGAAGATCGAGATCGAGATCGCGAGGACAACGATGTTCGGCGCGACCGCCACACCTGCGAGCGACACCGCCATCACGGTCACACCGACGCGCAGGAACAGCGCGCGTGGATAGCGATCCGCGAGCAGGAAGATGAACGGCTCGACGATCATCGCGATCGTCGCGGGCACGACGAACATCACGACGGCGGTAGCGGTGTACGACAGCCCGAACGCTCGTTCGATCTGCGCAGCACTGCCATACGGGATCCCGCTCGCGAGCTCGTCGACGAGCGCGAGTGCGAACAGGACCGTGCCGAGAGCAACGATGCGGGCCGCGCAGGCCCGGACCCTAGGTCAGATTCGTTCCGTGAAGAGCTTGCCCATGGAACGACCTTAACCGGCCTTCGCGAGTGTTTGTTCCCGCGGTGCCGCGCGAAGCGTGAAGATCGCGACCTCGGCTGCGGTCCCCTCGCCAAACCGGCGAGTTACGCCGGAGAACCCGACTCCAGGCGTCACGTAGAGCTGCGCCTTTTGTTCGCCCTCGCCCACCTCGTACATGCCACGACGGAACTTGAGGCCGACGCGCGCCATGATCCGATCGGTGATTCCCTTCACGTACATCTGGCCGCCGTGCGTGTGCCCGCTCAGCACGAGCTCTGCGCCGCGCGCCGCGATCTTGGGTGCGCGATCCGGCGCGTGACAGAGCACGATGCGCGTCGTCTTCGTTGGTGCTCCCGCGAACGCAGCGTCGAGATCGTCGTGGCGCGTGACCGGATCGTCGACGCCGACCATCGCGAGCGGCGCGCCGTTGACCTGCGCGATCGTCGTCTGATTGCGCAGCACCTCATAGCCGTTGCCCTCGAGCGCGCTGCGTACGCCCGTGCCGGACACGAAGTAGTCGTGATTGCCGAGCACGGCGAGCACGCGAGATGCCCGTAGCCCCGCGAGCTGCGTCCGCGCGCGCTCGACCTCGTCGCGCTTCCAGCACACGTAGTCGCCCGTGAGGAGGATCATGTCGGGCGCCGCTGCGTTCGCGGCCGCGATCGCCGCGCGGATGTGCGATGGCGGCGTCAGGTTGCCGACGTGGATGTCCGAGAGCTGGGCGATGCGAACACCGTCGTGACGCGGATCGAGTCCGGTGATCGTCACCTCGTGCTCGTGGATCCGCGGAGGGACGGGTCGGGGCATGAGATGCACCTTTGCATCCTCCTCGATCTCCTGCCAGCATCAACATCATGGCAGTGGCGTCTCGCACGTCTCCATCGGATGGGCGCGTTCCGTGTCCGTTGTGTCGCGGCCTCGTTCATCCCATCGCGGGTCGCTGCAAGCACTGCAAGGCAGACCTCGCCTCCGCCCGTTCGGCGCGCCCACAAGCGGCTGCTGCGCTGCCGCCGCTGGCACGTCCCGGCACACCGGAACCCGCGCAGGTGCTCGCTCCCGCGCCGCGACCGCAGGACGTGCTCGCGCTCCCGGCGCATGCGCAGGAGACGCAGGTCGGCGCCACTCCTGTCGCGCTGGCTCACGCGCGACCATCGATCGATGTTCGTCCGCCCACGCACGCGCGCGAGGCGTACAACCCGGTGCCGATCCTTCCGCCTCGTCCGACGGGCCGCATGCGCGCCGCTGGCGACGACCGCGGATGGCTCGCGCGCAACTGGCCCATCGCCGTCATCATCCTCGCGTCGCTCGCGATCGTGCTCGCCGTCATCCTCATGGTGTGGCCGGCATCGGAGCAGATCGACGTGGGCGTCAAGAACCACGGCGCGGGCCCGGCTCCCGAGCGCATGGAGACAAACCCGCTCCCACCTCCGAGCGGTGATCCGTGGCAGAACGGGCAGCCTCCGTCGGGGAACACGGCGCCGGTGCCGCCGCCGCCCGATGATCCGGACGATCAGACGATGATCGATCCTGGCGATCCGCTGCGCGATCCGTTTTCGAGCCCGCGTCCGGGACGCCGCGGTGGTGGTGGCCTTGGCGGAACGCTCGGTGGCGGCAACAACATCGGCTTCGTCCTGCTCGGCAACATCGCGAACCGCCTCTGCGACAAGGCCAAGTCGTGCAGCGATCCATCGATCACCACGATGTGCTCGAGCATGTCCGCGTTCCCCGTCAGCCCGCTTCCGTCGAACTGCCCGCAGGCAGCGCGGTGCATGGAGATCATCGATCAGATCGATGTCTGCGACGGAAGCCTGAGCTCGCTCGGCGGCACCAACTTTCCGCAGATCATGATGCGCACCTCCGACTGCATGGAAGCGCTCACCGCCTGCTGAGCCGCTGGGCTAGCATGCGCGCGTGAACATTCCGTTCGAAGTCTTTCGCGATCCGTCCGCGATGCACGCACGCGTCGAGGATCTCCGCCGCGATGGTCGCCGCATCGCCGTCGTCCCCACGATGGGCGCGCTGCACGAAGGCCACCTCGCGCTCGTCCGTCACGCGCGCGCGCGCGCCGACGTGGTGATCCTCACCCTCTTCGTGAACCCGACGCAGTTCGGTCCCACCGAAGACCTCTCTCGGTACCCGCGCGATGAAGAAGGCGACCTGGCGAAGGCGCGCCCCGCAGGGATCGATCTCGCGTTCTGTCCCGCGGCCGATGCGATGTACAGGCCGGGCGCGCAGACGTACGTCGAGGTTCGCGAGCTGCAGAAGCCGCTCTGCGGTGCGAGTCGGCCGGGCCACTTCGCGGGCGTCGCCACCGTGGTCTCGAAGTTGTTTCACATCACCAAGCCGCACGTCGCGGTGTTCGGCGAGAAGGACTACCAGCAGCTCGCGATCATCCGTCGCATGGTTCGCGACCTCGACTTCGATGTCGCCATCGAGAGCGTACCGATCGTCCGGGAAGCGGACGGTCTCGCGCTGTCGTCGCGAAACGCGTACTTGTCATCGGAGCAACGCCTCGCCGCACTGTCACTCTCGCGCGGGCTCGCCGCTGCCGAAGCTGCATTCCGCGCCGGCGAGCGTGACACGCAGGCACTCGTCGCTGCGGCGCGTGCACCGATCGAGGCCGAGCCGCTCGCGCGAATCGACTATGTCGAGCTGCGCGATGCCGACGAGCTGACGGACATCGTGCGCATCGAGCGCAAAGCCGTGCTCGCCATCGCCGCCTTTGTCGGAACGACACGCCTGATCGACAATCGCGTGCTCTCGGCGTAACAGCCGCTGACACGAGATTCGTGGAATGCAACCGAACGCTCCACGGGTCTGTCGTAGCATCACGCCATGAAACGGAGACTCGGGGTTGGCGTCGGGCTCGTCGCGGTGGTGCTCGCGTTGGTGTTGTGGCGATGCCGCAGCGAACGCAGCGCCGAGTCGACCGAGCACCGTGGGTCTGCAGCGACCGATCGCGCGGCTGGCTCGCACGCGATCGGCGTGACAACGAAGCCGAAGATCGATCCGCGCACGCAGCCCAGAGGATCGATCGCGGGAACGGTGCGCGACATCGACAAGCGGCCGATCGCCAACGCGACGGTGTGCCTCTCGCTCTACTCCGACGAGCTGCCTCCCGACTTCTGGGACGAAGCTCCGTGCAAGACCACCGACGCAAACGGCGCGTACGAGTGGACCGACCTGCTCGTAGCGCGCTACGTCGCGACGGCAGGCGCGCGCGGCTTTCGCTTCAGCTATCACTATCCGAAGGGGCCAACGGAGAAGGTGGGGTTCGACCTCGCCCCGGGCGAGCACCGCAAGAACGTCGACTTCCTGCTCACGCCCGGCGGCGTCGAGATCACCGGCGTCGTGAACGACATCAGCGGCGGGCCCATCGCCCACGCGCGCGTGCGTGCCGAGGTCGGCATGTGGGGCGAAGGTGGCGAGACTCCACCGACGGAGACCGACGAGAGAGGCGCGTTCGCGTTGTGGGTACCGCACGGCAGCGTGCAAGTGACCGCGCGCGCCGACGGATACGCCGCGGGACAGCAGCGCGGCCGCGCACCCGGCACGTTCGAGGTGTTGCTCACGCCAGAGAGCTCGCTGTCCGGACTCGTCGTCGACGCGCGCACCGACAAGCCCATGGCGGGCGTGGACGTCAGCATCGAGCGCACGCAGTGGGAAGGCTTCTTCATCTACTCGAGAAAGCGCACCGACGCGAGCGGCGCGTTTCGCATCGAGGGTCTCTCGCCGGGCCGCTACGTCACGACCGTTCGCGGCGAGAAAGGCTACGGGCGCTCGGAGGGCTCCACGCTCGTCGGTCTCGGCGAGCACGTGACCGGCGTTGTCGTTCGCGTGCATCCGACGACGCGCGTGATCGGCAAGGTCGTCCTCGCGGGGACCGAGGAGAACTGCAAGAACGCGAGCGTCACGCTGCGGGACGAGGATCTCGATCGCTGGGGGAGCGGAAGCGCCGACGACGACGGGACGATCGCCATCACCGGCCTCCTGCCGGGCACGTACAAGGTGAGCGTCTACTGTCCGAAGAAGCTCGGACGCGACGACTACGCGAAGGTGGTCGTCGCGGACAAAGACCTCACCGGCCTCGTGTGGGAGGTCGACGACGCCGCGGTCCTCGTCGGTAAGATCACCACCAAGAGCGGCGAGCCCGTCGCCGATACGCGCCTCCACGCGCGGATGACCGGCGGCGACGCGCGCGCCAAGGAGCACGCGAGCGGCGGTAGCACCAAGCCCGATGGAACGTACGAGCTCGACGATCTCCAAGCGGGGACGTATCGGCTCGAGGTCATCACGGATCGAGGCGTCGCCGAGCGCGATGGCTACAAGATCGAGACCAAGGCAGGACAGACCGTCACCAAGGACATCGTCCTCGACGATGGCGGCACGCTGACGGGCACGGTGGTCGACGAGACGGGCAAGCCCGTACCGAACGTCACCATCAACGCGAACGCGATCACCGAGTCGCGGTTCGTGTTCTGGGACAGCGCGCCCAACAAGTCAGACGCCTCCGGCGCGTTCACCGTGACGGGCCTCCGTCCCGGCGAGTACCGCGTCACCGCCGCGCGTGGCTGGTTCGACAGCTTGCGCAAGCCGGGCACCACCGATGACTCGACGCAGGGAGAGAAGACGACGATCGAGGCGGGCAAGACGTCGACGGTGAAGCTCGTCGTCGAGTCGCAGTCCGGCGTGATCAAGGGTGTCGTCCTCGATCCCGACGGCAAGCCCGTGACCGATGCGTTCATCTCGAAGGCGCGCGAGTCCGACGCGGCGGGTGCGACCGCGACGGGCGCGCACGGCACGCGCAGTTGGGGCTGGGGCGACGAGAAGCCGACGCTCACCGGGGTCGACGGAACGTTCACGCTCACCGAGCTCGCGCCCGGCAAGTACACGCTGCGCGCATACCGCAAGGGCGGCGGTGAAGCGCTGCTCGAGCACGTCGCCGTCGGTACCAAGAACGCGCGACTCCAGATCAAGCACACGGCGTCGATCGAAGGCACGGTGACGATCGCGAGCCAGGCATTGCCCGACGAGATCGAGGTCAGCGTCGAGGATCTCAAGACGGGCTTTAGCCGCAGCGAGAACTTCTTCCGCACCAAGGGGCGCTTCGTCCTTCGCGACTTGCCGGCCGGGCACTTCCACGTGAATGGAAGCGCGGCTGGCGGACAGGCCAAGGTCGAGATCGATCTCGCGAACGGCGAGCAGAGGACCGGCATCGTGCTCGCGCTCGAGCAGCTGGTCACGCTCACCGGGCGCGTCGTCGATTACGTCACGAAGGCGCCGGTGTCCGGCATTCGCGTCTTCGCGCAGATCGCGCAAGGAGGTTCGTTCTCGTTCACCTGGTCCGACGACATGGACAACACGTCCGACGCCTCGGGCTCGTTCACGGTGAAGAAGGCCCCCCGCGGAAAGCTGTCCATCCAGGGCATGCCCAAGGAGTGGCAGGGAGCCGAGTACACGTGGTTCCGCGTCATCCGCGATGTCACGTCCTCGACGGAATCGACGATCGACATCGGCGACGTCCCGATCATGAGGCGCCGCGTGAGAGACGGAGAGCCGGTCGGCGAGATGGGCCTGAACTTCAAGGAGATGTCGCCCGAGACGCCGCCCGAGCAAGCCGAGATTCGCGTCAGCTACATCAAGCCCGATGGGCCCGCGGCCAAGACGGACATCGAGGTCGGCGACGTCATCATCTCGATCGACGGAGTCGACGTGCGCGGCGCGAACTACATGCACGCATGGACCCTGATGCAGGCACCACCGGGCACGAAGCTCGTCCTCGGACTCGAGCGCGGCGCGTCGATCACCCTCACCTTGGCACCACCCTCATGAAGAAACGCCCCCTGATCCTCGCGCTCGTCGCGATCGTCGTCGCGGTCGTCGTGTGGCGCTGGCGCGCGAGCTCCGGCGAGACGGAGGGTTCGTCGTCCGTCGCCACGACATCACCACCGCCCGTAGCGAGCGAGACGTCACGCGCCGTGGTCAAGAAGGCGTCGCGGCCCGATCCCGAGACGCTCGGTCGCGGCTCGCTCGCAGGCACGGTCACCGTCGACGACGAGACCGAGGCGCCCATCGCCGGCGCGCAGGTCTGCGCGTATGGCACGTCCAACGTCCTCGCCACCGAGCAGCTGCGACAGCCGACGTGCGTGACCACCGACGCGCAAGGGCGCTACACGCTCGGCGATCTCCTGCCCGCCGAGTACCGCGTCGGAGCGAACGCGAGGACCTATCGTCCTGCCGTCTATCACCCGAACGGCGATCGCAAGCGCATCGCGGTGAACCTCGCCGCGAACGAAGCAAAGACCGGCGTGGATCTCGCGCTGCGCACCGGTGGCGTGGAGATCACCGGGACCGTCCTCGATCTCACTGGCGGCGTCGTGGCGCAGGCGCGCGTGTGGTCGGGCGATCGCGGAGATCGCGTGCTCGGCTCCACCGAGAGTGATGACAAGGGTCGCTTCTCGATGTGGGTCTCGCCCGACTACACGCGGATCCACGCCACCGCTGACGGCTATGACGAGAGCGAGAAGTGGGTCGATCCGCCGGCGAAGGACCTCGAGATCATCCTCACGCCCGAGTCGTCGATCGCGGGCATCGTGGTCGACGCCGCGAGCAACCAGCCCGTCGAGGGCGCGCGCGTGCAGCTCGCGGACTGGACGAAAGCAGACACCACGTTCACCGATGCGGACGGAACGTTCCGTCTCGACAAGCTCGGCCCATCTCGCTACGAGGTGGTCGCGCGCACCGACGAAGCGTACGGGCGCGCGGAGGGCAGCACGCTCGTCGGTCTTGGCCAACACGTCGATGGTGTCGTCGTGAAGCTGTTCCCGGCGGTGAAGGTCACGGGCACGGTCATCATCTCCACGACGAAGCAGCCGTGCCTCGAGCCGGTGGTCTCGTTGCAGAACAGCGCGCTCGAGCGCTGGATCCAGATGCGCCGGAACCCGGACGGCACGCTGTTCGCCGAGGGCGTGCTACCCGGCGACTACGACCCCGCGGTCAGCTGTCAGGGCTATCAACCGCGCGAGAAGTACGATCGCGTCACGATCACCACGAAGAACGTGACGGACCTGGTGTGGGAGGTCGATCCGGGCGCGTCCATTCGCGGCAAGGTCTTGTCTCGCTCGGGCGCGCCGATCGAAGACGCGAACGTGTGGGCGCGCACCACCGGCGGCGCGGCACGTGCGCGCTCGGCGTGGAGCGCCGACGAGTCCGGACGCGACGGCAGCTACTCGCTCGAGGGCCTCAAGCCCGGCTCGTACCGGCTCGAGGTCTCGAGCGACAAAGGCGCGGCCCCCAAGGATGGCTTCCGGATCCAGGTCGCCGCAGGACAAGCGCTCGAGAGGGACCTCGTTCTCGACGATGTCGGAACCATCAAGGGTGTCGTCGTCGACGAAGGCGGAGCACCCGTCACGAAGATTCAAGCGAGTGCGTGGCTCGTCAGTGGTGGAGGTCGCGGATGGGCGAATCGTGACGTCGACGACGGCGGCGCGTTCACGCTCGAGGGATTGCGTCCCGGCGAGTACCGCGTCAGCGCGTCGCGCGGCTGGAGCGATTCGCTCAAGAAACCGGGCACCACCGACGACGCGAAGAAGGGCGAGAAGGTCATCGTCAAAGCGAATCAGGTGGCGACGGTGCGCGTCGTCGTCGAAGCGCTCGGCGGTACGATCAAAGGAACCGTCGTCGACTCCGCGAATCAACCGGTGACCGATGCGTTCATCTCGAGCGTCCGCGAATCGGACGCAGCAGGAGCCAAGGCGTCGAGCGTCAGCGACGCGCGATGGACGTGGGACGAGAAGCCGGTGCTGACCAGCGTCGATGGCACGTTCACCGTCGAGAAGCTCGCACCGGGCAACTACACGATCCGCGCGTATCGGCGCGGCGGTGGCGAGGCCGTGGCCGAGCATGTTCCCGTCGGAGGCACAGCGAAGCTGCAGATCAAACCGACCGGCGAGATCCGCGGAGTCGCGAAGCTCGCGCCCGGCGACAAGGCCTCGCTCGACGAGCTCGAGGTCTCCGTGCAGGATCGCAAGACCGGCTTCTGGCGCGGCGAGCGGTTCTACATGACGCAGGGTCGGTTCGCGATCGAGGACCTGCCACAGGGCAGCTTCGATCTGACCGCGAAGGTCCCGGGCTCGAGTAAGACGATCCAGATCGATCTCGCCGAGGGACAGAAGCGGACCGACGTCCTCCTCGAGCTCGAAGGCGCGACCACGCTGCGCGGTCGCCTCGTCGAGTACGGCACGACGAAGCCGGTGGCCGGCGTGCGCATGATGGCGTCGTCGATCATCGGCGACAGCAGCTTCGGCGGCTGGGGCAACGACGACGAGCCGAACATGACCGACGACGCGGGCATCTTCGTGATCGACAAAGCGCCGCGCGGACGCATCTACATACGCGGCTATCCCAAGGACTGGGGCGACAGCGACTACGCACCGGTCAACCTCGTGCGAACGCCCGGCCCCGATGGCGACCTGGGCGACGTGCCGATCATGAGGAAGCGCGTGAAGCGTGGCGATGCCGTCGGCGAGCTCGGCGTGAACTTCGTCGAGCAGCCCGAGGAGACGCTTCCCGACGAGCGCGAGATCAAGGTCAGCTGGATCGATCCAGCGGGCCCCGCGGCCAAGGTGGACCTGAAGGTCGGCGATGTCGTCACGAAGATCGACGGCGTCGATGTCTCCGGCCCGAACAACGGAAACATGTGGGCGCTGATCACCGCGGCGCCCGGGACCACGATCGCGCTCGGACTCGCGCGCGGCACGACTGTGACAATCGTCCTCGCACCGCCCTGAGCTGCTCGTGCGATAGTCGGCGCCATGAGACTTGGCTTCGCAGTGGTGGCTCTCGTCGGCGGTTGCGGCGAGGTCGCTGATCCCAACAAGCTCCCGGATGCACCGCTCCAGCAGGATGGCGCCACCGCGGACGCAGATGTCGACGCACCCATCGATTCGCCGCCGCCGCGCTGCGATCCGAGTAAGCCGTTTGGCGCGCCCGAGCTCGTCGCGGAGATCACGACGACCGGCGCGTCCAACAGCGACACGTCGCCGTGGCTCACCGAGGACGAGCTCTCGCTCTACTTCGCGAGCAACCGCGCTGGTGGCGTCGGCAGCTTCGACATCTATCTGTCCACGCGCGCGGATCGCACGGCCGCGTGGGGCGCGCCCGCGATCGTGGCAGGGGTCAACACGACGGGCCCCGAGCAGCGGCCCACGCTCACGGGAGACGGGCTCACGATGTACGCGGTGATCGAGCCGGTTGGTTCACCGTCGACGAACCCGACGATCGGGGTCGCTACGCGAGCGTCCACGAGCGCGAGCTTCGGCGCGCTCACGCCGGTCACCATCCTCAACGACGCTGACATCGACGCGAGCCCGTACGTGCTCCCCGATCACAGCGCGCTCTACATGGTGTCGCGGCGCGGCGGCGCCAACAACATCCAGATCTATCGCGCGGCGCGATCGGGCGACATGTTCTCCGCACCAGCCCTCGTGACCGGCACGATGCTCGACGTGTTCGACGCACACGCGACCGCGGTGCCCACGCCGGACGAGCTCACGCTCTACTTCGGCAGTGATCGAGGCGGCAACTACGACGTGTGGGTCGCCACGCGCGCGTCGCAGGCGGTCGGCTTTGGAGCGCCGGTCGCGGTCACCGAGCTGAACAGCACCACACCCGACATCCCGTACTGGGTCTCCGCCGACCAGTGCGTCATCTACCTGACGAAGCAGGCGATGGCGCCGACGGGTGCCCCCATTTCACGCATCGCTCGCGCAGTGAGGCCGCTATGAACATGAAGCATCCGATCGTCAGCGTGCTCGTCACTGCGCTCTCGGCTGCGTGCGGCGAGGTCGCGGATCCCAACAAGCCCGCCGACGCGCCGCTGCAGCAAGACGGGCCCGACGCCGACGTACCGATCGATGCGCCCCCGCCGCGCTGCGATCCGAGCAAGCCGTTCGGCACGCCCGTCGCGATCACGGAGCTGAACGCCACAGGGGCGAACGACACCGCGGCCTCGCTCACGCCCGACGAGCTGACCATCACGTTTGGAAGTAATCGTTCGGGTGGCCCCGGCAGTGTCGACGCGTATATCGCTACGCGCGCATCGACCAGCGATCCGTGGAGTGCGCCGTCGCTCATCAATGGTGTCAACACGTCGGGAGTCGATGGCCGTCCTCACCTGACCGCGGATGGACTGACGATCTATCTCGAGTACCAGGTGAACGTGAACGGGAGCTACGACATCGTGTCGTCGACACGCGCGACGACCAGCGCCGCCTTCACGGCGCCCTCCCCCGTCACGCCGGTGAACACGACGATCAGCGACACCGCTCCCTACGTGTTGCCCGATCACTCGGCGATGTACCTCGTGAACTCGCGCATGCTTCACCGCGCCGCGCGCACGGGAACCACGTGGGGTCCGCCCGTGGTCGTGACGGGCACGAACCTGCAAGCAGGAGACTTCGACTATCCGGTCGTCACCCCCGACGAGCTAACGCTCTACTTCGGGTCGACTCGCGGCGGGCAGACCTACGACATCTTCGTGGCGACGCGAACGTCGGTCGTTAACGGCTTCGATGCGCCGACGCGCGTGGCGGAGCTCAGCGGCGGAACCGCAGAGACGCCCGGCTGGATCTCGCCGGACAACTGCGTCATCTACTTCGCGCGCGAAGTCGGGGGCGGGGCAGTGGCCGACTACGACCTGTTCCGCGCCGTGAAGCCTCTCTAGCGAGAGCTACGCAGCGCGCGCGATCGTCGACAGCTTCGCGGCGAGCCCCTGGCGATAGAACCGCCGGAGCTCGCCGAGCATCTCGGGGATCCGGCGGCGCGCGACGAACGTCCCTTCGAGCCACTCCGCGTAACGGTTCGCGTTGTCGTTCGCGACGCGATAGCGATCCTGCTCGTCGTCGTCCAGGTCCGGCTCGTACGCCGCGTCCTCGAACAGCCGGCGGCGCAGCGTGGTCGACATCTCGACCTCGGGCTCCGTGGTGAGGAGACACGTCACGTACTTGTCGACCTCGGCTTGCAGCTCCAGCTCGAGCTGGCTCACCGGGCGCTCCGCGCGCGCACAGCACACCGTGTAGATGAAGTGCGAGACACCTTCGATCGCGAGGAGAAAATCCCCGAGGTTGTGATCGCCTAACCGATGCGACGGATCGTGCGAGTCGAGGTTCGAGATCACGCTCGGCTCGAGATAGAGCGCGACGTTGAGCTCGCCGTCCGCTTCGACGACGAGGAGCTGCTCGCGTGCGCGGCGCGCTCGTACGAGCTCGTCGCGATACTCGGTGCCGACGACGAAATCGGCGAGGTCGGTCCCGGTGTCCACGCGGTACAGCGACTCGAGGCCGCGCTGTACCCGCTTGATGGTTCGCACTATTGAAGGCCCTTGGACGGGTCGACGATCAGGCCCGCGGCCTTGAGCTTCTTCTCGACCCACTCCTCGCGCGTGCGCAGCCACACCTCGTACAGCTTGCCGATGTCGGTGGTCGCGTTGAGCTCGGCGAGCGCGGTGCGCTTGCGAACCGCGGCGAGCACGTCGACGAAGCGCGGGAACTTGGCCGCGAGCTCTTCATAGATCTTGCTGATCGACTTGCCGGCGCCGAAGCTCCGCGCGAGCTGGAGATACGCATTCTGGCCGAGGCCGATGTAGTAGTCCGCGTCGACCAGCGAGCGGTTCAGCGACTCGGCGAAGAAGCCGGCCACGTAGAGCGACGTGTCACCGACTTGCTTGAGGTTGCGTACACGCTCCGCAGCGTCTCCGGAGTTCTGCGCGAGCTTGAGCCCGAGGGGCTCGTCCGTCAGCCGGGCCTTGGTGAAGTCACCGAGGAGCCCGACCAGGTACCAACTCGCAGGTTCCGAGGCATCGAGATCGACCGCCGAGAGGGCGTCGGTCACCACCTCGTGGAAGTACTCGTCCACAGATGCAGCCAACGTAACGTCCATGGTTCGATCATCTGCGAGTTCAGGGCCAATGCAAGAACCCTACAAATGTTTGGGAGTTAGCGTTCCCCCGAGAACACCGGGCTGCGGAAATTACCGGCGGTTTTGACGGTGGGGTGGCCCTGAGAGGTCCCAGGGTGGACTCGCGAGGAAAATCGACCGCCTAGGCCTTGCGCGAAACCCAACCGGATCTTACGAAGCGGGCCGTTAGCAGTCGCCCCAGGTGAGTGCTAACAAAACTCGCAATCTGTCGGAAACCCATCGAGGAGTGACCACGTCATGAACGTCCGCCCACTGCAGGATCGCATCTTGGTTCGTCGCGTCGAGGAGGTCGAGAAGACCCGCGGCGGCATCATCATCCCCGACTCGGCCAAGGAGCGCCCCCTCGAGGGCAAGGTCATCGCTGTCGGTAACGGCAAGCGCACGGAAGACGGAACGCTGGTCGAGCTCGCCGTGAAGGCGGGAGATCGCGTGTTGTTCGGCAAGTACTCGGGCACCGAGATCAAGGTCGACAACGTCGAGCACATCATCCTCCGCGAGGACGAGGTCCTCGGGATCATCGAGGGCTAAGGAGAATCGCAATGGCAGCCAAGGACATTATTTTCGACGAGAAGGCTCGTAACCGCGTACTCACCGGCGTCGACACGCTGGCGAACGCCGTCAAAGTCACCCTCGGCCCGCGTGGCCGCAACGTGGTGATCGAGAAGTCGTGGGGCGCTCCCACGGTCACCAAGGACGGCGTCACCGTCGCCAAGGAGATCGAGCTCGAGAACAAGTTCGAGAACATGGGCGCGCAGATGGTCAAGGAAGTCG
>JAEYYV010000242.1 GCA_023428295.1 Pseudomonadota bacterium
CTCCGCGACGTGCTGCCGCGTATGACTCGCAAGGTGCGACTGCTCGATCTAGCTCAGCTGCTACCGTCGCGATGGGCCGCAGCGCCCGCCGCGAATCAAACCGCGGCGACCTGAGCTTCGTTGCCTGCCACGACTACGCGGCGGTCATCAAGACGGTGATCCCGCTGCGGTCCACCGTACGCTCACTCACCAAGTACGTAACAGAAGCAGCAACAAAGTGCGCGTCGCTGCGGAACAAGCGCGTCAGTCCCCATGTCCTACGCCACACCGCTGCGATGGAGCTTCTTCGGCACGGGGTCGATCGCACGGTGATCGCATTGTGGCTAGGTCACGAATCGGTCGAGACCACTCACGTGTACCTGCACGCCGATCTCAACCTGAAGGAGCAGGCCCTCGCCAAGACATCGGCGCTCGGTCTCAAGCCAGGCAGGTTTCGCGCTGACGACGACTTGGTCGCCTTCCTCGAGGCGCTCTGATTATGCCGACTCGTGCTCGCGCACCACCGACAGCGCGGTCGTCGAGAACTCCTCCCAGTCGGCATAATTCGGGAGGCGGCATAATGGCGATTATGCCGACGTCGGCATAAACGGCACAGCTTCGGAACGCACGCCGCGTTGTTCGGCGTGAACCCGTGGCGGCTCATGACGTGGATGGGCCACAAGCGAGTGGACGAGACGATGCTCTACGTCCACGTCGCCGAGCAGCACCGGCGAGAGACGCCGGCTGCCGTTCTAAAAGCGGGTGCACGCGAGGTCGATCCCGACCTTCGCGTGCTCGCCATGCTTTCCGAGCGGTGCTCAGCGTGGCAGCAAACTGGCAGCACGATGCGAAAAACCCACGAGACTCGTTTGAATCTCGTGGGTTAAGTCGCGGAGCGGACGGGACTCGAACCCGCGGCCTCCGGCGTGACAGGCCGGCGTTATAACCGACTTAACTACCGCTCCAGAATCGTTCAGTTTTCAGTCGTTCTCGTGGGCGAAGCAGGATTCGAACCTGCGGCCACCGCCTTGTAAGGGCGACGCTCTTCCGCTGAGCTATTCGCCCGTGGCGTTCGAGGTGAAGCTTTCTAGTCGGCCTCACCGTGGGTGTCAAGGTTCGCGTTGACACTTCCGAGTTTCGCCCTTAGTTTGCCCCTCCACAAGGGACACGTATGACGACGCTCCATCTACAGCGCTTCGATCGTCGCGTGGCCTCCGTCGTGGAGGCGCACGCGCGCTCTACCGACTACTCCCGGCTGTCGGTCTTCCCGAATCGTCCGTAGACCGCGGGGAGGCTGGTTGACCCGCGCGGCGTCCGTCTGACGTCGCGGCGTGGTCCCGACCTCGCGGCGGCTTTGTGGCTTGCGTTTGGCTGTGCGCGACGGCGCATGGCCGGGCATCGCATTGGATCCAGTTCAAGGTTCAGGAAGGCAGGGTCACCATGACCCGAAGGATCGCTATCGACCGAATTCGCAACATCGGAATCATCGCTCACGTGGACGCGGGCAAGACCACGCTCACCGAGCGCGTCCTGTTCTACACGGGGCGCATTCACCAGGCGCACAACGAGGTCCATCTCGGAAACGCCACCACGGATTTCGATCCGATCGAACAGCGCAAGGGCATCACGATCTTCGCGGCAGCCGTGACGGCTGACTGGAAGGATCATCGCGTTCATCTGATCGACACGCCGGGACACGTGGACTTCACCATCGAGGTGGAGCGCTCGTTGCGCGTGCTCGACGGCGCGGTGGTGGTGCTCGATGGCGTTGCGGGCGTGGAGCCGCAGACCGAGACGGTATGGCGTCAGGCGGACAGACATCGCGTTCCGCGATTGGTGTTCGTCAACAAGCTGGATCGTGTCGGCGCGGACTTCGAACGCGCGCTCGAGGACGTGCGCACGCGACTGGGTGCGAATGCGATCGCTGTGCAGTGGCCGATCTACGAGAAGAGCGAAGACGGCGACGGCAGCGACGTGCTCGCGGGCGTGATCGATCTGGTCGCGATGGAAGAAGTGCGCTGGACGGGCCAGGGCCCGTCGACGCCGGTGAGGACAAAGGTCACGCCGGCGATGCTCTCTGAAAGCGTGGTCAGGTTGCGTGAACGATTGTTGGACGCGTGCGCCGACGAGGATCCGTCGGTGATGGCGGCCGTGATCGAGGGACGCGAGACGGACGTGGACACGGCGACGCTGTGGGCCGCGTTGCGCAAGGCGACACTGCGGGGTGCGGTCGTTCCGGTGTTGGCCGGATCGGCGTACAAGCACCGCGGCGTGGAGACGTTGCTCGACGCGATCGTGGCGGTGTTGCCGTCGCCGCGTGATCGTGGCGTACCCGAGGCGCCGTTGGCGGCGTTGGGCTTCAAGGTCGTGTTCGATGGACACGGACAGCTGACGTTTGTCCGCGTGTACTCGGGTGCGCTCGAGAAGGGCATGACCGTGTTGGCCAAGCGTGCGGGGCGAACGCTTCGCATCGGGCGGCTCGTGCAGCTCATGGCGGATCGACGCGAGGAGGTGTCGCGCCTCGAGGCGGGTGAGATCGGTGCGGTGATCGGGTTGCCGATCGCGGGCGGTGAGACGTTGTGCTCGCCGGATGCGCCGCTCGAGCTCGAGTCGATCGTGGCGCCCGAGCCCGTCATGCGCGTGGCCGTGGAGGCGAAGAACTCCGACGACCGCGAGCGGCTGGGCATCGCGCTCGGACGCATGATCGCGGCGGATCCGTCGCTGCGCATCGAGACGGATAACGAGACCGGGCAGACGCTGTTGGCCGGCATGGGGCAGCTGCATCTCGAGATCGCCGTGGAGCGACTCGCGACGGAGCACCGCGTGCAGGTCGTGACGGGCAAGCCGCTCGTCGCGTATCACTCGACGCTGCGCAAGCTCGTGCGCGTGGACTACCGGCACGTGAAGCAAGGCGGAGGACCTGGACAGTGGGCGCGCGTCGTCCTCGAGGTCGGGCCCGCCGAGCGTGGTGCGGGCTTCGTGTTCGAAGATCGCATCAAGGGCGGCGCGATCACGCGCGAGTACATCCGCGGCGTGGAGCGCGGGGTACGTGATGCGATGGAGAACGGCCTCTTGGGCGGACATCGCGTGGTGGATGTTCGCGCCACGTTGCTCGACGGCGAGATGCACTCGAATGACTCCAGCGAGCTGGCGTTCCAGACCGCGGGGATGTTCGCGTTCCGTCAAGCTGCCGCGCAGGCGGCGCCGGTCCTGCTCGAGCCCGTCATGCTCCTCGAGGTGACGTGTCCCGAGCCAGATGTCGGTAGCGTCATCGGCGACGTGGGCCGGCGGCGAGGGCAGGTGCTCGGCATCGAAGCGCGTCGTGACGATCGCGTCGTGCGCGCCGAAGTTCCGTTGGCGGAGTCGTTTGGCTACGCCGATTCGCTCGGCTCGCTCACGCACGGTCGCGGACGGTTCACACTCGAGCCGGCACGATATGACGTCGTGTCCGACTCGGTCATGAAGGCGATCGCGAAGCAGTAACCGATCGCGAAGCAGTAAACCGATCGCGAGAAGGAACCGATCGCGAGAAGGAACCGATCACGACACGTTTGATTTGTAATGGACTGGGCCCGGTGGCGGAGAGCTACCGGGCTCGTTGTTTTTCTTGCAGCCGATGCGACACGGCCCACGCGAACTCGTCGGCGGTGTGCGGCTTGGGGATGAGATCGCCGAAGTTGTGCCGGCGCGCGGTCTCCATGTCCTCGGGACGCGCGTAGCCCGACGTGAGGATCACCGTGATGTCCGGCCGGAGGCGCAGCACCTCGTCGAGCAGCATGATGCCCGACATGCCCGGCATCGCGAGATCGCTGATCACCGCGTCGAAGGCGCTCGGGTCCGCGCGGAACTCCTCGAGGGCGCGGTTTGGGTTCGAGCGTCCCACGACGCGATAGCCGAGCTTCGTGAGCAGCCGCGTACCGAGGAAGACCATCGCGTCCTCGTCGTCGACGAGCAGGATGCGCTCGCCGCGTCCCGGGGTGGTGGGCACCTTCTCGCCCTCGACGCGCGGGAAGTAGAGGGAGAACGTGGTGCCTTTGCCGATCTCGCTCTGCACCGTGATGGCTCCGCCGTGCCCGCGCACGATCGCGTGCACGATGGACAGGCCGAGGCCGGTGCCTTCACTCGCGGGCTTCGTCGTGAAGAACGGATCGAACACGCGCGCGAGCGTGGCCTCATCCATGCCGACGCCGGAGTCTTCGACAGAGAGACGCAGGTAACGGCCCTCGGGGAGATCGAGCATCGGGCGACCCGTGTGCGTGTACGGCGCGAGCGTGATGTCGATCGAGGAGGCCTTCGCGTGCACCGCGTTGGTGACGAGGTTGACGACGATCTGATGGAGCTGCGTCGCATCGAACATCGTCATGAGCGGTTCGGAGGGCAGGTGCGTGCGCACTTGCACGCGCGCGGCGGCGCGACCGACGAGCGCGACCGCTTCCTCGATCACCGGGCGCATGTCGCCGAGGTCCTTGCGCGCGTCTTGCTTGCGCGCGAACTGAAGGATCTGGCGCACGAGCTTGGTCGCGCGCTGCGTGGCGGACTGGATATCGGCGATGCAGTCGCGCACTTCGCTGATGGGAAGGTCGGGCTCGGCAGCGATCGCGGCGTTCGACGAGATGGCAGCGAGCACGTTGTTGAAGTCGTGTGCGATGCCGCTCGCGAGCGTACCGAGGGCTTGCAGTCGCTGGTTCTGCTGGAGCTGCGTCTCGAGCGCGCGGCGATCGGTTTCAGCTTGGCGCAGCCCGGTGATGTCGATGTCCATGCACACCACGCATGTCTCGTCGCCGCCGAGCGGGATCTGAAACACCGTCGAGAGCACCGATCCTGCCGAGCCGTCGCCGCGGCGATACGTGTACTCGGTGGGCGGCGTGGGCTGGCCGCTCGCGGCGAGCTCGCGCGTGTGAGCGAAGCGCTCGTCCTCGGCGGGCGAGAAGAAGCCGATCTCGCGCAGCGTCTTGCCGATCACCGCGCTCGCGTTCCAGCCGTACATCTGGAGCGACGCGCGATTGCAGAACGTGATGCGACCGTGGTCGTCGTACCACTGGATCGCCACGTTCGGCGTGTGCTCGATGACCGCGCGCAACCGCTCTTCACTCTTGCGCAGCGCGTTCGCCATCGAGGTGGCGCGCTCCTCGCGCTCGCGAAGTGCGCGCGTGGTGGAGTCGTGGATGATCGCCATCGCCGCGAGCTGCGTGGCTTCGTCCACGAGCCGCCGATCGTCGTCGGAGGGGCCGCGTGGCTCGCGGTAGTACATCGCGAACGTACCGAGGACCTTGTCGTCCGAGATGATCGGCGTGGACCAACAGGCGCGCACCCCGAAGCGCAGCGCGATGTCGCGATAGTCGGCCCAGTTCGGATGCGTGGCGATGTCCTCGACGATCACCGGGCGCTTCAAGAAGGCGGCGGCTCCACACGATCCGGCGTTCGGGCCGATCGGCTGCCCCTCGAGCGCGTGCAGGTACTCCGGATCCATGCTCGGTGCGGCGCCATTGCGAACGCGCGTTCCCGTCTCGTCGACGAGCAGGATCGTGCAGGTCATGTCCTGCCCGAACTCCTCGATCAAGCGGACGATCGACTCGAGAGACTCGGAGAGCGGCGCGCGATTGACGATCCGCGCGAGGATCGCGTACTCGCCGCGATAGAAGGCCTCCAACTGCGCCACGTGTCGATACTAAGTCGGCACGACGGAGGGGAAGGACGGGCACGAAAGTACCGTCCTGGTTGTAAAGGTACACACGCGGCGGATCAAACGACGTGGCGGCTAGGGCAATGTCGGGAAGCGGAGGCGCGCGCGTACCGGGTTGTGATCCGAGCGCGTCTCACCGTCGAGCACCGACGCTTCGAGCGCTTTGCCGCCGCGCACGAAGACGTGGTCGATGTCCTGCGACTTCTCGCTCGGCGCTTGGCGGGGCCGCGTGTGGAGACCGTCGAGCGGCACCGCGGCGCTGAAGTCATCGCCCAGATCCGCGAGGCAGGTGGTCCGATCCGCGTTGAAGTCACCGCAGATCACCGC
>JAEYYV010000245.1 GCA_023428295.1 Pseudomonadota bacterium
TCGTCGGCAGCGTCAGATGTGTAATAAGAGACAGAGCCGCAGCAACAGCTGGGTGCCGGGCACGGTGCACAATCGCAACCCGATGGCCACGCCCGGCGGCCTGCCGGTGCAACCGGGTCCCTTCGAGCAAGCCGTGCCGACGCCGGTGACCATCGCGCGCCGACCAGCCTCGCTGCCGCCCGCGCCCGCGTCGATGTCGCAGCCGATTCCGTCGCTCGTGTCGTCGCCGAGCGAGGTGTACGAGGCGCGATCGTCGTCGCAATCGATGTCGCGATCGATGCACTCGCAATCGCAGCCGCATGATCCGTCGGTGTCGATGCTGCCTCCACCGCCGCAGCCACCGATGCAGCAGCCTCCGTACGCTGCACCGCCGCAGGCTTGGTCGCAGCCCCAAATGCAGCAACCCATGCAGCAACCGTTGCAGCAGCCCATGCAGCAACCGTTGCAACCGATGCAACAGCCGATGCGCCCGTCGACGCCCAGCGCGCCCGACATGTTCGCGCAACGGCCGTCGACGCCCGGCTATCAGCCGCGCCGTCCACCGCCGCCCACGCTCCTGCAGCCGTGGATGCTGGTGGTGGGAGCGACGATCATGGCGCTCGTCGCCTTTTTGATTACCCGCGCGTTCATCAAGTAGGACGGCTGGCCGCGGACTTACGAGATTTCGTGAAAAGGCGGTCACGGAATCCCCCGCCCCCCGCACATGGGGTTTGGAATGGGAGCAGCCCTTTTACCGATGACCAACCGAGCCGATAGCGATCCGATCGCCCGGCTGATGCACGACGGGCAGCATCGCGATGCGATCGCTGCGTGCGCGGAAGCGTACGGCGTCGTCATCGGCCGGTTGTGCATGGCGCTACTCGGCTCTCGAGCGGACGCCGACGAAGCGACGCAAGAGACGCTGCTGCGCGCGCATCGCGCGATGGCGACGTATCGAGCGGAAGGCAGCGTGAAGGCGTGGTTGTGCGGCATCGCGCGGCACGTCTGTGCGCACGTGCTGGAGACGCGGCGCAAGCAGCGCGAGCTCCTCGAGGTGGTGCCCACCGAGGGAGAAGCGCGCGATGCGTTCGTCACGCGGAGGCGCGCGCGTGTGTTGCGGGACGCACTCGGCAAGCTGAAGCCCACGGAACGCGAAGCGCTCGTGCTGCGCTACGTGTCCGACCTGAGCCATCGCGAGATCGCGACGGCCTGCAACCTCGACGAGCCCACCGCGCGCAAGCGCATCAGCCGCGCGCTCGCTCGCCTACGCACCGTCATGCCCGACGAGGAGATCGAATAATGTCGACTTGCAACGAAGTTCACGACGACCTCGACGAGATCGTCGCTGGTGACAGCGCGGCGATCGCGCGTCACTCCGAGCACCTCGCCACGTGCGACGCGTGCCGCGATCTGCGCCACGAGGCTACCGAGCTCGCTGCCACCGTCGCGAAGGCCGGCGACGACTACGTGCCGCCCGCGGATCTCGCCGCCCGCGTCCTCGCGAAGATCGACGAGGAAGCTGCGAAGACCGAGAAGCCCCTCGAGGCGAAGGCGCCTGTCGTCGAGCAGCCGGTCAAGAAGACAGCCGACGTCACATCGATCGACAGCAAGAAGAAGAAGCTGCCGCGCGGTGTGCTGACGCTCGTCGCGGCCACGGCGGTCGCGGCCGGCGGCATCGTGACGTACAAGATGGGTCGGCGCGACGACGCGTCGACGAAGACGCAGATCGCGATGCCGAGCGCCATCGACAAGGGCAGCATCGGCACCGTAGAGACGATCGCGCGCGCGTCGACGAGCTCGACTGGCGAGAGCGGCGTGGTCGTGCGCGGCGCAGCGGGCGATTGGCGTCCGCTGCAGAAGGGCGAGGTCATCCCCGCGGGTGGAGCGATCAGGACCGACGAGCGTACGCGCGTGTCGGTGGACATGAAGGACGGCACGAAGCTGATCCTCGATCACGCGACGGAGCTCGCGTTCGAGGGCAACAGCGCGCGCACGATGTCGCTCGCGAAGGGACGCGTGGTCGCCGACGTCGCGCACGACGAGAAGCAGCCCGCGAAGATCACCACGCCGGATGGAACGATCGACGTGCTCGGCACGAAGCTCGTCGTCACGGCGGCGCCGAAGCTGCTCAGCGTGCAGGTCGTGCGCGGCGAGGTGGCGGTCACGTCTGTCACGAGTCAGCGCGCGCAGGTTCACGCGGGCGAAGAAGCGGTGATCGAGGGCGGCGCGTTCAACGTGTCGGCGGCGCCGTCGCTCGCGAACGAACTGGCCTGGACCGAGCTCGTTCCGTCGCAGAATCCCGACGAGACGGTGACGTCCGGCCTCGGCGCGCTTCGCGCGTACAAGCCAGGCGAGAAGCGTGATCGAGATTGGAACCTCGCGCTCGCGAAGCACGACGTGAAGGTCCGCATCTCGGGCCCGATCGCGCGCACCGAGATCACGGAGACGTTCCGCAACGACAGCGACGCGACGCTCGAGGGCGTCTATCAGTTCCCGCTGCCCGCCGACGCGCAGATCGACGGTCTCGAGCTCGACATCGAGGGCGCGCCCGGTGGGTTCCTCGCCGGTGCGTTCATCGACAAAGCGCGCGCGCAGAAGATCTGGCAAGGCGTGATCGACAAAGCGACGCCGAAGATCGCCGAGCGTCCGTCGAGCGAGATCATCTGGGTGCCCGGCCGCTGGCGCGATCCGGCGCTCCTCGAGTGGAAGCGTGGTGGCCGCTTCGAGCTGAAGATCTATCCGATCCCCGCGAAGGGCTCGCGCACGATCAAGATCGCGTACACGCAGGTCGTGACCGCGAAGGGGCCGTTCCGCCAGTACGTGTATCCGCTCGCGCACTCCACCGACGGCTCGACGGTGGCGGACAACTTCACCGTCGACGTCGAGGTTCGCGGTGCGATGCCCGGCCTCGTCCGCACGCTCGGCTACGACATGCAGCGCGATCCGAACCGCGCCGACGTGAACGCGCTCACCATGACCGCGAGCGGCTTCGTGCCCAAGGGCGACATCACGGTCGACTACCGCGCGAACGATGGCGACGCGGAGCTGCGCGCGTGGACGTTTGCGGGTGGCGCGGCGGTCCCGCCTGACGAGAAAGCGCACGCGAAGAAAGGCGTGGGCAACGATCCGAAGGTCACCGAGGCACAGCGCAAGGTCGCCGCCGATGCGCGACCGACCGCGGTGCTCGCGCTCCGTCCCGTGCTGCCACGCTCGCGCGAGACCAAACCTCGCGACTACATGATCGTCATCGACTCGAGCCAATCGATGGTCGGCGAGCGCTACACGCGCGCGACGGATCTCGCGGTCGCGATGATCGGGCAGATGGATCGCCGCGATCGCTTCAGCGTGTCCGCGTGTGACACGGAGTGCCGCACGCTCGGCGATCTGCGCGCACCGACGGAGCTATCCGCGAAGGAAGCGAGCGTGTTCCTCGCCGAGACGCAGCCCGCCGGCGCGAGCGATATCGTCGCTGCGATCCGCAAGGCGAGCGACTTTGCCGCCGACGATGGCCGCCAGCGCTGGGTGCTGTTCATCGGCGATGGCTTCGCGACGACCGGCTTCCGTCGCGCCGCGCAGGTCGAGCAAGCGCTCGGCGAGGTCGCGCAGAGGGGCGTGCAGATCAACACGATCGGCATCGGTGGTGACGCGGATACCGCGCTGTTGTCCGCGGCTGCACGCGGTGGTGGCGGTACGTTCCTCGCGTGGACGCCCGGCCAGACGGTGCAGACGATCGCGCTCACCGCGCTCGAGTCGACCAACGGTGCGCAGCTGCGCAACGCGACGGTGGAGCTGCCGTCCGGTCTCGCCGACGTCGCGCCGACGATCTTGCCGACGCTGCGCTCGGGTGAAGAGACGCTGATCGCAGCGCGCATCGATGGCCCCGTGAAGGGCACGGTCATTCTGAAGGGCCTCGTCGGAAACGAGCCATTCACGCAGGAGTACCCGCTCGAGCTCGCGGTGTCGTCGTCGCCGGGCAATGGCTTCGTGCCGCGCCTGTGGGCGTCGCTCGCGATCCAACAGCTCGAGCGTCGCGGGCAGAACGACGATCGCATCCAGACGATCGCGCTCTCGCAAGGCTACGGCGTGATGTCCAAAGAGACGTCGCTGCTCGTCCTCGAGTCGCAGGCGATGTTCGATGCGTTCGGTGTCGATCGCACGCAGCCCGCCAACAAGTGGAGCGGCGAGGATGCACTCGACGAAGTGGTCACGACCGGAGCCATGGATGTCGGTAATGACGCCGTGATCACCACCACGCCGGCTCCCGTGACGAAGGGCGCCCCGGTGATGGAAGCGGACGCGAAGGACAAGAAGGCCGATCGCGCAGCAGCGAAACCAGGTAAGTCCGCCCCGATGATGCCCAGCAACACCTCCACGGGTGTCGGGACCGGCGGCTCGGTCGGATCGATGACCCGCACTGCCGATGGCTTCGGCGCGGGCTTCGGTCGAAGCGGTATGGTCGCGATGCGCCGCACGTGGGTGCGCGTGCCGTCGGTGACGCCGTACGATGGTGTCCGCGAGAACCTGAGGAAGGTCATCGAGAGCGCCGAGAACGCGCTCGTCGCCAACCCCGACAGCCGCGAGAAGCACCGCGCGCTCGTGCAGGCGCTCTCGTACGCGGGCGAGCTCGACCGCGCTCGCGAGATCGCGGCGAAGTGGCTCGAGCGCGACAAGCTCGACCCGCAAGCGCTCGGCTACACCGCGGACCTCCTCGGTCGCGATGGCCAACGCGAGCTCGCGCTCCGCACGCTCGCCGGTCTCGTCGATCTCGACGCCGATCGCATCGCGCTGCACGAGCGCATGGTGAAGGCGTACGAGACCGCCGGTCGCCTCTCGCAAGCGTGCTCGCATCGCATCGCGCTCTCGGCGATCTCGCCGCGCGACATGACCGCCGCGGGCAGCGCGATTCGCTGCCTGCGCTCGATCGGTCGCACGGCCGACGCCGAGATCGTGCGCGGGGGTCTCGTCGACGACGCGCAGCGCTCGGCCGCCGAGAAGGCCGCCACCGTCGCCGCCGTCGAGCGCAAGGTCGCGGGCGACCTCGTCGTGAACGCGAAGTGGCAAGGCAACGTCGACCTCGATCTCACGCTCGTCACTCCGTCGGGCGAGCGCGTGTCGTGGATGGGCGGCCGCACCGACGCCATCGCCGGCGACGCGTCGAGCAACGAGCGCGAGTCGCTCGCGCTCAAGAACATCAAGAAGGGCCAGTACCTGATCGAGATCACGCGCGGGACGAGCTCGCAGGGTCCGGTCAGCGGCACGATCGACGTGTCCGTCCTCGGCACGAAGCGCTCGCTGCCGTTCCGGTTGACCGGCTCGCACCTGACGGTCGCGCGCCTCGTGATCAACCTCGAGGAGCGTCTGGAGCAAGTGACGAACATGGATATGATGCCGGTCCCGCAGCCGATCCCGCAGCCGCGCGTCACGCTCGGCTCGACGGGCAACGACCTCGTGAACGGCATCGTCCGGCGGCGCCTGGGCCTGTTCCGCGCGTGCTACCAACGCGAGCTGAGGCGCGACCCGTCGCTGCAAGGCCGGCTCGACGTGACGTTCACCGTGAACGACGACGGCACCACGACGAACGGCTTGGCCGGCGGCTCGATGGGCACGAGCGTCGCGAGCTGCGTCCAAGCGCAGGTCGGGCAGTTTCGCTTCCCTCCGGGCAACTCCGGGACGTTCCGCTTCGACATCACGTTCGCTCCGTAAGCGGGTCCCGGTTTCGAGTTAGCGGTCTTTGATCGCCGCGAGGATCTCCGCGGCTTCCTTCTGTCGATAGGCGCCGACCTTCGCGCTCGCGAACGGTGCGAGCGCAGCGCGCGCTTCGCTCCAGCGCGCGAGCTTCACGAGGACGAGCGCGCGGTTGTAGCGAGCCTCGGGGGCGAGCGCTTGGTTGGGATACTTCGCGAGAAAGTCGTCCCACGCGCGAAGGGCCGCCTTCGGATCGCCGCCGCGAAAGTGCTGCTCGTGCGCGGCGCGATAGGCCGCGATCTCGGCGCTCGGCTTCGTCGGATCGGGGGGCGAAGCGGACGTCGTCACGCGCGGCGACGGGGTGGGCTCGACAGCCTTCGTCTCGGTGGAGGGCGTCACGCGCGGGGACGCGGCGGTCTCGACGGGCGTCGTCTCGACGGGCGTCGTCGGCGTCGTCGCGACGGACGTCGGATCGACCGACTTCGTCTGCGCCCGCTGCGTCCGCGTGACCGACTTCGTAGCGACCGACTTCGTAGCGACCGACTTCGTATCGACCGACTTCGTCTGCGTCGACTCGATCGCCTTCGGGTCGACGGACTTCGTACTGACGGACTTCGTGTCGGACGGTGTCCGCGTCGTCGCGGTATCGCCGTGCGTCTCGCCGATGGGCGGCGCAGGAGGTGCGGGTGCCGGCGCGATCTCGGCGACGAGCCCCGCGTCGGGGATCGCCGCGATCTCGGGCGGCTGCTCCATCGTGACGATCGTCTGCACGCCGTCGGGCGTGGCGTTGTGCGCCGAGCCGCGACGTCCGTCGGGCAAGCGCATCGACACGTCGGGCATCTCGTCCTCGTGCGTCTCGACGATGGCTTCCTGCTGTGTCCATGGTGGACGCCAGCCGGCCCAGTACGCGAACGCGGTCGAGCCGAACAGCGACGCGATCACCGCGGCGAGGAGCGTGAAGCGCTTGCGACGCGCCGCGCCTCGGTTCGCGAGCGCTTCGCGAACGCGTAGCCGCGTGTGCGCGCCGTCATCGACGCCATCGTCGGCGCGGTCGCGCGCGGCGGCGATCGCATCGCCGAGGAACGCGTCGAGAGCATCGCCTTCGGCGCCGCTACGCTTGTCGACCGAGTCGGTCATCGCGCCACCTCGTGGTCGAGCAGTGAGCGCAGCTTCTTGCGCGCGTGGAAGAGTCGGGTTCGCATCGTTGCCTCCGGTGCGTCGGCGATCACGCCGGCCTCGCCGGCCGTCAGTTGATCGATCTCGCAAAGAATGAAGGCGGTGCGTTGATCGTCAGGGAGCTTGTCCAGGGCGCGATAGAGGATCTCGGCCATCTGCTGGCGCGCGAGCGCTTTGTCGGGAGACGGAGCGTCGTGCGTCGGTTGCTCCGCGAGGCGCGTCATCGCATTGCGACGGCGCGAGGCGGAGCGAACGAACTTGTGTGCGCGGCGAAGCGCAATCGCCGAGAGGAAGGTGCGCAGGCTCGAGTCGCCGCGGAACCTCCGGATCGCATCGGGCAGCACGATGAAGACATCGTGCACCAAGTCTTCGGCGGTATCGTTGTCACCGACCAGGCGACGCGCGAAGCCGCGCAGCGCGGCGTGGTGCTCTCGATAGACCTCGTCGATCGCCGACGGATCGCGCGCGCCAACCCGTTCATAGAGGGAAGGCTCTTCCACTGCGTCTCGTTCCGCGATGGCGAATGATACTGACAACGGGCGTTGGTCCCCGTGGCTTGTCCATTCGTTCAAACAAAAATCCTCGTTCAACTCGTGGATCTCGTTCAGCTTATTTCGTGCGATCCGATTGAACGAATCCGCGACCCCCGGGGACCCAGCGACATGAAGGCAACGTTTTCGAAGCTGCTCGCGTCTCTCCTCGTCTCCGGCCTTGGAGCGGGGATCGCTGGAGCGCAGCCGGTCACCACGCCGGCACAAGTCGAACCATCGCAGGTCGAGGCGGGTGCCCTCGGCGTGGAGATCCTGGATCCGAGTGGCGCGCTCGCAGCAGAGCAGACGCGCGCGGCGATCGGTGCAGAGCTCGGCGTGCGCATCGTCGGTCAGTCCGCGTACGCGCCGGCGCTCGGCCGTCTCGAGATCGCGATCGATCAAGGCACGGTGCGCATCGCGTATCACCCGGCGCCCGGCACGGTCATCGAGCGCACGCTCGCGTTGCCCGTCGAACAAGCGGATCGCATCTCGCTGGTCGCGTACGTGGCGACGAACCTCGTGCGCGATCAGGCGTCCGAGGTGCTCGGCGGGTTGCCCGTGATCCCGCCAACCGTCACGCCCGCGCGGGTGGCGCAGCCGGCCGCACCGACGCGCTTCGTGCCCGCGACGATCGGCTTCGTTCCGCCGCTCACGCTCGATCGCGCGTTCGGCGAACGGGTCACCGTGGGCTTCGGTCTACACGCGATCATGGGCAAGACGGACAGCACGATCGCCGCGACGATCAGCGGCGTCGTCGATGTCGTCAGCGACAACATGCACGGCGCGCAGATCGGCGGGGCCGTGGCGGCAACTTTGGGCCACGCGCGAGGGTTCCAACTTGGCGGTGCGGTTTCCCTCGCGCGTGGTTCATTCTATGGAGCGCAGATCGGCGGCGCGGCGGCCATCGCCGGTGGCGCGTCGACGGGCGCGCAGATCGGCGGCGCTGCGAGCGTGGCCGAGGACCACTACGGACTGCAGATCGGCGGCGCCGTCTCGATCGCCAAGCGGACGCGCGGTCTCCAGATCGGCGGCGCTGGCACCATGACCGGCCGGATGTACGGCGCGCAGATCGGCGGCGCGGTGAACATCGCGAGCCGCGTCGACGGCGCGCAGATCGGCGGCGCTGCCAACATCGGCGGTGACGTATACGGCGTGCAGATCGGCGCCGTGAACATCGCCAAGAAGATGCGCGGCGTGCAGATCGGCGTCGTCAATCTCTCCGACGACGGCAACGAGAGCGTGCCGATCGGCGTCATCAACTACTCCAAGAACGGCGGCGTCGCGATCGATGGCTGGGTCGACAGCTCGCGCGTGTCGGCGCTCGCGTTCCGTCACGGCACGAAGTACATCCACAACATCTGGAGCCTCGGCTGGTCTCCGGACCACGACAACATCCTCGTCGGTGCGGGCCTCGGCGGAACCGTGCGCCTCGGCGACTCGATCGGCATCGACATCGACGCGATGACGTGGATGACCGATGTCTGGGACAACGAGCTCGGCCAGATCAACCAGCTGCGCGCGAGCCTGACGGTGCCGCTCGCCGCCAACATCGAAGCGTTCGGCGGCGTGGCGGCGAATGTTTACGTCGCTGATCGAATGAACGACAACTCCGACAACTTCCATCCCGTCATGGCGCGCACCTACGAGCCCGGCGACTCGACCAAGGTCGTCTTGTGGCCGAGCGCGTTCGTCGGCGTGCGAGTCAAGGCGAAGTAATGGAGCTCGTATTCGTCGCAGCTGTTGTCGCGGCCGCGGCGTTCGGCCGCGCTCACTCCCACGCGGCTTCGATCTGGCAGAACTCGTTTCCTCGGAGACGGCACGCGACCTCGCTCGACTTCACGTTCTTGCCGCCCGAGAGCTCGATCGATCGTCCGGCCCAGCCCATCACCGATCGGCAGTGAACTTCGTGCGGCGCGTCGAAGCCGCGAATGCGTAGCACCGCGGTCTTGGGTCCCCGCGTCATGACCTCGAGGTAGCCGGAGTCGTAGTGCGCGCTCCACAAGCGCACCGCGCGCCCGAGGATCCAGTGCGTGGTGCCGACCTTGTAGAACAGCCGATAGATCGTGGTCAGGTTTGCGTCGGCGCCGTGCCGCGCGAGCTCGTCGACGAGCGCGAGGTCACCTTTGCCGAACAAGCGATCGATCGTGGTGATTAGCTCGACGAACTGATCGAGCGGATACCACTGCGCCTTGTGGATCCCTCGCTCGACGTTGGTGCGCAGCTCCGGCGACACCTGCGCCAGAAGTCGACTCATCCCCTTCTCACCGTGGTTCAACTGCACCCACAGGACGCGCGACGAGAGCGCGCTTCCCTTGACGTTCGCCACGCCCAAGTATACGCCGCTCGGGTGAAAGATCCGATCCAGCGCCTCGAAGAGATGGAAGCGAAGGCTCAGCTCGCCGGAGGTGCCGCGCGCATTGCCAAGCAGCACGAAGCCGGCAAGCTCACGGCGCGCGAGCGCATCGAGGCGCTGCTCGACGAGGGAAGCTTCGTCGAGCTCGACAAGTTCGTGACCCATCGCTGCGCGGACTTCGGCATGCAGGATCAGAAGATCCTGGGCGACGGCGTCGTCACCGGACACGGCACCGTCGATGGCCGGCCCGTGTGCGTGTTCGCGCAGGACTTCACCGTGTTCGGCGGCTCGCTGTCGGGTGCGTACGCACAGAAGATCTGCAAGGTGATGGACCTCGCGACCAAGATCGGGTGCCCGGTGATCGGGCTCAACGATTCGGGCGGCGCGCGCATCCAGGAGGGCGTCGAGTCGCTCGCCGGCTACGCCGACATCTTCTTGCGCAACGTGCTGACGAGCGGCGTCGTTCCGCAGCTCTCCGCGATCATGGGTCCGTGCGCGGGCGGCGCCGTGTACTCGCCGGCGATCACCGATTTCATCCTGATGGTCGATCGCACGAGCTACATGTTCATCACCGGCCCCGAGGTGATCAAGACGGTCACGCACGAAGAGGTCAGCAAGGAGCAGCTCGGCGGCGCGATGACGCACGCGAGTCGCTCGGGCGTGTCTCACTTCACGGAGCCCGACGAGCTGTCGTGCATCGCGCGCCTCCGCGAGCTGCTCGCGTTCATGCCGAGCAATAACGCAGAGGATCCTCCGATGCGTCCGACGCAAGATCCGCCGGATCGCGCCGACGACGCGCTCGATAGCGTCGTGCCGCTCGAGTCGAACAAGCCGTACGACATCAAGAAGATCATCAACGCGGTCGTCGACGATCGGAACTTCGTCGAGGTCCACAAGGACTACGCCAAGAACATCGTGTGCGGCTTCGCGCACTTCGAGGGACGCTCGACGGGAATCGTCGCGAATCAGCCGATGCACCTCGCCGGCTGCCTCGACATCGACGCGTCGATCAAAGCCGCGCGCTTCGTTCGCTTCTGCGACGCGTTCAACATTCCGATCGTCACGTTCGTCGACGTGCCGGGCTTCTTGCCGGGCACCACGCAGGAGTACGGCGGCATCATCAAGCACGGCGCGAAGCTGCTCTACGCGTTCGCCGAGGCGACGGTTCCGAAGATCACCGTGATCACGCGCAAGGCATACGGCGGCGCGTACGACGTGATGGCGTCCAAGCACATTCGCGCGGACGTGAACGTCAGCTACCCGGCCGCCGAGATCGCCGTGATGGGTCCCGACGGCGCGGTCAACATCATCTTCCGTGGCGAGCTCGACAAGATCAAAGACGAGGACGAGCGCGCGAAGGCCAAGGCAGCATTCACCGAGGAGTACCGCGAGCGCTTCGCCAATCCGTACAAGGCGGCATCGCTCGGATATATCGACGAAATCATCCGGCCGCGCGACACGCGCTGGACGATCGTCCGCTCGCTTCGCACCCTGAAGAACAAGCGCCAGGCCAACCTGCCGCGCAAGCACGGCAACATCCCGCTCTAGATCGCGCGTCGATCCCGCGACGATCCCGCATCGATCGCGCGTCGATCCCGCGTCGATCCCGCGTCGATCCCGCGACTGCAAACGGCTAGCGACGACAGTATCGACCCGAGGCGAGGTAGGCTGTGCGCGTGTCATCGGTTCGACGTGTCGTGATGTGTCTCGCGCTCGCCGCGTGCACACCTACGAAGCCGCCGGTGCGCCCGCTCCCCCCGATGTCCTCGTCGGCCTACGCGTACTACCTCGACGGAAAGCTCGCGGCGTATCGCTCGGACTGGGACGCCGCGGTGGACTCGCTACGCGAAGCCATGAAGGCCGCGCCCGATCAGCCGATGATCGCGGTGGAGCTCGCGCGCGCGCTGTCCAAGGCAAAGAAGGATGTCGCCGCACGCGAGACGCTCGCGCAGGCGCGCACGAAGTGGCCCGATCACCCGCAGGTGTGGCGTGTCTCGGGCGATCTGCTCGCGAGCAGCGCGAAGCCCGAGGCGATCCGCGCATACCAGCGTGCGATCCGGCTCTCGCCCGACGACGAAGAGGCGTACCTCGGGCTCGCGAAGCTGCAGTCACCTGCCGACGCGGAGGCCACGCTGCGCGAGCTCGTCGCCAAGCTCCCCGCGTCCGTCGAGGGGCACTACCGGCTCGCGGTGCGACGGTACAAGAAGGGCCAGCTGCCGCAGGCGATCTCGTCGCTGCGCAAGGTGCTCGAGCTCGATCCCGATCATCTCGACGCGCGCCTCGATCTCGCGCGTGCACTGCGCCGCACCGGCGAGCTCGCGAAGGCGATCGAGCAAACGCGCAGCGCGTTCGATCGCAGCGGCCAGGCGCTCGACATCGCCGAGGAGCTGTTCTGGCTGCTCTGCGAAGCCGATGATCGCACCGCCGCGATCGATCTGCTGACCCTCCTCGATGATGAGCGCAGCGACGTCGATGCGCTCTCCGCCGTGGCGCGATTCGAGCGCGGGCTCGGTCGCCTCGAGCAAGCGCGCGCGATCGCGGACCGCGTCGCGATCGTCGAGCCGGAAGCCGGCGTCCTGCTTCACGCCGAGATCGACGCGCACACCGATCCCGCTGGCGTCACCAAGAAGCTGCTCGCGATCCCCGCGGACTCGCCGCGCTTTGGCGACGCGCGCAGGCTCGCCGCGTCGACGCTGCTCGCCACCGGAGACGCCGCCCGCGCGCTGGCCGCGATCACGCCCGCGCGCGAAGCGAACCCGAAGGATCTGGAGCTCGCGCTGGTCGCTCTCTACGCACGTGCCGATACCGGCGACGTCGCGGGGGCCAAGGCGCGGGCGGCCGCGCTTGGCTCGGGGCTCGGCCCGACGATCGTGCGCGCGCGCGTGCTCGACCACGTCGGCGATAGTGACGGCGCGCTCGCGCTCCTCGAGAAGCTGCTCGTGGAGCACCCAGACTCGACGACGGTGCTGAACTTCGCGGGCTACATCCTCGCCGATGGCAATCGCCGCCTCGCCGACGCGCACAAGTGGCTCGCACACGCGCGCGAGCTGTCGCCCGGCGATCCCGCCATCCTCGACAGCTGGGGCTGGCTGCTCGTGCGTCAGGGCAAGGCTCGCGAGGCGGTCCGCATCCTCGATCGCGCCGCGCGCTTCTCGCCGCGCGAACCCGAGATCCTGTTTCACCTCGCCGCAGCGTGGGCAGCCGATGGCGCGCCCGAGACCGCGCGCACGATCCTCGATCGAGCGAGCGCACTGCATCCGACACCCGCGGTACAGAAGAGGATCGACGCGCTGCGCGCCACGCTTCCCGCACCGCGGTGATACGATGACGCGCATGATGCGTTGGATCGCCGTCGCGCTGCTCGCTGTGGCCGGATGCAAGAACGCGCCGTCGGAGGATCAATGCCGACAGCTGCTGGAGCACCTCGTCGAGCTCGAGTTCAAGAAGGCGGGCGCGCAGGCCACCGACTCGATGAAGGCGGAGATCGCGAAGCAGAAGAACGCGGTGGCGGAGGCCAAGCCCGAGTTCATCACCGTGTGCCGCGACAAGACGGCGAAAGAGCGCGTCACCTGTGCGCTCGCCGCGAAGGATCTCGACGCGGTCGCCAAGTGCGACGAGCAGAAGTGATTCAGACGGACGTAGCGAACAAGTAGCTCACCCTCGACGCCATCGCCCACGATCGGCGATGGCTGTTCCCTGGTCTGGCCTCGGCGGTCTACAATGGCTCGGTGAACGTCGGGAGTTCGATCGGGGCGTACCGCATCCTCAAGCAACTCGGTGAGGGCGGCATGGGATCGGTCTGGTTGGCAGAGCACACGATGCTCGGACGCCGTGCAGCGATCAAAGTGCTGCACACCGAGTTCTCGAGCCGGCCCGAGTTCGTGCAGCGCTTCTTCAACGAAGCACGCGCGGCGACGGCGATCGAGGATCCGGGCATCGTCCAGATCTTCGATTTCGGTCAGCACACCGACGGAAGCGCGTACATCGTGATGGAGTTGCTCGACGGCGAGACGGTCGACAAGCGTCTCCAGCGCACCGGCACGCTCGACGTCCCGTCCTCGCTTCGCATCATGCGCCAGATCGCGAGCACGCTCGGCGCCGCGCACGCTCGCGGCATCGTGCACCGCGATCTCAAACCCGAGAACATCTTCATCGTTCGCGATCCGGAGGTGAACGGCGGCGAGCGCGCGAAGATCCTCGACTTCGGCATCGCGAAGCTCACCGCGGACGGCGCGAACAAGGTGAAGACGCAGACATCGGCCGTGATGGGCACGCCGACCTACATGTCGCCCGAGCAGTGTCGCGGCGCCGGTCACGTCGATCAGCGCTCGGACGTGTACGCGCTCGGCTGCGTCCTGTTCCACATGCTCGTGGGCCGCCCGCCGTTTGTCTCCGAAGGCATCGGCGATCTGATCGTCATGCACATGACCGCGGATCCGCCGATCCCGTCGACGATGCGCGCCGGTGGTCTCCCGCCCGAGGTGGATCAGATGATCCTGCGCTGCCTCGCCAAGAACCCCGCACACCGCTTCTCGTCGGGAGCCGAGCTCGCCATCGCCCTCGGCGCGCTGACCGGCTCGTCGCCGATGCACGGTGGATTCCCGTCGCAGCCCGGCATCGCGCAGTACCCGCAGCCGAACCTGAGCTCGCAGCCGGGCATTCCTCCGCAGCCGGGATTCAACTCGCATCCGGGCTTCTCGCAGCCATCGCAGTCGTACTCGCAGCCGGGCGTTCCGACGACGCTCTCGCTCGGATCGAGCGCGGTCTCCGTCGCTCCGGCGAAGAGGTCGAGTGGCGTCATCATCGGCGTTGCTGGCGTATTGGTCGTCGGCGGCATTGTCGGTGTCGTGCTCGCGACGCGCGGTGGTGGGAAGACGCCGGATCCGCCCGAGGTTGCCAGCGAACCCGCGACACCGACGGTGACCGCTGCTGCTGTCGCTGCGCCTACGCCGGCGCCCGCTCCTGCACCGCCGCCTCCAGATCCGAACGCGGAGATTCGCGCGCGCATGAAGACCGTCCTCGCGGCGTTCCCCGCGTGGGCGAGCTCGCACGCGGACACTCCGTGTCCCGATGTCGCCGCGCTCGGCGTGACCGACACCGATCCGTGGAACAACGCGTTCACCATCACGTGCACCGATCAGCCGGGCGATCAGATCATCGGCGTCGTGTCGTTCGGTCCCGATGCAACACCCGGCACTGCCGACGACATCGCCTCGTGGCAGCTCGGCCGCGAGGTCACCGACGTGGTGCGTGGTGCGCGCTGGAGTCCGATCGCCAAGCCTGCGGTAGCGACGACGAAGAAGGAAACGTCCTCGCCGTCGAGCAAGCCCAAAGAGCCGAAGCAACCGAAAGAGAAGACCACGACGAAACCGGGCTCGCGCGTGGAGCTTGACGAGAACGGCCTGCCCATCTCGCGGTAGTCTGGGTCCATGAGGGTGGTCGCGATCGCAGGTGTGCTCACCGCGGCGTTGTTGTCGAACGTGCACGCGCAGCCAGCAGGTGCGCAGGCCGAGGTCCTGTTCAAGAAAGGCCGCGAGCTGATGCAGAAGGGCCAGTACGCCGATGCGTGCATCGCCTTCGATCAGAGTCAGAAGCTCGAGCCTGCACCGACGACGCTGTTGAACCTCGCGGGCTGTCGCGAGAAGACCAACGAGCTCGCGACCGCGTGGGGCCTGTTTCTCGAAGCCGAGCGCGCCACTCGCTCTGCGATGGACGCGACGAACAAACAGCTGCACGACGTCGCGAAGAGCAAGGCCGCGAAGCTCGAGCCGCGGATCTCGAAGCTGACGATCAACGTCGCGCCTGGATCCGACGGTGTCGAGGTGAAGCGTGGAACGGAGCGCGTCGAGCCGGCGATGTGGGGGACTGCGTTGCCGATCGATGGCGGCACGTACACGATCACCGCGAGCGCCCCCGGGAAGAAGACGTGGTCGACGGAGATCACGATCGCGATCGAGAAGGATGCAAAGACCGTCGACATCCCGGTGCTCGAGAGCCCCACGATCGCGACCACGCCGCCTCCGGCGCCGACTCCAACGCCGCCACTTCCGACGACGACGGTCACCGCGGAGGCATCGGCGTCGGGATCGAAGCTGCCGTACATCGTGGGCGGTGGAGGCCTCGCGCTCGTTGGTGGCGCGGTCGGCATCGGCCTGTGGGGACGCTCGCAGTACAACGACGCGAAGGCCGAGATGTCGAACCAGATGCGGCGCGACGATCTCGAGAAGTCAGCGAACAACAAGCTGCTCGTCGCGCAGATCGCGGGTATCGCGGGTGTGGCGACGATCGGCGTCGCCGTGTGGCTCTTGATTCGCGGCGACGGCGACGAGAGTCCCACGACCGCGCGCGTTCTCAGCGTGACGCCCGACGGGATCGCCATCGGAGGTTCGTTCTGATGCGCCGCCTCGCTCTCGCATTGCTCCTCGTCGGATGCAAGTTCGATCCGCTGCCGCAGCTCGGCGGCGGTGGCGATGGTGGCCCCACCGGCGACGGCGGCATCGACGCGTGCAGCGGCATCGGCTGCAACATCGAGACGTGCAGCGCCGGCGAGGAGACAACGATCACCGGCACCGTGTTCATGCCGAACGGCACGACGCCGCTCGCGAACGTCGACGTGTATGTCCCCAATAGCGATCCGGGACCGATGCCGATGGGCTGCGTGCGGTGCGGACCTCTACCGGGCGATCCGATCCGTCACGTGCGCACCGGCGCCGACGGATCGTTTCGCCTCGTCGACGTTCCGGCCGGCGCCGACATCCCGCTCGTGATCACGATCGGAAAGTGGCGTCGACAGATCGTGATCCCACAGGTGAACGAGTGCGAGATCACGGACCTCCCACGAGCCGAGACGCGGTTGCCGAAGAACCGCACCGAAGGTGACATGCCACGGCTCGCGCTCGTCACGGGGCAAGCCGATGCGCTCGAGTGTGTCGTACGCCGGATCGGCATCGACGACGCCGAGTTCGGCGTCATCGGCGGGTCAGAGCCCGTGCACATGTTCGCCGGCCCGGGTGCCGCGAACCGCCTTCTCAGCGGCACCATGTTCCCCACTCCGCAGACATTGTGGGGCTCGCTCCCGACGCTCGCCCCCTACGATGCGGTGCTCCTCTCGTGCGACGGGAATACGAATCCTGGGTCGAAGACGCAGGCGATGATGGACGCGATGAAGGCGTACGCCGATGGTGGCGGACGCATCTTCGCGATGCACTTTCACAGCATCTGGATCGGCGGCGAGATCGATAACCCGAACCACGCGCCCGCGGTGTGGCGCGACTTGGCTCTCTTCGACACGGGGACGCTCATGCCGAGCGCCCTGTCGATCACGACGACAACCCCGCAAGGCCAGAGGTTCGCAGACTGGCAAGAGGCCGTCGTTCCGGGATCGATGGGTCGCGTTAGCTTCGTCGGAGGCTCGGGCCGCAGCACGGTGTCCTCCGTCCGCGACACCACCAATGTCCTCGAGTACGCGAAGGTGGCGACGGCCTCTCCCGCGGGCGGGCGCACGCAGCTGTTCTCGTTCGACACGCCGGTCGAGTCCCCCGAAGCGAACCGCTGTGGGCGCGTGATGTTCTCCGACATGCACCAGGGTGCGTTCGTCGAATCCAGACAGGCGGTCCCGTTCCCGAGCGGGTGCGGCAGCCAGCCGCTCACCCCGCAGGATCACGCGCTCACGTACATGCTGTTCGAGCTGCAGAGCTGCGTCGGAGCGCCGCCCTGAACCTTCCGGAATGATCGGTCACGCACCGATCGCATCGGCGACGCTCTCGCCGACCGCCGCCGATGCCGTCGCCCCGTGACCGCCGAGCCCCGCCGCCCACACGAGCCACGGGCGCTGCGGATCGCGACCGAGACGCATCGTGCGATCCGGCGTGAACGAACGCTGACACGCCCACGCGCGCTTGATGGGGCGGCCGTCCCACTCGGGTGCGGCGCGGCCGAGGATCGCGCGCAACGCGCTCGTACCGATCTCGTCGGGATGCGCGTCGCCGGGCGGCTCGCGCGACGCATCGCAGACGGAGACAAGCACACCATCTGCGTCGGTGCGCGCGTACAGCTCCTGTCGCCCGAGATGCCAGATCCACGGCGCATCGCTGCGCGACGTCGCTTCGAGGACAAACAGGTGGCGCTTGAACACGTCGAGCGGCGGCTCGCGGAACAGCGATCCGGCCCACGCGCCCGATGCATCGACGACATAGCGCGCCTCGATCGTTCCGCGCGTGGTCATCACCTGCGCGCCGATGCCGCCGGGCTCCACGTGCGAGACACCGCACCCGAGCTCGATCCGCGCGCTCTGTGCGTAGAGCTGCAGCAGCACCTTCACGTCGATGACACCGTCGGTCTGCACGAACAAGCCGGAGCTCGTGAGGACCTGGTCGAGCTCGCTCCAGTAGCCGAGGACGGCGTCGCGATCGAGCGGATGCACCGCGAGGCCATGACCTGCCGCGCGCGCGGAGTACGCCTCTGCGAGCGCGGGATCGTCGAAGCCGAGCACGCCGCTCGTCGGGATCCACGCCGCCGACAGCTCGGTGCGCAACATCGCGGCGCCGCGGATCGTGAGCGCCGTGGTCGCATCGTCCTCGGCGAGCTGGCGACCGAGGCCCGCGCCGCGGCCGCTCGCGTACCGGCCGAGCGAGCTCTCGCGCTCCAGCACGAGGGCGTTCACGCCGCGCCGGCCAAGCGCCCATGCGGTCGCGAGTCCAGCGAATCCGCCGCCGATGATCGCGACGTCAACGCTCGCGGGCATCGACACGGCCGCCTTGTAGCACACACCGCGATCGCGGATACGTCGACCCGTTGACCACGCACGCTGGCTGTGCAGACTCTCACCATCCAATGCCGCGGCTGACCAGGATCGACTCGGGTGACGACATCGGAACGATCACCGACGCACAGCTGAAGTTCTTGAAGGACCAGCTCGAGAACGACGACGACGAGGACCACTACGTGATCAACGCCGAGACGCTCGAGCTGTTGTCCGATAACGGTGGGGAGCCCGAGTTCTTGGCCATGCTCGAGAAGGCCCTCGGTGACGACGATTCGATGGACATCGCCTGGGACTGAGACCCGGCAGCCTCCGCTGATCTGGCTCTGCTAGCGGCCACCGGCAACTGGGGCTTCCTGGTTGCGGGGCCTGATCTCGCGGGCTTGGCCGCAATTATCGGCGGCATGAAGCGTGCTCCACGCAGCCCACATGAAGCGCTGCCTCGCACCGTTCCTCGCCGCCGCGGCCCTCGCCGCTCCCGCCTGCGCCGTAGATGACGATGTCTACGACGGCGAGGAGGTGAAGTCCGAGGACGGCAAGGCCGACACGAGCGCGCTCGCCGTGTTCGTCGACTTCGAGTTCGAGGGCACGGTCCTCGTCGACTCGAGCTGGAACGATACGGCCACCGTGCAGGACCACCTGCTCTACACGGTCGGTCACCTGAACTGGGACAACTCGGTCGGTCGCGTCGACAAGGCGGTCATCTCGAACGTCACGAAGCGCACCGTGAACGGCAAGACCGAGGTGAAGTACAAGGCGAAGCTTCCGGTCGCGTGGGGCAAGCGCAACGCGATCCCCAACACGTACGAGCTCATTCTCCCGAAGGACATCTCCTACGCGGGCGCCGCTGCCTTCGCGACCAAGTACGGCCACGACTGCGTCGACTTCGGAGCGCACGACGTCGATGCCGGCTCGATGTTCTATTACTACCGCCCGAAGGCCACGCGCTGCCGTATCGACGACGCCGATGTCGTTCGCCTGCAGGCGACCGTGTCTCCGTCGCCGAGCCAGACCTCGGGCAAGTACCCCGAGTACGACAAGGTCTGGGAGGACGGCGAGCTTCGCGTCGTCGCCATCTTCGGCAAGTACGAGGACGGCGCGACCACGTCGTCGGACGCCGGCATCGCCGCGTACAACGCGTTCGCCGGCGCCATGAAGAGCGAGCTCGCGAACCGCAACCTGACCACGGTCCCCGCATCGGTCCCGTCGAGCCCCGGCGTCGGTACGCCCGACATCGAGTTCAACGCGACGCTGTCCGACGGAAAGAAGGTCAAGGTCGTCGCGCTCCTCACGGATAACGTGACCACCGGTCTCTCGCAGCCCGCGTTCCGCGCTCGCTACGAAGCGCTGTCGTCGCGGGCGGACTACATCGTCTATAACGGTCACGCCGGTCTCGGTACCAACGTCCGCGCGCTCGCGCAGCGTGGCAAGTGGGTCGCTGGCCAGTACGTCGTGGTCTACATGAACGGCTGCGACACGTTCGCGTACATCGACGACGCGCTGTTCACGTCGCACAAGGCGGTCAACCCCGACGACACGACCGGCTACAAGTACATCGACATCATCAACAACGCGATGCCCGCGTTCTTCCACTCGATGACGGGCGCGACGATGTCGATCTTCCGCGGCCTCCTCGCGCACGACAACCCGAAGACGTACGAGGAGATGTTCCGCGGCGTCGACAGCCAGCAGATCGTCCTCGTCACCGGCGAGCAGGACAACACGTACGTCCCCGGTGGTGGTGGCACGACGCCGCCGCCCGCGACGTGGGGCGGCATCTCGGAGACCGGATCGGTCAACAAGGGTGACATCAAGCGCTGGACGACTCCGACGCTCGCCGCTGGCAAGTACGAGTTCGCCATCACGCGCCCGAGCGGTGTCACCACCGGCGACGCCGACCTCTACGTCCGCATCGGTCGCGACGCGACGGCCACCGAGTACACCTGCCGTCCGTACAAGACCGGCTCGAACGAGAGCTGCACCATCGATCTGCCCGCGCCCGCGCAGGTGTTTGTCCAGGTTCGCGGTTACTCGACGGGCGCCTCCAAGTTCACGCTCGTCGGTCGCACGCTGTAGTTCACTCCCTAGTTTGTCTTAGAAGCGCGGCCCGAGAGGATATGGTCCTAAGGGCCGCGCGGTAGTTTCGGGCTACGGGCTCGGTGTTGCGCGCTATCACTAGAGCGTGCGGTTCGCGTTGCTCGCGCTGCTGATCCCGTCACTGGCGTTCGCCGACGGCGCGAGCCTCGTGCGCGCGATGAAGCGACACGACGCGAAGGCGATCGCCGCGCAGCTGGAGACTCCGCTCGCGTACGACGCGTGGTTCCCCGATGCCGCGTGCGCGAAGCGTTTCCCGGGCGGCGTGCTGCAGACCCGCGATCGCGCCGCGTTCGCGCGCTGCTTCGTGAAGCTCGTGCCGCAGCTCTCGACGCGAACGTCGTCGGCGCCCGGCGGCGTCGTCGTCACCGTCGAGCCGGGCATCGAGCTCGAGGTCATGATCGGCGACGGTCGCGTGAAGCGCATCGGCCTCGCGGGTGCCCTCGATCGTAGCTCGACACCGATGCTCACCGCGCAGGCATTCGAGGCGCTCCGCACGGCGGGCACCACGCTGCTCGACGATGCAGTGCGCGCCGAGCTCGAGAGCGAGCTCGGCAAGTCCAACCCGACGAGCGCGTGGATCCGCACGTGTCTCGACGAGACCGGCAACGCCACGCGCGACATCGCGACCGCGTCCACGCCGAAGACTGGCGAGGTGTTCCTGCGCGCCACCCGAGACTGGGCGTTCCGTCCGTTCGTGCTCCGCAAGGTGCCGATGCGCGCGTGCTCGATGTCGCTGCTCACGTTTCCGTCGAGCAAGGCACCCACGATCGAGACGCTGCCGCGCCACGGTGCATCGCGCGTGGCGGCCTACAACTTCGAGGACGATCTCGATCTGATCTCGCAAGAGCTACCGACCATCGCCACGCTCCACGCGACCGAGCTCGAAGCACTCGCGCTCGCGCCGCTCGATCCCAAGCCCGCCACGCACGCGCAGCTCTCGGTCACGGCGCCCGATCGCGTGTCGAAGATCAACGTGTGCATCTCCGAGAAGGGCGACGTGCGAAACGTCGTCGTGATGGGTCAGAACCCGGGGGACCGCGACCGCGCGAAGAAGATCTGGCGGTGGAAGCGATTCACGCCGTACGTCGCGAAGGGCGTCGCCACCTCGGCGTGCGCGCTGCTCTCGTTCGTGGTCACGCCTTAGCCTTTGACGGCGCGCGCGATCGAGCGCGGCGTGATCTTCTGCCACGTCGCGACGAGCCCGAACATCACGATGATCGACGAGCTCGCCATCGCGACGAGACGCACGACATCGGACGCGTCCGGCAGCGCGTACGACACGACGAACCCGACGGCGAAGCCCGCGAGACAGCACCCGACGATGCCCCAGCACGCGCGCAGGTAACGGCCGACCGGCAGGTCGATCGAGTGCGCCACGAGGTACTGCAGCACGCCGAACGCGATCGGATAACCAATGGCCCACGCGATCGGCACGCTGATGACGCCCGTCGACGGACCGAGCAGCCACGCGGACAACATGAACGAGCCCGGCACCGCCACCGTCGCCGTCACCATGTAGCGCAGCGTCAGCTCCGGGCGGCCGATGCCGTCGAGCAGCGGCGGCCCCACGAACGCGAGCGCGCGCAGCGTTCCCGCGATGCACAAGACGCGCGTCGCCTCCACGCATAGCGCGATGTCGTCGGGCGTCCACTTGTTGCTCGCGATGAACAACCGCAGGATCTCGGGAATCGCGAGCCACACCACGACGAGGAACGGCAGCACCGCGAGCAGGTTCAGGCGCGTGAACGCGAGGAACTGCAGCACGAGCCCTTCGCGATCTGCGCGCAAGCGAGCGAACGCGGGGAACGCGACGTCGATGACGACGTTGCTGATCGTCTTCACCGGCTCGAGGACGATGTACAGCGCGAGGTAGTAGATGCCCGCGGCTTCCTTGCCGAACGCGTAGTGAATGATCGGCTGATCGACGCTCGTGTACAGGCGGAACAGCAGCTGGCTCGCCGCCGTGCGCAGGCCGAACTTCGCGTAGTCGATCACCTCGCGCGGCTTGAACACGAGCTTGGGGATGAACGGGTGGCGCGCCTGCATGATCACGCCGAACACGAAGGCACGCGTCAGCGCCGCCAGCGTCCAGCACCAGATCGTGAGCCCCAGGGCCGCGAACACGATTCGCCCGATCGCCTCGGACATATGCGCCGCGATGCGCGCCTTCGCGATGTCGCCAAAGCGCAGCTCCTTGCGAAGCAGCGCGAACGGAATCGCGTACACGTTCTGGAACACCAACTTGCCGCCGTATGCCACGAGCAGCCACCCGACCACCGGCTCCTTGAGCGTGTAGCCATAGAGCGGCCCGATCAGGAGCAGCATCAGGAACAGCGCCCCCGAGACGATCATGTTGAACCAGAACACCGTCGAGACGCGCTCGGGGGTGTGATCGTCGCGCTGGATGAGCGCGCTGGTGACGCCGAAATCCGCGGCAGTATCCAGAAACACGTAGAACGTCATGGCAGCCGCCGCGATGCCGAGGTCCTCGGTGCCGACCCACAGCGCGATGACGAGCAGGTACGAGACGATGTCGCCGACGGCGATGATCGCCTGCGCCGCGCCGGCCCAGGCCACACCACGGTTGACCTGCGTCGCCATCCGCTTCGGATCAGTAGGCGCGTCCGCCACGCCTATCGCTGATACCACGCTGTGCTAGCTTGCGCGCTGATGGCCGATGTCGAGCGTGCAGTTCAGGTGGCGCCCGAGCACTACGACTTCGAGCGCTACGACGACCGCGAGCGCTGGATGTCCTACTGGCACCAGATCCGCAACGTCCTCGCGGTGCGCCCGCGGACGGTCCTCGAGATCGGCCCCGGCTCGGGCGTCTTTCGAGGCTACCTCCAGCGCGCGGGCATCGACGTCAAGACGCTCGACATCGACGCGACCCGCGGTGTGGACTACGTCGCCGATCTCACCCGGCTCGACGAGACGCTGCCCCAAGGGCTCACCTTCGACGCGATCTGCGCGTTCCAGGTCCTCGAGCACCTGCCGCTCTCGGAGCTCGACAACTGCCTCGCCGGCATCGCGCGCCGCTCGAACCAGCACGTGTTCATCTCGCTGCCCTACCGCGGCCTCCACCTGCGCTGGGCGCTGTGGTGGGGGGACTGGCACATAAACCTGGGCCACAAGTTCATGCTGCCGTGGCGCCACAAGCCGTGCCCCGAGCACCACTGGGAGCTCGGCTACCCGCTCACCGCACGCAAGATCACGAAGCGGCTCGCGGCGCACTTCGACGTCGTGTCGCGCGGCTTCATCCCCGAGAACCCGTATCACTACACGTGGCACCTGCGCACGCGCGGCCAGCTCAGCGACGGTTCCGGCCCACGCTGAAGTGCACCACGAGCAGCACCACGTAGGTCGCTGCGATCACGCCGCCATGCCCCACGACCCCGTACGGGAGGCCCGCGAGGCACACGACCATCCAGATGAACACGAACGTGTCGCGGCGCCCGAAGCTGCGTAGCCACGTCGAGATCTTCTTCGGATCGTAGACCTCGTCGGTCGACGTGCTCTCGCCCTCGAACCACCAGCGAAACGCGAACACGTCTCCCGTCCCCGTCCGCGCGTACACGCTCAGGTACGTGATGATGCTGACGAGGATCCGCCCCGCCGACGCGCCCAGGCCGATCCACATCCACACGCCGCCGAGCGCATAGCCGACGCTCGCGACGAACAAGTTGTCGACGATGTCGTCGCTCACGTTGTCCATCCACTGGCCGACCTTGCTGTACTGAAAGCGCAAGCGCGCGAGCTCGCCGTCGACGCTGTCGAGGATCGAGTTGACCTCGAGCAACACTCCCGCGATCGCGAACTGCGCCCAGCCCGTGATCCCCACGAGCCCACTCGCCACGGCGCTCGCGAAGAGTCCGACGAGGATCGCGCACGCCGTCACGTGATTCGGCGTGACGGCCAGCGATCGCCGCGCGAGCCACCGCGTGATGCGCATCGAGAAGCGCCAGTTGATGAGCGCGTCGACCGGACCCTCGTAGCTCTTGTTGCTGCCGCGGATGAGCTTCCACTCGGCCTGCTTGCGCGCGGCCTCGTCGACGAGCTCGATGCCCGCGATCACATCACCGCGCTCGCGTCGCGCACCCTCGGGCGCCGCGGTGCCCGGCGCGACGAACTCGACCTCGATCGGCAACGTGCGCGGAAACTCCACGCGCGCACCGGCGACGATCGCCTTGGTGGCACCTTGCTTCGCGACCTCGCGCACGCGGCGCTCGATCGCGGTGACTCCGCCGATGATCAGCGCGTGGCGATCCGCGGTCGCTTCGAAGAAGACCGCGGTCACACGATCAGTAACCGGGGCGAACCTGCGCCGCGGTGACAGTGCCGGCCGCGACCGTCACGTCGTTGTCGAGGAAGCCCTGCGTTCCCATCGTCGCCGTCACCAGCGTCGCGCCAGGCGGCATGTTGGTGATGAGATAGACACCGGCGCCCATGGGATCGAACGCGCCCGCATCGAGCGGATCGTCACCGACCGGGTTCCCGCCCTGCGTAACCTCGACGACAGCGCCAGTCACGCCTTGCAGACCCGCCGAGCAGTCGGTGACAGCGACGACAACGACGCCGTTTGCCGGGTCCTGAGTGATGCCGATGAACGTAAGAAACTGGAGCAGGCTGCTCTGCACGAGGAGGAGCGGCACGTCGGAGACGTCGGACGTGACGTCTGTGTGCGGGAACAGCAACGTGGGCAGATCGCCCGTTCGTGTCGCGCTGAGATAGAGAGGGAGCGCCGCGCCGGCCGTCGGGATCGCGTCGGTCGTGAACACGCCCGTCGCTCCGGTCGGGTCCAGCGCCGCGAGCTCGTTGTCTCCCTCGCAGTCGCCGGTACACACTTTGATCGCTGCGTCAGCGACGGCGCGAATGCCCGGCGCCGTTCCCGCGAGGTAGACCTCTTGCGCGGTTCCCGAGATGGTCACCGCCTTGGCGACGGTTCCCGGCTGGTTTCCGAAGCAGCTGAAGTCGTACTCGATCGGTGGCGGCTGATCGATCGGGGGAGCGCTATCGATCGGCGGTGCATCGACGATGCCCGAATCGACGATCGTGATCGCCCCGCCGTCATCGCCGCAGGCGACGAGCGTGGTCAGCGCGAACAGCGAGGACGCAAGTACACGAATGTTCCCCATGGCCCGCGTTGGTACACCGTTTCCCTCGGCGATACCACGATGATTTCGGTGACACCGACCACGATAGAACCAGCCGTCTGCGATGTCAGAGCATCGACAGCGCGACGGCGCACAGCGTCAGTAGCCGGGCTTGATCTGGGCCGTCGTTAGTGAATCCGCGTACGACACGACGTCGTTCTCGAGGAACGTGTGGCTGTAGTACGTCGCCTTCACCGTCACCGGGCCGGGAGGCACGTTGGTCACGAGGTACAGGCCTTGGACGTCTGCCACGGTCCCCAGAATGGCTCCGATATCGATCGTGGCGTCACCAACACGCGTGGTGCCCGAGTACACCTCGATCGTCGCGTTCGGAATCTGCGCAGGCGTCGGCGTCGCGCAGTCGGTGAGCGCCACGCCGACGATGCCGTTGCCGGGGAGGTGATCGACTTGAGCCAGCAGCTCGGCGAAGTCGACGTTGGCGTCGTCGATCATGATGATCGGGACGCCCGTCAGGCTCTTCGCGAGCGGGTGAGCCGGATAGAGGTACGTGGGCCAGTAACCGGTCTTGGTGCCCTTCAGGTATCCGTTCAGGGCGGCGCCGTTGGTGGCGATCTGCGCCGTCGTGAACACGCCGTTCACATCGGTGGCCGGTTGCGTATCGACGAGCTCGTCGGGTGAGCCGATGCGGTACGCGCTGATGACGACACCCGAGGCTGGACCTGCGGTCGTTCCGCTCAGCTGCTGCGCGACACCGGTGACGGTGACCGTCGTGGCGATGTCCGTCGACGGGGCGGTGGCGCACGAGTAGTCGTACTGGACCTCGGGCGGCATATCGATCGGCATCGCGTCGATCGGACGCGCGTCGGCCGAGCCGCCGCCGCCGTCTTGCGGGGTGCTGCCACCATCGTCGCCGCACGCGGTGAGAGCCAGAAGAGAAACCGCAACCAATCGAAGCTGCCCCATGCGTCGGTTCGTACACCAGATCGGGCGGTGAGGTCGGTGACTAGTTGCACGATAAGACGCGCCGTGTCCGACGGTGGGCGCCCGCGACTGCCCACGCGGGCGCTATGCCCTCGCCTCGGCGCGGACTTGGGTGCTACAAGGCCGCGTGCCCACACCGACTCGCCCTCGTAAGGCGGCTCGTCCCCGCAATCAGCGTCGTTCGCTGTCGATGCCGCGCGCGCAGGGACGCGTGTTTGCCGACGGTGATCGCGAGCTGGCGGAGGGGCTGGTCGCGGCGCTGCGGGCGCCCGCGATCGACCACGAGGTGGCCGAGTCGCTGACGCATCCGTTTCATACGTATCCCGCGCGGCTGCATCCGGCGACGGCGCGCGTGCTCGCGGACGTGATCGCGTCGCGGGTGCGGCCCGGATCGCTGCTCGTGGATCCGTTCTGCGGATCGGGGACGACGCTCGTCGAGGCGAGGGCGGCGGGGTTGCGGGCGGTGGGCACGGATCTCAATCCGCTCGCGGTGCTGGTGGCGAAGGCGAAGACCTGGATGGTGCCGCTCAAGCGACGCAATCGGCTACGCGACTTGGGGCACGAGATCAGCGGCGAGGTGCTGGCGGCGGGCAAGGCGGCGCGGCGCGCGAACGCGGAGTCGGCTCCCCTGCGGAAGCCCAAAGGGTTCGATCCGAACGCGCGTGATCGGCGATTGGCAGCGTGGTTCGCACCGCACGTGAGGCGCGAGCTCGAGCTGTTGGCCGGCATGCTCGACGAGATGCGTGGCGATGGGAGCGATGTGGAGGAGGCCGAGTACGCGGACGTGCTGACCGCGTGCCTGTCGGCGATCTTGTACAAGGTGTCGTCACGGACGTCGGACACGGATGGCACGTGGGTCGACAAGCAGGTCGGCCGTGGTGCGGCGGCGCGGCACTTCGCGCAGCGCGTGGAGCTGTTGTACGCGGGCTTGGCTGACCTCGCGCGTTCGGGGGGCCCGCCGGACGTGCATCTGGCCGATGCGCGAAAGCTCGGAGAAATCATCCCGGATGGATCGGCGTCTGCGGTGATGACGTCGCCGCCGTATGCCGGAACGTACGACTACGCGGAGCATCAACGGCTGCGCTTTGACTTCTTGGGGCTGCGGCACCGCGAGTTCGACGCGGGCGAGATCGGATCGCGGCGGTCGTTCCTGGCGAGCGCGCCCGAAGCGGATCGACAGTGGCGCAAGGCGCTCGGAGCGACGCTCGAGACGATCGCGGCGGTGCTCGAGCGCGGTGGGCTCGCGGCGATCGTGATCGGCGACTCGTGGGCGGGTGGGCGCGCGGTGTACGCGCTCGACGACGTGCGCGCGGCGCTGACGGATGACCTGGCGGTGGCGGCGTGGGCGTCGCAAGAGCGGCCGGCGCTGGGCGGCGAGCGGAGAGCGTTTGGCGATCGGCACAAGGCCGAGCACGTGATCTTGCTCGAGCGACGCTGAGCTGCGGCGTTGGCACCTGATGTCGGCGTGATGTCGCCGATCGCGCGCGAGCGATCGAACATGAGGGCATGAACAAACTCGTCTTGCTTGCGATGTTGCTCGGCGCGTGTGGAGACAAGACCTGCGAGGAGCTGTGCCAAGAGGGACAGGCCGGCGACTGCACGTCGATCCGCGGCAACTGCAATAGCTTCTGCGCCGCGCTCGATGCCGTCGACGATCCGAGTGGATGTACCGACGAGCGGAGCGCCTACGAGAGCTGTTTGAACACGACGGAGAACGCGTGCGATGCCGAGTGCGACGCGAAGGAGAACGCGCTCGAATCGTGCCTGCGCGTGTATTGCCTCGGGCATGCGAGCGATCCGGCGTGCGTGACCCTCGCGACGTCGTTTTAGAGTGGTAAAGACGCGGCATGCCCATGCCGCTCGAGATCATCGGCCTTGGAAAACGCGAAGTACGCTTCGTGTGGGACGAAGGCGTGGAGGATGTGTGGGGCGCGCGAGAGCTCCGCATCAAGTGCACGTGCGCGCACTGCCAGTCCGAGGTGACAGGCGAGCGGCTGCTCGATCCGGCGAGCGTGTCGGAAGAGCTGACGATCGCGGACATGCACCTCGTCGGGAACTACGGCGTGGGCATCCACTTCTCCGACGGTCACACGACGGGCATCTTCCGGTTTCGCGAGCTCGCGAGGAAACGATGACCACGCTCGACGAGCTCGAGCGCGCGTGGATCGAGCGAAGGAGCATCCGCGCGTTTCGGCCGGAGCCGCTGCCGCAAGAGACGCTCGATCGAATCTTCGCGGCGGCGCAGCGAGCGCCGAGCTGGTGCAACGTGCAGCCGTGGCGCGTCGTCGTGACGCAGCCGCCGGTGACGAACGAGCTGGCGACGGCGCTGCAGCAGGCGGCGCGGACCGGGTTGCCGCACGCCGAGGTCGCGTTTCCGCTCGAGTATCCGAGCCCGTACAAGGAGCAGCGGATCAAGTGCGGCGCGGCGCTGTACACGGCGATGGGGATCGCGCGCGAGGACAAGGCCGGGCGCTACGACGCGTGGCTGCGCAACTACGCGCTGTTCGACGCGCCTCACGTGGCGATCGTGAGCTGTGATCGGCGTCTCGGGACGTACCCGTTCGTCGATGTCGGCGTCTGGCTCGGGTACGTGCTGACGGCGGCGGCGCTGCTCGGCGTGGATACGTGCCCGATGGCATCGGTGGCGGCGTATCCCGAGGTCTTGCGGGCGAAGCTACCTGTCGGCGAGACGGAGACCATCCTGTTCGGGCTGGTAATGGGTCACGCGGACGAGAGCGCTCCAGCGAACGCGACTCGGACGACACGGGAGCCCAGCGCGACAAACGTCACCTTCGTCAGCGGTTGAGGCGCCGTCGGACCGACGGTGAGGGGACGTCGAACAGGCGAAGTCCGTACCAGCCGTGCTACGATTTTCGGCCTCCGGGAGAGACTAATGAGATCACGCGTCCTGTTCGTGGTTTGGGTCGGGATTTGCGCGGCAGTGCTCGCTGTTTGGCGTGCGCCGTTGGCAGAAGCCCAGACCGCTGATGCATTGAAGAAGGCGCAGGCCTCGTTCGACCAAGCGCAGATCGATTACTTGCAAGGCAAGTACGACGACGCCGCGCGAGGCTTCGAAGAAGCGTATGCGGCGCGTGACTTCCCGCAGTTCCTCTACAACGCCGGCGCTGCGTTCCACATGAAGGGGAAGAAGCAGGCGGATCCGGCCGCGTATCAAAGCGCGGTCGACTACTACAAGAAGTACCTGGAGAAGGATCCGCAGGCGTCGGACAAGGCGAAGGTCGAGAAAGCGATCGGCGTCCTCGAGGCCGAGATCAAGCGTCTCAAGGCGAACCCGCCGCCCGAGGGCTCGAGCACGGGTCCGGCCTCGGTGAGCGCGGAGGTCGCGCAGCTCGGCGACGTGAAGGTTCGCGGCCTCGTCGTCATCGAGAGCGAGCCGTCCAACGCGAGCATCTATCTCGACTCGAAGTCCAAGGGTGAGTTCGGCAAGACGCCGTGGTCCGGCACGCTCGATGGCGAGCACAAGGTCATCGTCGAGAAGCGCGGCTACAAGGTCATCGAGAAGACGTTCTCGGCGGATCCGAGCAAGCTGTTCGTGTTCTCGGCCGCGATGGCGCAAGAGGACTACCTCGGCTGGGTCGAGATCTCGTCGAACGTTCCGGGCGCCGAGATCTACATCGACGACAAGTCGATCGGCGCGGTCGGCAAGACCCCGCTCTCGCAGAACATCAAACCCGGCAAGCACACGTTCTGGATCAGCGCCGAGGGCTACGACGAGTACAAAGAAGAGGTCGAGGTCATCGCGGGCGAGACGCACTCGATCAAGGCGCCGCTCAAGGGTGCGCCGGTCGGTCGCATTAACATCAGCGGTCCTGGCATCGAGGACGCGGCGATCTATCTCGACGGCACGATCCTGTGCGAACGCGGCATGTGCGTGAAGAACGTGCCGCAAGGCGATCACACGCTGACGGTCGTGCGCGAGGGCTACAAGCCGTACGTTCGCAAGATCACGATCCAGCCGAAGACCGAGATGAAGGTCAAGGTCGTGCTCGCGCGCAAGCCGAGCCGCAGCGACGCGGTGATCGCGTACGTGCTCGCCGCGGGCTTCACGGGCGGCGGCATCTTCTTGGGCCTCCAAGCCAACAAGTATCGCGACGAGCTGCGGAAGGAGATCACCGACGGTAATCCGCCGCCGGATCCGGAAGATCCGCGGTTCACCAAGGGCAAGATCTTCGCGATCGCCGCCGACGCGACGTTCGTCGTCGCGGGCATCACGGCGCTGACCGCCGTCTACTACACGTTCCGCGACAAGGGCGCGCCGTCGACGGCGCTGATCGAGGTCAACTCGATCGCCCTGCAGCCGCACATCGGTCTCGATTACGCTGGCCTCGGTATGGAGGTGCGCTGGTGATGAAGTCTTTCCTCCTCGGCTCTAGCCTCCTCACCGTCGGTCTCGTCGGGTGCAACTGGACGGAGTTCGACGATCTCGAAGCGGACACGTGGATCAGCGTGCAGGGTCAGCCCAACGATGACTCGACGGACTTCGGCGTCGCGCTCGCGCGTGGAGCTCGCACCACGAACCCCGGTGACGGCGGATCGATCGCGGTGCTCGGCACCGGACAAGCGCAGTACATGCGCATCGAGTATTCGGCGACGGGCTCCGTGCAGGTGCGCAGCGCGCTCCAGCTCAACTCGCAGTTCGGCGTGGGTAACCTCGATCTCCAGCCGGTGCTCATGGCGGATCCGTACAGCGACGAGGTCGGCCTCATCGCGACCACGGGTGGCGATCAGGTGACCGTGCTGCACGGCGACGAGAACCTCGTCGGTCGTCAGCTGTTCGGACCGCGCCAAGCGTTCGCGGGCACGTACATGATCGCGCCTGTCGAGGGCATGCCCGGCATGGTCACGCCCTCGTATCCCGTCGCGGCCGCGGGTCCCGACGAGACCATCAGCGCGCTGTATCCGGGCCCGTACATCGGCTATTCGGTGCCGCCGCCCAAGTGCAACCTGAAGAAGGACAACGGCAGCCCGGTGAACATCCGCGGCCTCGGCGCGGCGTTCGTGACGTCGACCGAGTATCACGACCTCGTCGCGTGGTCGACGGATGGCGATCTGCTCGTCTATGACGGCGGCGTGTTCGCCGCGCAGAACGGCGCTGCGTGCCCGGGAACGGCCAACGAGGGCGATGCGACACCGCTCGCGGCCAAGCCCGCAGCGGCGACGGGATTCGAGCCGGCGCGTGGCTCGCAGATCATCATGTACCAGGACCGCTACGCGATCCTCGTCGGTCACAAGGGCCTGACCAACTCCGAGTCGTATCTCGCGATCTGGGACATCGGCGGAGCGACCGGCGCGCCCGTGCAGCTCGGCGCGACGATCTCGGTGCCGGGACTCCGCACCGCAGCGATCCTCGAGAACGGCAACGACAAGTACATCGTCGCTGGATATCCGACGGAGACCGTCGACGGCGTGAAGGCGGGACGCGTGCAGGTCTATCCGTTCTCGACGACGGATGGCCTCGACGCAGGCTCCGTGCTGACGCTGTACGACGCGACGCCAGAGAACGACCAGCAGTTCGGTCGCGCGCTCGCAGTGACGGAGTTCAATGGCACGCCGGTGATCGCGGTTGCGGCGGATAACGAAGTGTTCTTCTACTTCCGCACCGCGCTCTACGGAGAGACACGCGAAGGCAAGTGAGCACGTACCAGTGTCCGACGTGCCAGCGGACGTTCGAAGAGCCAGGGTACTGCCCCTTCGATCGCACGCAGCTGCATGACCCGCGTGCAGCGTCCGCGGGGACGATCGTCCCGCTGTTGCCGTCGGACAAGCAGACCGTCATGTCGGCTGCGATCAGCGCGCAGCCGGATCCGGACAGTCCCCGCACGCACGAGGTTCGTCGCGAGACGTTTCCGATGTCGCCGACGGGGAGGAACCCGCCGTCGCAAGAGGTGACGGCCGCGCGGCCACGGCCGAACATGCCGTCGGAGCAGCCGCAGTTTCGCGCGGTGTCGGCGACGGATAGCGAGCAAGACGCGATCGAGGCGATGCGCAGGTCGCGCGGCGACAGCGAGTACGACAAGCTCGTCGGCCAGACGCTCGACGGGCGCTACTACGTCGAGAAGAAGATCGGCGAAGGCGGCATGGGCGTGGTGTTCAGCGCGCGCCACGCGGTGATCGAGCGACCGCTCGCGATCAAGGTGCTCAAGCGCGAGGTGATGCGGGACACCGCGACGATCCAGCGGTTCGTACGCGAGGCCAAAGCAGCGTCGCGCATCGGGCACCCGAACATCGTCGACGTCACCGACTTCGGCACCACGCCCGACGGCATGACGTACTCCGTGATGGAGTACGTGGACGGTGACACGCTCGGTGGTGCGCTCCGAGCGGCCGCACCGTTCCCCCCGCATCGCGCGGTGAAGATCGCGGCGCAGATCGCACGCGCGCTCGGCGCCGCACACGACAAGGGCATCATCCACCGCGATCTCAAGCCGGAGAACGTGTTCCTCCTCAATCGGGACGGGCGCACGGACTTCGTGAAGATCGTCGACTTCGGCATCGCCAAGGTCGCGCCGCCGCAAGGTGGTGTCGCCGAGCCGCGCCTCACGCGCGCGGGCTCCGTGTTCGGAACGCCGGAGTACATGGCGCCCGAGCAAGCCGCGGGTCGCGGTGACACCGACGGTCGCGTCGATATCTACGCGCTCGGCATCATCCTCTACGAGATGGTGACGGGCCGCGTTCCCCATCGCGGTGACAGCATGGTGCGCACGCTCGCGATGCAGATGCTCGATCCCGTCGAGCCGCCATCCAAGGTGCGCCCCGATCTGCCGATTCCGCCCGAGCTCGAGCACGTGATCCTCACGGCGCTCGCGAAGAAGCGCGAGGCTCGGTATCAGACGATGGGCGAGCTGCTCGCGGCACTCGAGAAGGTGCTGACGCTCGTCGGTCAGAGCGTGACGGGCTCGCCGATCTACGCGCTGCAACCGCTGCCGCCCGGTGCGGATCAGCCCGCTCACGCGCAGCCGACGCGAGCCGTCTCGGCACCGCACGCGACGCCGACGTCGCGCCCGGCGACCACCGATACGCGCCGGCCCAAGTCGCGCACCACGCCGCACGAGCCGCAGTTCACGGCGGGGGACAAGCCTCGCACGTTCGAGCACGTGTGGACGCAAAGCGAGCTTCCGCAACAGCGCAGCAAGTGGCCGCTCATCATCCTGCTGCTGCTGATCCTCGGCGGTGGCGCGACCGCCTTCACGCTGCTCTACGTGAAGCGCGCGGAGAACGATAGGCCGACCGTACGCGACGCTGGCATCGCGATGGTGACTCCAGCGCCGGACGCCGAGGTCGTGATCCCTGTCGCCGTCGACGCCGCGATCGTCGAGGACGCCGCGCTCGTCGAGGATGCGCCCGTCGACGCGCGAGCCCCGGCACCGAGCGATGCCAAGGACGACATCGTCGTCATCACACCGGACGCAAACCGCCGCAAGCTCGACGCCGGCGTGACGACGAGCGGCATCCCCGAGACGCCCAACCAGCGCGGCACCATCATGGTGCAGGTGCTGACCAAGCCCGAGGGCGCGACGCTCTACGTGGGCACGTCGTATCGCGGACCAGGTGGCGCGACGCTCGAGGAGCCGCTCGGCACGCGGCTCGAGGTTCGCTGCACGCAGAAGGGCTACAAGGAGGGCAAGGTCACCGTCGCGTTCGACGGCAGGACCGAGGTCGCGCTCTGCGTGCTCACGCGCATCAAGATCTGCATCGACAACGTGAAGAACCCGTTCGACGACTGCGAAGTCGCTCCTTAGCCGAGCTTCTCGAGGAGCGCCGCGACGAGTCGGCGTGCGGCGTTCTTGCCGAGCGTCATCGATTGATCGCCGACGGCGATCGAGACGACTTCTTTGTCGTCTTTGTCATCGATCGATACGTTGACCGCGGGATCCTTTCGCAGCGTCACCGAGTAGGTGGTCGGCTTGAGAGGCGGCAGCTTCTTGGTGGCACGACTGTCTGGCATCGGAGGAAAGCTCGCCTTTGTATCGACCGCGGCCTAGGTAGTCGCGAGGTAGGCGGCGGGTAACTGTTAGCGACCGAGGCCGATCGCGATCCCGACGAGCGCATCGATGCTGACGTCGCTCCCGACGATGGTGCTGTCGAGGCGCCCATAGCCGGCGAAGCGGCCACCGAAGTCGAAGCGCACGCCGACGCCCGCGTACACGCCAGGGCGGCGATCGAGATCGAGGTCGAGCACGCCGCCCGCGCGAAGCATCGGCGTGGTGCGCCCGACGCGATGGCGAAGCGCGAGGCCGAGGAGTCCCCTGCCCCGCTCGTCGGCGTACAACGCACCCGCTTCGACGGCGAGGAGCGGAACCACGCCGACCTCGACGTTGCCCGCCACCGCGAGCTCCGCGGGTCCGTCGATCGACGCGCCCCACACGAGGCCGAGCCACACGCGATGCGACGGCGGTTCGGGCACCGCGGCGACTGGCGGGGCGCCCTCGGGACCACGCGTCTCGATCGACGCGCTGCCGAGGTCGATGGCGCCGCCGGGTGTCGCGAGCGCGAGCGTGATCGTCTTGCGCCCGAGCCGGCGAGGTGTGATGTGCACGCGCGCGCCGCTCTCGGTGCGCTCGACGCGGTCGACGACGACGCCAGCCTCGGACCGCGCGACGAGCTCGCCC
>JAEYYV010000424.1 GCA_023428295.1 Pseudomonadota bacterium
GGCTTGGTCTCCGGCTTGGTCTCCGGTGACGACGTGATGGTGATCGTCTTGGTCTCGGCAGGCTTGGTCTCGGCAGCCTTGGTCTCGACGGGCTTGGCCTCGACCGGCTCGACGGGCTTCGTCTCCGTCATGACCTTGATGTCCTGGTCGGGCTTCGTCTCGACAGTCTTCGCCTCGCCAGTCTTGGTCTCGACAGTCTTCGCCTCGCCGGTCTTGGTCTCGCCAGTCTTCGTATCGACGGGCGTGGTCTCGTCGGGCGTCGCGACGGTATCGCCGCTCGGCGAGGCCGCGGGTTGCGCATCGCCATCGCCACCGCCACCGCTGATCGCGACGATCGCGATCACGCCACCCATGACCGCGGCGAGGCCGAGGCCGATGACGAGTCCCTTGCTCTTCTTCGCAGGTGCGGGCGTCGTCTGTCCCGAGAGCGCGCTCAGCGTCGTCGGGTGACGGACACCCTCGGCCTGCGCGTGCGCGGGCTGCGTCGCCGACACCGGCGTCGCGATCGGCTGCGGCGCCGAGGAGGCGGGCCACATCGCGGGCGCGGGCGTGGCTTGCTTCTGTGCCGCGTTGATCCCCGCGAGCAGCGCCGGATCGGGCGCGGCGGTCTTCGCGTTCGACGCCGCCATCGAAGCCGGCGAGGGCATCAGCGGCATCGCGCCGACGGGAGTCTGCGCGGCCACCGTCGCGTGATTCGAGGGAGCGACGGGCGCAACAACCTGTTGGGGCACGCCCATCGGTGGCGTGCGCACGTTGGAGACGACGGGCTGTCCCGACGAGAGCGCCGCCATCGGCGACGGCGCGGCGCCGGCCATCGGCGGCGGCTGCGTGACGAGCTTCGCGCCCCCGAGCGTGCGGCGGCGAGCCATGGATGCGACGACGCGCTTCTCCTCGAGGATCGCCTCGACCACCTTCATCGACGCGGGGCGCTCGTCGGGGTTCTTGGCCATCATCGCGCCGATCACCTGATCGAGGTGCGGCGGGATACCCGGCGCTTGCGTCGACGGAACGGGCGGCGGCGTCAGGATGTGGTGTGCGATCAGCTCGGCCATCGAGCCGTCGAACGGCGGGCGGCCGACGAGGAGCTCGAACAAGATGCAGCCGAGCGAGTACACGTCGCTCGGGGCACCCGCGCTCGCGGTGGACTTCGCTTGCTCGGGAGACATGTAGATCGGCGTGCCGAACACGAGCCCCGCTTGCGTCGAGTTGTCGGGACCCGCGGCGGTCTTCGCGATCTTGGCGATGCCGAAATCGAGGACCTTCGCGCGCTCGCCGAGGCTGAGCGCGGCGTCCTTCACGAGCATGATGTTGTCGGGCTTGAGATCGCGATGGATGATGCCGAGGTCGTGGGCTGATTGGAGCGCGTTCGCGACTTGGCGACACACCTCCATCGCGACGGTCACGCTCAACCGGCCGACGCGCCGCAGCCGCTGCGCGAGGGTCTCGCCGTGCAGGAGCTCCATGATGATGAAGGCGCAGCCGTCGGCGGGCGAGCGCGTCCCTTGAACCTCACCGGTCTCGTAGACCGTGACGATCCCCGGGTGAACGATCTTGGCGAGCGAGCGCCCCTCCTGAAGGAAGCGCTGCACCACCTGCGGGTTGTTCGCGTGCTCCGGCAGCAGGAACTTGATGACGAGCTCGCGATCGAGCGACGTGTCGCGCGCGATGAACAGCGTGCCCATGCCGCCTTCCGCGAGCTTTCGGAGAAGCTCGTACTTCCCAAACCGCAGGCCTATGTTGAAGACCTCCACCACGCGCCCCACAGGTATAACGCGGATTGGAGGCCATCGTTAACCGGATTCGCTGTAAGGGAGCTTTCGGTCTAGCAATTGGCTGAAATCCCGCCGACGCCCGGCACGTGGTAACGAGGCGCATGACCCGCTCCGAGCCGGTGCCGCCGATCGCGGACCGCCGCCCGCACGACGTCGTGTCCCCGCATGGGACCCGCGTCGATCCGTACTACTGGCTGCGCGATGACAAGCGCGAGGCGCCCGATGTCCTCGCGTACGTCACCGCGGAGAACGCGTACACCGAGGCGGTGCTCGCGCCGAACAAGGAGCTCGAGGACACGCTGTTCGCCGAGATGCGCGCGCGGATCAAAGAGGACGACTCGTCGGTCCCCACGTTCGATCGCGGCTACTGGTACTACGTCCGCTACGAGATCGGAAAGCAGTACCCGATCTACGCGCGACGCGCGGGCGGCAAACAGGCACCCGCGGGCGCGGAGGAGATCCTGCTCGATGGCAACGTGCTCGCGGCCGGCCACGCCTTCTACAAGATCGCGTCGTACGACGTGAGTCCGGACGGCACCTGGCTCGCGTGGGCCGAGGACACCGTCGGTCGCAACCAGTTCGTGCTGCGCATCAAGAACCTCGCGACGGGCGAGGTGCTCGTCGATACCGCCGAGAACATCAGCGGATCGATGGCCTGGGCCAACGACAACAAGTCGCTGTTCTACGTCGGCAAGGACGCCGTCACGCTGCGCACGGATCGCGTGTTCCGCCACCAGATCGGTGGCCCGCACGAGCTCGTGTACCGCGAGAAGGACGAGCAGTACTACACGAGCATCGCGCACACGAAGTCGCGCAAGTTCCTCGCGATCACGATGTTCGCGACGGAGCAGACCGAGGTGCGTCTCATCGATGCCGACGTACCGTCGAGCGAACCGCGCGTGTACATCCCGCGCTCCGACGAGCACATCTACAGCTTCGATCACCTCGGCGATCGGTTCATCGTGCACACGAACCACGAGGCGAAGAACTTCCGCATCGTCGAGGTCCCGCCGGGCGCGGAGCTCGATCGCAGCGCGTGGATCGATGTCGTCGAGCATCGCGCGGACACGCTGATCGAGGACGTCGCGCTGTTCGACACGTTCCTCGCGGCATCCGTGCGCACCGGAGGTCTGCGCAAGGTCCTCGTCGTACCGCGCGCGGGCGAGCGCTTCCTCATCGATGCGCAGGATGCGGCGTACATGATGATCTCGAGCGACACGCCGGATCCGTCGTCGACGCGCGTTCGCTACACGTACACGTCGATGACGCAGCCACCGACGACGTTCGAGCTCGATGTCGTCACGCGCGAGCGTACCCTGCTCAAGCAGCAGCCCGTGCCGACGTACGATCCATCGCTCTACGAGAGCGACTACATCCACGCGACCGCCGCCGACGGCGCGCGCATTCCGATCTCGGTCGTGTGGAAGAAGGGCACGCCGCGCGATGGCACCGCGCCGCTACTTATCTACGGCTACGGCTCGTACGGCATCTCGCAGGAGCCCGTACTGTCCGGTTCGCGGACGAGCCTCCTCGACCGCGGCTGGGTCTACGCGATCGCGCACATTCGCGGCGGCCAAGAGATGGGGCGCCACTGGTACGAGGACGGCAAGCTCCAGAAGAAGTGGAACACGTTCCGCGACTTCATCGCGTGCACCGAGCACCTCGTCGCCGAGAAGTGGGGCGCGCGCGACAAGGTGTTCGCGATGGGTGGCAGCGCGGGTGGCTTGCTTGTGGGAACGGTCGCGAACGAGCGGCCCGATCTCTACCGCGGGATCATCTCGTTCGTGCCGTTCGTGGACGTGGTGACCACGATGCTCGACGAGTCGATCCCGTTGACCACCAACGAGTACGACGAGTGGGGCAACCCCACGGCCGACAAGGAGGCGTACGACATCATGTTGTCGTACTCGCCGTACGACAACATCCGCCCGCAGCCGTACCCCGCGATCTACGTGCACACTGGACTGTGGGACAGCCAGGTGCAGTACTTCGAGCCAGCGAAGTGGATCGCGAAGCTCCGCACGATGACCACGGGGACCGCGCCGATCCTGCTCGACACGAACATGAGCGCGGGACACGGCGGTGCATCGGGACGCTTCGACGCGCTTCGCGAGATCGCTCGCGCCTACGCGTTCGCACTCACGCAAGCGCAGTAGCGGTCAGCTAGCAGCCCGCGCTGTCGTAGTCGTACTTCTTGTCGTAGCTGCCGCTCACGGAGACACAGCTGCCGCCGACGAACGCGTTGTTGCCACGTCCGTCGCTGCGGTAGTAGCTCTGGGCGCCGCGGCCGAGCTGCTTGGCGAGCGCGATCAGGTTCACGAACGCGACGCCGCCTTCGCGGCCCACGTTGCCCTGCGCGTCCACCCACAAGCGTCCCGCATCGAGGTGGCCGTAGATGCGCTGGAGCACCTGCACGTCGACGGGATGCAGCTCGCGGCCGTTGATGAACACGCCCGTGAGCTGACCGTCTCCACCACCGGATGCGTTTCGCGGCAGCGGTCCACCGAGCGCGAGACCCGCGGGCAGATAGCCGAGCGTCGGCCCGCCCCAGTGACCGGCAGCGCCGCTCTTCGCGTCGTACCAGTAGTCGCCCTCGGGCGCGGGCCGTCCATACCAGCGCTCGATCCGTTGGAGCGCCTGGAGATCCTCGGGTGTCGCCGAGCGACCGTTGAACGAGAACCGACGCTGCGTCGGATCCACACCGCCGCCATACGGCGCGTACGGATTGGAGTAACCCGCTCCGTACGTTGCACCTCCATACTCCGGCGCCAGCGGATCGTAGTCCGTCGGCGGAGGAGACGCGTTCGAGTACGCCGGCCTCGGGTAGTAACCCGGCGGCGGGGGCGCCTGCTTGACCGTGCAACCGACGAGAGCGATCGCGATCAAGCAGGCAGTGCGCATTACTCGCGAGCCTTCATGAAGATCTGGATGATGTACCAGAACATCAGCGCCACCGACGAGAACAGGGCGAGCGCGGCCGCGACGTAGTTCTCCGTGTGGTAGTGCGCCATCACCTGCGACGTCTGATAGAGGATGTATCCCGCCGCGAGCAGCACCATCGCGATCGCGAAGATGATGCCGAGGTTGAAGCCGAAGACGAGCGACAGGACGACGATCATCATCGCTGCGCCACCCGCGATCGCGAGCGCGCTGCGCATGAAGGAGAAGTCCTTCTTGGTCAGGAACACCGACGCGGTCAGCGCGCCGAAGATCGCGAGCGTGGTGAACGCCGCGTCGCGGATGATGTTTGGATCGCCGCCGCCCTTGGCGATGATCGCTTGCGTCTTCCACGCGACGATCGCGAGGAGCGGGACAAAGATCAGCGCCTCGGCGACGACATAGAGACCGAGTCCCACGTACTGCATCGGACGCGACGTGGTGTGGCTCGCCCAGTAGTCCGCGACCCAGCTGACGACCATGAACACGCCGAGCACGATGCCCCAGTTCCACCGGCCGCCGAGCGCGAAGCTAACGAGCGGGATGGAGACCTTGAGCACGAGGAACTTCACGTTGAACAGCGCCCACAGGATGCCGGCGAACGCCAAGATCGCGCCGAAGAGGTGCGCGTACGTCAGTCGAATGAAGCGAATGCGATCCGATTGATTGACGGTCGCGTTGGCCGTGCCGCGTAGGCCGCCGTCCTCGTCGTCATCCTCGTCGTGATCGTGCTGCGGTTGGCCGCCGAAACCGCCGAAGCCTTGCGCGCCCGGGAAGCCGCCCGGTGCTTGCGGATAGCCCTGCTGTCCGTGTTGCTGCTGTTGCCACGGCGCCTGCTGCTGCGGAGCGGGCGGCTGCTGCGGATATGGTTGCTGCTGCCCACCGTACGGCTGCTGGCCGAACTGCGGTTGCTGCGGCTGTTGACCGTACTGCGGCTGCTGGCCGTACTGCGGCTGCTGGCCGTACTGCGGCTGCTGCGCGAACTGCTGCGGTGGTTGTTGGCCGTACGGAGGCTGCTGACCGAACTGCGGCTGTTGGCCGTATTGCGGTTGCTGCCCATACTGCGGCTGCTGTGGATACTGCGGCTGTTGTTGTGGCGCGGCGTAGATCGGTTTTCCGGTCATCGGATCAAACGACGTCGGCTGCTGACCGGGCCACGCGGGCTTGCTCGGATCGTGCGACATGGTTGGCTATGGTCACATGGTGTGCTGTAGCGCCGCAACGTGCTGCGCTAGTAGCGCAACACGAATGTGCGACCCTCGCACGAACCGTGTCGTATCGCGGTGATGGCCACGGTCACTCCCGCCCGCTCGGGGGGTAGGTATCGCCGTGGAGGGCCGGGGAGTGGCGGCATGGGAGCTGCTGATACCCATCTCCATGAAGCGCGCGGCGATCATCGCAGTGATGCTCGTCACTGCGACGTTCGCGAGCGCCGACGTACGCGTCGCCTCGACGAGCGACGCATCGCGCTGCACGCACAGCGAGCGCGCGCACAACACCAAGACCTTGCGACGCACGATCGATCAAACGATCTCGTCGAAGCTCTCGACGGCGAACGCGCGAATCGACGCGACACTCGAGAGCCTCGCGTTCGAGTCGCGCAGAACCGCGGTGATCGTATCGGCGAGCGTTCGTCTCGCGATCTCCGACGAGGACGGTCGAATACTGTCGGTGATCGTCGGACGCGCGAAGGTCGAGCAAAGCGCGGGGAGCTATCGCGCCGCGCGAGATCTACGCAGCTTGCGCGACGAGGCGATCGAGGCAGCCGTCGCTACCTCGTTCGACAAGGTGAAGGTCACCGTCGCCTCGACGGCGTCTCGCGTGTCGCCCGTCCGCGTCGCTACCGGCGCACGGTGACGTCGGCGTAGTCCGGCAGCGAGTGATCGAACCCGCGCGGCATGTACAGATCCGCGCGATAGTCCTTCTGCGGTGCGCGATCGTCGATGCGGCGCGTGATCGTTCCGCCGCCTTTGCCCGTGTTGATGTTGACCCACACGTCCTCGCGGCGAACCTGCTGACGGGTGAGACCGAGGATCGCGAGACCCGAGTCGGTGATCGCCATCGAGTCGCGATCGAGGTCGCGGTACGCACCTTTGCCAGCGCGCGTGTACGAGTCCGTGTACGGATCGCCCGCGTAACCGTATTGCGTCAGCTTCATCTTCACGCCCCCGTTAGCTCGGAGCAGCTCGGCGGTCGTCATCGTCTCGAGGTTCGTCGACATGGCCCGCTCCTTCGTGCTCAGCGTTGACGAGGGAAGTACTGGTCGAGCTGTCCGCGCGCCCAGCCGTAGCCGGCCTCGTCGAGGCAGCGCTCTGCCATCGGACGCGTGAGCTCTTTGGCGCTGCTGAAGCGCGCGAACGTGGCGGGGCAGTGCTTCTGCGCCAACTGGCGGAGCTCTGCTTGGCTCTTACGTGCACCACCTGCGGCACCGACACCGCCGGTCACGGTGATGAGTTGGTCGTCGATCGAGAGGAGTTGGTCTGGATGGCTCGGCATGAGCAGTCCATCGATCAACATCGGTGCCAGCAAACGGAACCGGCGGTGTCTCCCGAGGAAGACACCGCCGTACTCGCGTGCGTTCGTTGATCGCAGCGACTTGCGCGCTGTTGTCTACGCCGGGTTACCTCTCGTCGAGGGGCAAAGCCCCGGCCGTAGCAAGGGGATCAGCCGGCAAGCGATCAGAACGGCGTGTTGTTCACGCGCATGCCCGGCGAGAAGTCGCCGACGTGACCGGTCACCGCGTTGTGCAGCATGTACGTCGTGCCGTTGATGTCGGCGTCGAGGTTCATCGACACGCCCGCGGTGGTGGACGTGAACGCGACGGTCGAGATCGTCACGCCGCCCGCCGTGCGGAGCGTGATCGACTCCGCGCCCGAGTTGTTGAGCGCGAGCGAGCCCGACGACGCGACGAACCAGTTCGTGACGCCGGGGCAGTTCGGCTCGCCGCCGCCCCACACCACGATCGACTTCTTGGGATCGAGGATCAGGCTGCCAGTACCCTCGTTGTTCGCGGTGAACGTGTGACGCACACCGCCCGCGTCGTTGATCGTCACGCCGGTGAGATCGATGGCGACATCGCCCTTGTTGACGATCTCGACGAACTCGTCGTCGGTGTTCGCGGCCGTGGTTCCGAGCGTGTCGCAGTTCGTGTCGAGCGTTCCGTCGTTGGCCATGTACTCGTTGATGACGAGGCTGCCGGCGACCGGCGCGAAGGCCACCTTGAAGTCGATCAGGTAGGTCGGCACTTCGTATCCATCGATGTCCGTGATCTTCACGATGTAGGTACCGGCCGGTAGCATCGGCGACGTCGAGACGTACGAGCAGAGTGCATCGCCGTTGTCGTCGTCCGAGAACAGCGGAGCATCGGTCATCACGTTCGCGCCCATCGGGAAGATCTCGACGAGCGAGTCGATATACGCGTACTGGCCATCGTCGCAGTCGTACGCGGCGTTGCTGCCATTGCCATCGTAGATGTGCGACGCGTCGATCGTCACGTAGGTCTCGATCGACACGCGCGCCGGCGCCGTGAGCGTGAACGTGTAGAGATCGACATCGTCCTCGTCGAGGCTGCCCTTGATGATCTGGTTGACGGCGTTGATCGCCTGCGGCGTCGTGTCGTTGTTCTCTGCCTCGAGCACGTCGTACTCGAGGGTGCACGTCATCGAGCAGCCATCGCCGTCCATGGTGTTGTCGTCGTCGCACTCCTCGCCCTCGTCGAGGAAGCCGTTGCCGCAGCTCAGCGTGCAGACCGATGGATCCACGTCGGTGTCACACGTGTAGCCGGGCTCGATATCGCAGAACTCGTTGCAACCATCGCCGCCCATGGCGTTGTCGTCGTCGCAGAGCTCGAAGAAGCCGTCCAGCTCGCCATCGCCGCACGTCGAGGGCAACGCGAGGATGTCGAGGTTGAAGGCACCCGCGTCGGTGGCGGTCACGCCATCGACGAGCACGTAGTACGTGCCGGCCGTGCGGGCGGTGAACATCATGAGCGCTTCCCCATCTTCGTCGCCGACACCGCAGCCGTCGTATCCGATGAGCTCGGGGATCTCCGTCGACAGCGTGCACGGCGTCGAGAGGAGACGAATGATCGGATCGGTCGTGAAGTTCGGCGCGCTCAGGAAGATCGCCACGTCGCGCGTGTCGGGGAGCGTGAACTTGTAGACGAGCTCCTTGCCGAGACCCGCGTCGATCTCGTCGCACGCGGCCGCGCCCACGGTGGACGTGCCCGTCGACGTATCGCCCGTCGCGGCGCCCTCGAGGTCTCCATCGCCGTTCAGCGTCAGCGCGATCTCGAACGGCGCCTGGCACGAGCCGTTCGGTGCGACGTTCTGCGTGCACACGCTCGGCTCTGCGTTGTTGCAGGTCCAGCCGCTGTCGACGTTGCAGCCGGTACAGCCGTCATTGTTGACGCTGTTGCCGTCGTCGCAATCCTCGGTGCCGTCGATCATGCCGTTGCCGCAGTCGGGACCACCCTCGGTCTCGCACTGCGACGAGCAGCCATCGCCGCTCTCGGTGTTGTTGTCGTCGCACTCCTCGTTGCCACTGATGACACCGTCACCGCACACCGGGCCCGAGGATTCGTTGCGGCACGTCGCCGAGCAGCCATCGCCGCTGGTCGTGTTGCCGTCGTCGCACTGCTCGTTGCCCGTGCGCGTGCCGTCGCCGCAAACGTCGTTGTTATTGCTACCGCCGTCGTCCCCGCACGCGGCGAGCGCGAGCAGACAGCTGCAGAGGAGAGTCGTCAAGCGAGTCGTCATCGGACGCGCCATGTATCACGACCAGGGTAGTTCCTCGTCGAGGAATGTTCATGTCTCCGACGGAAGTGGCTACTCGAGTCGGCCGACCCGACCCGAGAGTGTCCTGGCTAGTCGAGTAGCCAGCTGCATGATCGCCGGTTTGCACGTACGTGCGTCGCCCGCACGAGAGGATCGGGCGTTGCATCACGCTCGGCCAGCCGTGAAGTACCTCGCTGCCATCCTCCTGCTCACTGCCTGCGCGACCAACGACGTCGGCGACGACATGCCGACCGATGAGGAGACGCCGGGCGGCGATCTCGGCCTCGGCGACGTCTCCGCCGATGACATGAAGGCCGACGGCAACTGGGGCTTCGCGCTCGACTGCAAGCCGGTCCCGAACCTGACGCCGCTCGTGCAGCCCAAGATCACGCTGTCGATCGATGGTCTGACGCTGCACCTGCGCGACGAGGTCACCGGCTTCGACAAGGTCTATCCGGTCGGCCCCGGTCAAATCGAGACGAACCCGACGGCCTTCAATTTCGGCGAGTCGCACTCGTACTGGCCGGTCAACTACTACAAGAAGAACGACTTCCAGATCACGCCGTCGACGATCCAGCCGTGCAAGACGTGGTGGACCGATCCGGCGACGGGCCAGCGCTCGCCGGTGTTCGCGGGCCTCCCGTTCCTGAGCTTCTCGGGCAACTACGCCATTCACGGGCCCATCGACAACTATCGCGCGCAGAACGGCGGCAGCCTCCGCCGCGGCTACGTCTCGCACGGCTGCTTCCGCATGGAGTCGGCCGACATCCTCGAGGTCTACGCGCTCATCAAGGGCGTCGCGAAGGTGCCGGTGCGCCTGCAGCGCGAGCCCGAGAAGACCGCCGAAGGCGTGCGCGTCGACATCGCCAAGAAGTGGATCGGCTCGCAGTGCAGCGCCGACAGTGACTGCAACTTCTCGGGCGGCTTCTGCGCCACCAACAGCCTCACGCAGCGCGGCTTCTGCAGCGCGCGCTGCACGACGACGTGCGCCGATCGCGCCGGTCAACCGACCACGTTCTGCGTCGCCGATCCCAACACGGCGGGCCAGGGCATGTGCGTGCCCAAGGTGGCCGACACGAACTTCGAGTGCCGCCCGTACGACCACTTCTCGCAGGTCCTCGCGCAGCCGCGCTTCAACAACCCCGCGGTCAAAGCGAACGTCTGCATGCCGAACAAGGCGCGCGGCTGGGTCGGCGATCACTGCAAGGTCGCGAGCGATTGCAGCGGCGGCACCACGTGCGTCGGCGCCACGGCGACCACGCCGGGCACCTGCACGATGACGTGCAACAAGTTCTGCGCGGATCAGCCGGGCTACGCCGACACGTTCTGCGCCGTCGCGCCCTCGCTGTCGACGACGGGCAGCTGCCTGCGCCAGTGCACGCCGAGCTCGAACGCGTCGGAGTGCCCGAGCGACACGACCTGCCAGTCGGTCGCGCGCTACGACTCGAATCGCGCGCCGACCGTGGCGCCGACGATGAAGAACGTCTGCATGCCGAACTGATTCGCGCGCCGACGAACGTCTCCATGCCGACCGGAATCGCGCACGGACGAACGTCTGCACGCGGACCGGAGCAAATGGGCCCGACCCTTTTGTTGCGCGCCGCGTGCTGAAAATGGGGCCGGGCCCCACTTCTACGCGGCAATCCTCGCGGCGCGGTGGTGTCTTTACGGGATGTGGCGTTGGTCGCCGAACGCGGCGCGTACCGCGGACCTGAACCTGGTGCGAAGCGCGGCGCTGCTGGCCGTGCCGCTCGTGATGATGTTCGCGTGCGCAGATCGCGTCGTCGATCGCGTCGTCGATGATCCGGTGCTCGCGTCGATCGCGGCGCCGGATGGGTGGCGTGTCTCGCGTGGTGGAGCGCGCGCCGCGTTCGAGGACCCCGAGCGAGCGCTTCGCGTGGTGCTGGTCGCGAGTGCGCGGCACGACGCGAGCGGTGCGATCGCCGACGCGTGGATGCGCGAGGGACCACAGATGCTCGCGATGCCATCGTCGCTCGACGAGCCACCTGCGACCGGCGGGTGGGACGAGACGGCAACGATCGAGTACGCGGTGCGCGAGGGACGCCGAGCGTGGGCGCAGTGGAAGCGCCTCGGCGTGACGAGCTACGTCGTGCTCGTCGAGGGAGACGCGAGCGCGATCGACAAGCGCGAGGCGCAGATCGTCCAGATCGCCGAGAGCGCGAAGCCGCCGGGGCTCGTCGAGGAGACGCTTGTCGGGCCCGTGCGCCCCGTGGATGGCGCGGCGCTCGATGCGTTTGTCGAGCGCGCGCTGCGCGGGCTGGACGTGCCGGGCGCTGCGATCGCGGTCGCGGTGGATGGACGCGTGGTGTACGAGCGCGCGGTGGGCGTGAAGGAGAAGGGCAAGGCTGCGCCGATCACGCTCGACACGCGGTTCTTGATGGCGTCGGTCACGAAGCCGCTCACCACGATGATGCAAGCGGCGCTCGTGGACGCGAAGGTCGTGCGCTGGGAGCAGCCGGTGACGGAGATCCTGCCGACGTTCGCGCTCGCGGATCCGGCGATCGCCCAGCAGCTGCAGCTCTGGCACATGTCGTGTGCGTGCACCGGCATGCCGAGGCAGGACATGGAGGGCCTCTTCGAGTGGAAGGGCGTGACGCCCGAGGCGCGCATCGCCGTGATGAAGACGATGAAGCCGACGACCAAGCTCGGCGAGACGTTTCAGTACTCGAACCCGCTGGTCGCAGCCGGTGGCTTCATCGCGGCGCACGCGTATGCGCCCTCGCTGTCGCTGCTTGCGGCGTACGCATCGGCGATGCAGGCGAAGGTGTTCGATCCGATCGGCATGACGTCGACGACGTTGGACTCCGCGGTGGTGGCGAGCGGCGATCCTGCGATGCCACACGCTGTGGCGATCGATGGCGAGACGCGGGTGCTGCCGCTCGAGATCGAGCGTCAGGTGGAGCCGATCGCACCGGCAGGTGCAGCGTGGAGCACTGTCGGCGACATGATGAAGTACGCGCTGACCGAGATGCGCGAGGGCGTGTCGCCCGACGGCGTGCGCGTGGTGTCCGTCGAGAATCATCGCGAGCGAACGAGGCCGCGCATCGCGACGGGCGACGACAGCTCGTACGGGCTCGGTCTCGACGTGCAGACGTACCGTGGTCAGCGCGTGTGGCGACACGATGGCGGTTCGTTCGGCTTCGGCACGCGGTTGTGGGTGATGCCCGATGCGAAGGTCGCGATCGTGATCCTCTCGAACGTGCGCAACGGCAACGCGAAGGAGCAGCTGCCGTTTGTCGAGGCGGTCTCGCGACGAATCGTCGAGGAGCTGTTCGCGAGCGCCAAGCCGATCGCAGAGAAGCAGCTCGCGTACTTCGTGACGCTGCGAAAGCGCGAGCCGTACGTGCCGAGCAAGGATCGCTCCTGGATCACGCGGCTCGTCGGGCGCTACCGCGAGGCGGTGCTCGGCGACGTGGAGATCCGTGCGGGCGAGAGCGGCGCCGTGTTCGATGCGGGCGAGTGGTCGTCAGCGATGGATGTCGTGGTCGGTCCGGACGGAACGGCGCGCGCGGTGATGCTCGATCCACCGTTCGCGGGCGCGGGGGTCGTCGTCGGCGAGGGTGATCCGCCGACGCTAATCGTGCCGGACCAAACGACGTACACGTTTACGCGTGTACGATGACCCCGCATGACTTCCTTTCGCACGGTGTTAGCGATCGCGATCTTCAGCGCGGCTTGTGGTGGCGCGCGTAAACCCTACGCAACGACCAACGAAGCGCTGCAGCTCTCGAAGGTGGTGCTCTATCGCAACGGCGTCGGCTACTTCGAGCGTGGAGGCCGCGTCGAGGGTGAAGCGCTGACGCTGCGTGTTCGCAAGGATCAGGTCAACGATCTGCTCAAGAGCCTCACCGTCGTCGAGAAGAAGGGCGGGCGCGCGGTCTCGATCTCGATGCCACTCGATCCACGTTCGTGGGCGAACGGCGCGATCTCGACGCTCGGCCCGGGCAGCGGCAGCCTCGCCGAGGTGCTCGACAAGCTGCGCGGCACGTCCGTGAAGCTGAAGCTCGACAACAACACCAGCGTCTCGGGGCGCGTGCTGCTCGTCGAGGCGATCCCGCAGATCGGCGGCGGCGAGGGCGAGGCAAAGGATCAGGACTACAAGGTCACGCTGATCGAAGGCAGCGAGATGGAGGTCGTACGCCTGTCGAAGGTGGACACGATCATCCTGCGCAACGGCGACATCGCGCTGCAGTTCCAGCGCAGCCTCGACGCGACGGCAGGCGAGGGCATGTTCCAACAGGTGGACGTGACGATCCGCCTCGCGGGAGTTCGCACGAGCGATCTGCTCGTGAGCTACGTGGTCAGCGCGCCGATGTGGAAGCCCACGTATCGCGTGGTGCTGCCCGATGCGGGCAAGGGACAAGCGCTGCTGCAAGGCTGGGCCGTCGTCGACAACACGACGGGCGAAGACTGGCGCGACGTGAAGCTCGCGCTGACGTCGGGCGCACCGATCGCGTTCCGCTACGACTTACACACGCCGCGCGACGTCACGCGTACGGATCTGTCGTCGGTGGGAACGCAGAAGCGAGCGAGCGTCTCCGTCGGTGAAGCCGGCTACGCGCAGCCAGGCGACGCGCCGGCCACGGGCGCAGGTGCAGCGCCAACGCCGGCGCCCGCGCCCGCGCGTCTCACGCCCCCGACGGTGTCGAAGTCGATCTCCGCGCCGAAGAAGGAGAAAGCGAAAGCCGACAAGGACGCGCGCTTGCACGATCGCACGATCGCCGAGGAGGCCGAGGACTACGACGAGACCGGCGCGTTCGACTCGAACGTTCCTGCCGTCGATGCCGAGACGCTCGCGCGCTCGATGCAGGCGCGCACCAAGTCGGCGAGCGTCAGTGGCCTCACGCGCTACGACCTCGAGGAGAAGCTGACGGTGCCCGACGGCACGTCGACGATGGTCGCGATCATCAACGACAAGGTCGAGGGCGAAGAGACGTTCCTGTTCCGTCCGGGCGGCGCGGGGCAAGGCTACGAGGCCAACCCGTATCGCGTGATCCGGTTCAAGAACTCCACGCCGTTCGCGCTCGAGTCGGGGCCGATCTCGATCTACTCGGGCGGCAGCTTCGTCGGCGAGGGCATCAGCGAGCCGGTGAGCGCTGGCGTCGCCGTCACGATTCCGTTCGCCGTCGAGTCGAGTCTGCTCGTCGCGTCGCACTTGCAGTACGGCAGCGACGAGATGCGCCTCGTGAAGATCGTGCGCGGCGTGATGGAGGTGGAGAACTTCGCGCGCCGCTCGACGACGTGGGAGGTCACGAGCCAGCAGCCGCGCACCGACGAGACCACGCTGTACGTGCGGCATCAGAAGGCGGGCGGCAACTTCGAGCTCGTGCCGCGTCCCGCGGGCACCGAGGATCTTCCCGACGCGTATCTCGTCCCGATCAAGCTCGCCGCCGGTGCGACGACGGCGAAGCTCGAGGTCGTCGAGCAGACGCCATCGCGCAGCGTGCTCTCGATCTGGGACGCGCGCTCGCTCGTGCTCCTCGAGGGCATCCTCGCCGTGGGCACGCTCGATCGTACGGTGCGCACGAAGCTCGAGCCGATCGTGAAGCTGCGCCAGGAGATCGGCCGCATCGACACCGAGATCGAGGGCAAGACGCGCACGCGTCAAGAGCTCGATCAGCGCGCGCAGGAGATCCGCGCGAACCTCGAGGCGATCAAGCGCGACACGTCTGCTGCGGCCGTGCAGCTGCGCAAGACCCAGGGCGAGCGCCTCGACAAGTTCGCGAAGGACGGCGACAAGATCGGCCGCGAGCTCGTCGAGCTGCAGACCAAGCGCACCGAGAAGAAGATCGCGCTCGAGGACGCGATGCAGACGCTCGAGCTGACCCCCGAGAAGCCGATCGCGCCGAAGAAGTAGCTGCGACCTGCGACGCGGCGTCGGGTCGACAGGCCCGATCCGGTGTTGTCGGCGCGCCATCGCGCCGAGCGACGCGGTCGCCCATGGAAACGCCGCCGCCGAGCTCACCTTCGCAGAGTAGCCGCGTTATTCTCGGAGGCGGTGTTCAAGCCAGGCACGCAGGTCGGCCGCTATCGCGTCATCAAGTCGATCGGACGCGGCCGGCCCGATGGTCTGTACGAGGTCGAGGACGAGAACAAGAACAGGTTCGCGCTGCGCTCGCCGATCGCGGATCTCGAGGATGACGATCGCGGCGCGCAGAGCGTGTGCCAGCGGTTCCGCACGGACGTCGAGTCGCTGAAGTCGATCATGCACCTGAACCTCGTGCCGCTGTTCGACGTCTTCGTCGACAAAGGCTACCTGTGCATGGTCTACGAGCGCGTCCGCGGGCGCACGCTCGCCGATGCCATCAGCCTCGGCCAGCTCGCGCCTCCGCTCGCGCTCGGCATCACCAAGTCGATCCTCGAGGGCTGCGCCGCCGCACACGCCGCGGGGCGCATCCATCGCGATCTGCAGCCCAAGAAGGTCCTCCTGATCGAGCTGCCCGATTGGGAGCTCGTGAAGGTCGCCGACATGGGGCTCGGTACGCTGCGCGACGAGGCCGTCCTCGAGTTCGGCGCAGGCGCGCTGACCGGCACCGTGCGCAAAGGCGTCGCCACGTACATGGCGCCCGAGCAAGTTCGCGAGCGCTCCGTCGACGCGCGCACGGACATCTACGCCATCGGCACCATGCTGTTCGAGATGCTCGCCGCGCGCGCGCCGTTTCCGGATCGCGACATGGAGCAGGTGAAGACGATGCAGCTGTCGTTTCCACCGCCGCGCTTGTTCGACATCTTCCGTACCGAGCGCTGGCTCACGCCCGAGATCAACGAGCTCGTCGACGTGTCGCTGTCCAAGGAGCGCACCGATCGCTACTCGAGCGCGGCCGACATGATCGATGCCGTGGACGCCGCGTACCGTTCGATCACGTAGCTAGCGCACGCGCATTCGAGTGTTAGTGTCGAGGAGATGCGCGCACTCCTCCTCGTCGTAGCGGTCGCTGGTTGTTATCGCGAGTCTTCCCCGAGAGAGTCGGTCACGAACACGACGGATCCGGCGCTCCTCGCCGTCGATTCCTCGTGTCGCGGGGGCGACGATCTCGATCATCCGGTCCACGACGTGTTCCCCGAGGGCCGCCTGCGAACGCACAGCACGGGCGTTCTCTCCGGCGCAGGCGCTCGACAGTGGCAGGGCCTGAAGCTGCCCGAGTCGATCCCGCTCACCGTCGACGGCACGCTCGAGCTCTTCCTCGCGGACCACACCGCGACCGGCTTCTTCATCTTCTATCGAGAGCCGTACAACGTCGGCTCGTGCACGCTCGGCAGCAAGAAGAACTGCGGCTACGCGGCGGCCCACTACACCACCGACGGCACGCACGAGTGGTCGCTGCCCTTGACCAACCTCCTGTCGCGCCCCGACGGCATCGAGATCCAAGACATCCGCTACTCGCGCGGCGTCCTCTACTTCAACGAGGCGTGTCAGAGCTACTCGTCAGAAGCGGGGGGGCAGTGCTCCTCGCTCGTCGCGGTGGATCCCGTCGCGAACAAGGTCCTCTGGCGCACGCCCTCGCTCGTGTCGAACGGACGCTTCGCGGTGCGCGGCTGCTACATCATCGCGGGCTACGGCTTCACGTCCGAGCCCGACAACGTGTTCCTCGTCGACAAATCGACGGGAAACATCGCGCAGAAGATCGCCGTCTCGAGCGCACCGCAAGGCTACAAGCTCGGCAAGGAGCGCCTCGACGTCAGGCTCTACGCGGGCGTAACGCGCCGCTACAAGCTCGACGGCATCGAGACCCGCTCGGGGCGCCTCGTCGATCTCGATCCACCCGAGCCCATGTACGGCGGCGCGGGCTACGGCGGCCACAGCTACGGCGGCCACGGCTACGGCGGCGCGAGCTACGGCAACCTGCCTCGCCGCAACTACGGCGGCTCGCGGCACCGCCACCCGTGAGCTACTTGCGACGAACCGACTCGATCACGACCTGCTCCTGCGGCGCGTCCTTCGAGAACGGTCCGCTCGCGCCGGTCTTCACCGCCTTGATCTTGTCGACGGTATCCATGCCCTCGACGACCTTGCCGAACACGGCGTAGCCCCAGCCCGCGTCGTGCTTGGCGGTGTGATCGAGCGACTCGTTGTCCTTCACGTTCACGAAGAACTGCGCGGTCGCCGAGTGCGGATCGCTCGTGCGCGCCATCGCGACGGTGCCGCGCGTGTTCTTGAGGCCATTGAAGGCTTCGTTCTGCACGGGCACGCGCGTGGCCTTGCGCTCGAGCTGCTTGTCGTAGCCGCCGCCCTGGATCATGAACGTCGGGATCACGCGATGAAAGATCGTGCCGTCGTAGAAGCTCGCGTCGACATACGCGAGGAAGTTCTCGACGGTGAGGGGCGCCTTCCCCGGATCGAGCTGGATGGTGAAGGAACCGAGATTGGTGGACACTTCGACGACAGGGTCAGCCATGCCGCGAGCCTAAACGATAAAGATCGAGGATTCTCGAAAGCCCGAAGACACATTCGCGTGAAAGACTCGGAATGAAAGAACCTCGACGAGAAGCAGAAGCTCTCCCATCTAACGCTGCGCCGAGTGTTCCGAGGTCTTGGCGGAACACCACCGGCACGCGGAGCGGCTTCGAACGCTTTCGCGCGCACGTCGTCTCCGGCGTGTGCACCGACTAGATCCGAGATCGACTTCATCGAGATGATCACGCTGATGCGCGCGGACGTGGTGCCCTGACTTCGTCGTGTCGCGTTGTGATACGACCCTGGTCGTGCTCGCGCGAATCTTGCCCGCCGTTCTGCTAGTGGCCGCTTGCCAGAGCAAGCCGGATCCGGTGATGGAGACGCCTCGGCCCATGCCGGTGACTCCGTGTCCCGAGCCGACCGAGGCCGTCGCGCCCGTCGACAGATCGCTCGAGCCCGTCGCGCCCGCGATGGTGACCGAGGCCAAGGCGAAGCTCCTCGAGAAGTACGGCGACGCGCACAAGGACCGCATCGAGCGTGGCGTGGCGCAGGTGGCGCAGCTGTGGCGCGCCGGGGACGGGGACCTCGTCGCGTTCGCGATGGCGCAGTTCGTGGCGGAGCCGGCGGCGCGTGACGTGTTGTTCACGCGGTTGCAGTCGGTGTTCGAGCAGATCAAGGGACACAACCTCGAGGTGGTGCGGACGGCGAAGTGGGTGAGCGAGGTCGAGGATGGCAAGCCGGTGCCGGGCGCGGATCAGTTGTTGGCTGCGTACGATCCGGCGTCGCACGTGGTGGACGACATGTTCCGCACCAAGACCGCGTTCGCGGTGCTGCTGAACTTCCCGTTGACGACGCTCGCGGAGCGGATTCGTGATGCGGCCACGTTGGATCGTCGAGGGTGGGCCGAGGTGAGGCTCACGGGCATGTTCGACACGCGCATTCCGGGCGAGCTCGCGCAGCAGGCGAGCGCGGCGGAGGCGGCGGCGGATCAGTACATCGCGGGCTATTACATCTGGGCGCATCACGTGCTCGCCGAGGACGGGACGCGCGTGTTTCCGACGGGGAAGCACCTCATCAGTCACTGGAACCTGCGCGACGAGCTGAAGGCGAACTACGCGGACAAGGACGCGCTCGCGAAGCAGAAGACGATCGCGAAGGTGATGGATCGCATCGTCACGCAGACGATCCCCAAGGCGGTGATCGATAACCCGAACCTCGATTGGAATCCGTTCACCAACAAGGTGACCGTGGCGGAGGCGGGGACGGTGGAGGCGAACGCGCCCACGGATCGCGCGACGGCGCCGGATGACGCGCGCGAGCCGGACACGCGGTTCCAGATGGTGATCGATCACTTCAAGGCGGCGCAGGCGATCGACAAGTTCTCGCCGATTGCACCGACGAGGATGCAGCGCGCGTTCGACGGAGCGGAGCTGCCCGAGGAGCGCGTGCGCGGAATGCTCGTCGAGATCCTCGAGTCGCCGCTGGCGGCAAAGGCGGCGGCGGAGATGGAGACGCGCCTCGGCCGCAAGCTCGAGCCGCATGACCTCTGGTACGAGTTCGGCGGCGGGGAGACGGCCGAGGCGGAGCTCGACGCGATCACGCGCAAGAAGTATCCGACGGCGGAGGCGTTCGCGAAGGACCTCGTGACCATCCTCAGGGGGCTCGGGTTCACCGATGCGCGCGCGAAGTATCTCGCGTTGAACATCGCGGTGGATCCGTCGCGCGGGGCGGGCCACGCGATGGGCGCGGAGCGGCGCGGCGACAAGGCGCACTTGCGCACGCGCGTCGAAGCGAACGGCATGGCTTACAAGGGCTACAACATCGCGATCCACGAGCTCGGCCACAACGTCGAGCAGACGTTCTCGCTCTACGACATCGATTACACGTTGCTCGCGGGCGTGCCGAACACGGCGTTCACGGAGGCGCTCGCGTTCCTGTTTCAAGCGCGCGACCTCGAGCTCTTGGGGCGGCCCAAGCCGGGCGGCGACGCGGAGAAGCTGCGCGTGCTCGACGCGTACTGGAATACGCGCGAGATCGCGGGCTCGGCGCTCGTCGAGATCGACGTGTGGAAGTGGCTCTACGAGAACCCCACGGCGACGGCAGCGCAGCTGCGCGAGGCGACGGTGCGAATCGCCAAAGAGACGTGGAACAAGTACTACGCGCCCACGCTCGGCGGGAAAGACACCACGCTGCTCGGCATCTATAGCCACACGATCACGTCGCCGCTGTACCTGTTCAACTACGTCGTCGGCCACCTGATCGCGTTCCAGCTCGAAGAGCACGTCGCGGGGAAGGACAAGGCGTCGTTCGCCGTCGAGTTCGAGCGCGTGTGCCGCCTCGGCAACATCCTGCCCGACCTGTGGATGCAGCAGGCGACCGGCAAGCCGGTGATCGCGCAACCGTTGCTCGACGCGACGACGCGCGCGCTTCCCTGATGGATCCACGCGTCGATCGCTGGCTCTTCGCGTTTGCGATCGGCGCATGGTGTGTCGCGATCGCGTGGCAGCTCGCGATTCCGATGACGCTGCAACACGACGAGGCGGCATATGTCGTCGGTGCACGTCGCTGGCTCGACGGTGCGCCGAACGTCTGGCTGTATCGATCGCTCGGGACGGAGCTGCTCGTGTTGCCAGGCGTGGCGGCGAACGCATCCCCCTCGTGGATGCGCGTGCTCCCCGCGTTGTCCACGCTCGTGGTGCCCTTCGGCGCGTGGGCGCTCGCGCGCGCGGCGTTTCCGGACCGCGCCGTCGGAGGATGGGCCGCGGCGCTGCTCGTGACCTCGCACCCGATAGCGATCCGCGTCGCGGAGATTCTCGGTGACTTGCCAGCTGCGGGGCTGTTGCTCGTCGGGCTCGCGATCCTGTTGCGCGAGATCGAGCGTCCGTCGTGGAAGCTCGCGCTCGCAGCAGCAGCGCTCGGTGCGGGCTTCTATGTTCGCTATGGCAGCACGCCGGCGCTCGTGGCGATCGGCGTGGCGACGCCGCTGTTCTTCTGGCGCTGGCGGTCCCTCGCGATCCTGGCAGCAGCGCTCGGCGTGTTCGCGATCCCGTTCGTGTGGTTCTCGCACGAGCAGACCGGCGCGACGCTCGGCGTGCTCGAGGTGGCTTCGCGCTCGACCAAGCTCGACTATGTCGGGCAGGGGCTCGTCACCTATGTCACGTCGAACCCGCTCGCGTACTTCGGTGTGCTCGTCGCGCCGGCCATGCTGCTCGGCGTGGTCGGCACGTTCGCGCTGCGTGATCGACGCGCGCTGTACCTCGGCGCTATCGCGATCGGCGCGCTCGTCCTGCTCGGTCTGCGCAGTCACGCGCAGCCTCGCTATGCGTTCTTCGTGGTCTGCGTGCTGGTCGTCGTGGGCGTCGCGCAGCTCGCGCGCATTCTCGCGTCACGTCCCCGCGCGCAGCGCATCGCGGCGCTGGCCATCGCGCTCGCGGGTGGAGTCACGGTCGTGTGGGCTGCGGTCACGCGTCCCTCGCGCTCGGTGCACCCCGCGCAGATCGCACAGCTCGCGGAAGCGATCCGCCACGACGCGGCGGGCCAACCGTGCCGCATCGTGGCGCCGCGCATCTCGCAGCTCGTCTATTACAGTGGGTGCAAGGACGCGAAGTGGCCGGACGCCGCCACGGCGGGCCCGATCTACTTCGTGTCGCTGGGAGACCTCACCGTCGAGGCGCCGCCCGAAGCGGTGCCGGTGGAGGGAGTCTCAGGAGTTGTGCGAATCGCAGACTAGATCCGGACATGTTTGTCTCGGCGGGCCCCCGCGGAAACACGAGGGATCACGGACTTGGACACGCTACGATGTGGTGGCCATGCGATTGCACTCGGTCCCGAGCATGTCGAACCGCTGGAACCACCTCGTCCGCCACGGCCTGCTCGGTGGCTCGCTCCTCGCCGCTGCGTCTGCGCCCGCCATCGCAGAGCCGTGCGAGAACGGGAACGGGGATAACGCGATCCTCGGCTTCACCCTCGGCGTGGACATCTCGCCGAAGGCGTCGCTCATCGGCGGCGTCGAGGTGCGCAAGTGCGTGTCCGACAAGTCAGAGCTCATGCTGCGCGTCGAGTTCGGTGGTGGCGGCATTCGCGCGATCGGTGGCGCACGCGCGCGTCCCTTCGAGGACGGCTCGTACTACGACGACGGAAACACGGAGAAGCTCGGCATCGAGGCGGGCCTCGCCATCTCGCTCGAGGGCGACTTCGGTGCGCACCTCGCCGGTTCGTACGGATACAACTACGCGTACCTCGCGCTGCAAGCGCTGTTTCCGGTGAGCACGCGCGCGGATCGCCCGCCGGTGACGCGCACCTCGATCAACGCGGGCTTCTCGCCGTGGTCCGCCTTCGAGAGCCAAGTCGTGGACGGCCGCCCCGTCTCGGTCGATGGTCGCTTCCTCACGCCGGACGTGATCGCACTGGCCGCGGCGCGCACCGCCGAGGATCGCGCCGTTCGCGATCACTTCGCACGCTCCGCGCAGTTCGAGTACTCGTCGGTGTGGACGTTCCTTCGCCTCGCCGCGGAGCTCGAAGCCGTGGGCGCGCCCACTCACCTGATCGCCGCCGCGCTCGACGCTGCCGACGACGAAGTGCGCCACGCCGAGATGTGCGCGCGCGAAGCGGGTGGTCTCTCGCTCGCCCCGCTGTCCATGCTCGCCGCGCAGCCGCGCTTCACGCAGCGCTCGCCGCACGCGCTCGCGATCCTCGCGCAGGAAGCGTGGGCGGAAGGCTGTCTCAACGAAGGCGCCGCCGCCGAGGAAGCGTGCATCGCATCGCACGAAGCAGCAGGCTCGGTGCGCGAGACGCTCGCCACGATCGCGCGCGACGAGGCCACGCACGCCGCGCTCGCGTGGGGCGTGCTCGAGTGGGTTCACTCGATCGCACCCGCGATCGTTCGCGATGCGACGCTGGAGACGCCGTCGATCCTCGCGGCCACCGCGCATGATCTCGCGCTCGTGCGCCGCGGCGTTCCGAGCGAGCAGATCACCGCTGCCGCGCGCGCGTCGTCGGTGCGCGTCGCGACCGCACGCCTCCGCGATCTGCTCGCGTGATCACAGGCTGTCGATCCACTCGGCGATCGTGACCTTCTCGATGCTCGAGAAGTAGAAGACACCCTGGTGCGTGTTGTCGGCGCCACCCTTGGTGACGAGGATGTTCTGCACGCCGGGCTTTGCCGTGTAGCGAAGCTCGAGCTCCATGGTGGCGGTCAGGTCGGCGTACGACGTGAGGAGCGGCGGCTGCCCGCGGTGACACGCACCGTTGCCCACGCACTCGGTGACGAGTGGCATCACGATCTGCTCGAACGAGCGCGCTCGTTGCGCCTCCGTCATCGGCACGTACGTATCGACGGGCGCATCCACGACGGGCAGCTCGCTGGTGGTACATGCACCGACGACGAGGAGCGTGAACAACCGCACGCCGAACAATCTACGCGACATCACCGAGGACGCGCTCGCGCTTTGCCACGCAAGAGTTTTTCGCGCACGCTCTCGCTCGTGATCGTGGCGCTGGATGTCGACTACCGCGAGGACCGCGTCGTGACGGCGTGCGTGGGCTTCGCCGAGTGGACCGACGCCGCGGCATCGCTGGAGAAGACGAACGTCTCGATGTTCCCGCCCGCGGAGTACGAGCCGGGCCGCTTCTACAAGCGCGAGCTGCCGTACCTGCTCGCGATCCCTCGATGGCCTCGCGCCGGACATCGTCGTCGTCGACGGCTACGTGACGCTCGATCGTGGCACCAAGGGCCTCGGCGCTCATCTGCGCGACGCGCTGGACACGACGCCGATCGTGATCGGAGTGGCCAAGCGTCCGTGGCGCGGAGGGGCGGCGGGCGTGGCGATCCAGCGCGGCGACAGCGAAGCGCCGCTGTACATCACGGCGATCGGCATGGACGAGAGCGAAGCCGCGAAGCATGTCGTCGCGATGCACGGACCGCATCGCACGCCGACGCTGCTCAAGCGAGTCGATCGGCTCGCGCGCGACAGTCACCGCGACTGACATCGGCTATAACGCCTCCGCTGTGGCCCTCGACTCGCTGCTCACGACGACGCGTTTGAAGTCGCTCGCGGCGTACGGCTACGAGCGCGGCGTCTCGTACTTCCAGAGCGGCAACGTGCTCGCGTGCGAGTCCATCGCAGATGGCATCGAGGGCATCGTCGCTGGCACCGAGGCACTGCCCTACAAGGTTCGCGTGTTCGCGCACGGCCGCCAGCTCGCGTGGCAGTGCACGTGCCCCGTCGATACCAGCATGTGCAAGCACGCCGTCGCGCTCGCGCTGCACTATCTCTCGGGGGCGCCAGCGCAGGTCGCGCAGCCGCAAGCGACGGGCGACGAGGTGTTCGAGACCGCGTCGCAGCTCGGCAGGTGGGCGCGCGAGAAGCACGTGGAGCACGAGCTCGCGACGAGTGCGCTCGTGCTGTTGCCCGAGCTGCTCGAGGTGTATCGGAACGAGACCGGGCTGCACTACATGCTGGCGCGGCTCTCGTTGCGCGAGACCGGCTCGATGGAGGCGGTCACGCGGTACGTGGGCGTGCGGCAACTGCATCGCGTGGCTGCGGTGGCGACGGCGAAGTGGATGGCGCGCGCGGCCGAGGACGTGATCGCGGGGATCGCCGAGGAGAAGCAGCGCGCGAAGAAGCCGGTGTCGAGCGACCGCACCGTGCGGGATCTGTGGACCAAGCTCGGCGAGCTGCGCGAGACGATCCGCGCGGACGCGTGGCCGAGATCGCGAGAGGGCAGAGCGCGCGGCCAGCTCGGCTTCGACAGCAAGAGCGTGCGCGTGTTGTGGGAGGAGCGCGCGGTCGCGGAGACCAAGCTGTCGAGCCTGGGCGCCGTGTCGACGCAGCTCTCGCTGGTGCCGCCGAAGATCGCGTGCTCGTGCGGCAAGATCGCGTGCACGCACGGGCTCGCGGCGATCGACGAGATGCTCGATTTTCTCGAGGCTCCGCATCGCGCCGAGGAGGCAGCACGCGTCGCCGAGGAGCTGCTGCGCCCGGCGTGGAAGCGCGCGCTCGCCGCGATCACCGAGCTGAACGCCGAGGATTCCATCAAGCCCGCGCAGGTGGAGGTGTGGTGGGAGATCGACGAGCTCTATGGCGGACCGACGCTGTCGCCCGTGGTGAAGAAGCCGCTCAAGCGCGGCGGCATGAGCGCGGGCACGCGCGTCACGCCGCAGAAGCTGCTCGCGGATCACGCGGCGGCGATGGCCGAGCAGGACATCAAGATCGCGGAGCACCTCGCGGGGTGGATCGCCGTACATCGAGCGAGCACGTACGCGTCGCGTGCGTTCGCGTCCCTCGTCGGACATCCGCGCGTGCGGCTCGTGGATGGCGAGCAGATCGTGATCGTGAAGCGGTTCCCGCTCGGATTCACGGCGCTGCCCGTCGGCGATCAGATCCGCATCGAGCCCGCCGTGGATGGCGCGCGGTTCTCGCCGCGCTTGCTCTCGCCGCTGCTCGCGACGTTTGCCGATGGTGAGCCGCTGCTCGTCATCGAGCCCGAGCTCGAGCGCGTGATCCTGATCGATGTCAGCGACGAAGCGCGCCAGCTGTTCTCGGTGCTCGACAAGCACGGCGACATGTTCCCGCCCGAGGCGCACGATCGGCTGCTGACCAAGCTCGGCAGCCTTGAGAAGAAGATGCCCGTGAGCGTGCCGCATTCGCTCAAAGGAGCGCGCTGGGCAGAAGAGATGACCATGGTGTGCCGCCTGCGGGTCACTCCCAAGCCCGCCGCGACGCTCGAGCTCGAGGCATTCATTCGCCCGGCGCCCGGTGCGGCGATCTTCGCACCGAGCGATGGCCCGCGCGACGTGCTCGTCGTGCGCGATGGTGCGCGCGGCTACGTGCGGCGCGAGCCAGCGACGGAGCTCGAGCGCGTGCGCGGACTACTCGCGCGCTTGCCGCAGCTCGACGAGGCGATCGAAGGCCCGCCTCTCGTGTTCTCGATCAGCGATACGGACACGGCGATCTCGCTCGTGCAGCGATTGCAAACGCCGCCACCGGGCATCGAGGCGGAGTGGATCGATCGCAAGTACAGCGTGGTCGCATCGGTCGCGCCGCAGCAGCTGCAGATCCGCATCGAGCGCAAGCGCGATTGGTTCGGCATCGAGGGTCACGTCGTCGTCGAGGCCGGGCGCCTCGAGCTCGCCTCGATGCTGCTCGCCGTGCGCGAACAGCGGCGCTTCGTGCGCCTCGACGAGAACCGCTGGGTCGAGCTGACCGACAAGCTGCGCGAGCGTCTCGTCGCGATCTCCGATCAGACGTACGCCACGCGCAACGAGCTCGAGCTGTCACCGGGCGCGGTGCCCGCCATTCGCGACGCACTCGCCGCGGGCGTGGAGGTGACGCAGCCGCCTGCGTGGGAAGAGATCACCGCCAAGCTCGCGAGCTCGCTGAGGCTCAGGCCCAAGCCGCCCGCCGCGCTCGCGACCACACTGCGCTCGTATCAGATCGAGGGTCACGCGTGGCTCACGCGCGTGGCTGCGTGGGGCGCGGGCGGCGTGCTCGCGGATGACATGGGCCTCGGCAAGACGATCCAAGCGATCGCGGTGCTGCTCGATCGCAGTAAGCGCGGCCCGGCGATCGTGCTCGCACCGACGAGCGTGACGCTGAACTGGGTCGAGGAGCTGAAGCGCTTCGCGCCGCCCTTGCGCTCGGTGATCTACAGCGAGGTGCCCGATCGCGCGGCCGCGCTCGCGAAGCTCGGTCCCAAAGACGTGCTGATCGTGAGCTACGGCCTGCTCGCGCGCGATATCGAGATGCTCGCCGGCGTCGTGTTCGACACGCTCGTCGTCGACGAGGCGCAGGCGCTCAAGAATCCGTCCACGCAACGCGCGAAGGCCGCGCGCAGGCTGCAAGCCGCGTTTCGCATCGCGCTGTCGGGAACGCCGTTCGAGAATCATCTCGGCGAGCTGTGGTCGCTGTTCTCCGTGGTGTTCCCCGGGCTCCTCGGCAGCTGGGATCAGTTCCGCGAGCGCTACGCACTTCCCATCGAGCGCGACAAGAACGTCGAGGCGCGCGCGGCGCTGTCTCGCGTGATCCGTCCGTTCCTGCTTCGCCGCACCAAGGCCGATGTCGCGCGCGAGCTGCCGGCGCGGACCGAGATCCAGGTTCCGATCGCGCTGTCGACGGCCGAGACGCAGATGTACGAGGACGTTCGCCTGCTCGCGGTCGCCGAGCTGTCCAAGCAAGCAAAGAAGACGCCCGAGGATCGCCAGCGCTTCCAGGTGCTCGCCGCGCTCACCAAGCTGCGCCTGCTCGCATCGCATCCCAAGCTGCACGACGCGGAGTCGCCGGTCGCGTCGTCCAAGATGCAGCGCTTGCTCGAGCTCGTCGACGAGCTGCGCAGCGCGGGCCACCGCGCGCTGATCTTCAGCCAGTTCACGTCGCACCTCGAGCTCGTGCAGGACGAGCTCACCCACGCGGGCGTGCAGTGGCTCTACCTCGACGGTGGAACGCCGCTGCGCGAGCGCGCGCGGCTCATCGAGCGCTTCCAAGAGGGCGAGGGCGACGTGTTCCTCATCTCGCTCAAGGCGGGCGGCACCGGCATCAACCTCACGGCCGCCGACTACGTGATCCACCTCGATCCGTGGTGGAACCCCGCCGTCGAGGATCAGGCGACCGATCGCGCGCATCGCATCGGGCAGACCAAGCCGGTCACCGTCTATCGTCTGATCGCGCGTGGCACCGTGGAGGAGCGCATCCTCCAGCTCCACGCGAGCAAGCGCGCGCTCGTCGCCGACGTGCTGGATGGAAGCGACGTCGCCGGCAAGCTCACGACCAAAGATCTGCTCGCGCTGATCGGCTCGTGATCACGACCAGCTGCGCTCGAGACGCTTGCGCGGCTCGCCGTCGCGGAACATCGGATACGGCTTCGGGGAGGGGCCGGCCTCCCAGTTGTCATGGCGACCATCCCAGAACAGGAGCGACGCTTCGCTCGCATCGAAGTCGTCGAGCGTGTTGATGTTGATCGACACGAACGGTCCGCCCAGCTCGGGGATGTCGCCCCTGCCGTAGCAGAACGTTCCGCAGGTCTTGCAGAAGAAGCGCGCCGCGAGCTCGCTCCCGAACCGGCCGTGCGTGCTCTCGTCCGATAAGACGCGCAGCTGCTCGGGCTTGCCGTTGAGGCCGCGCGAGCCGAGCTTCTGGCACAGCGTGCAATTGCACATGGTCGCCTTGGTCGGATCGATGTCCGCCTCGAACTGGAGCTGGCCGCAGATGCAGGAACCGCGAAAGGTCTTCGTGTTGCTCATACACGTAGAGTTAGCAGCCGGTTGTGACAGCCTTCTGTCAGGTTTGACCGTCCATTCGGGGAGCACGCCTCTTTTTTCGAGCGCTAGCTCACGCGGCGGCGAAGCCCTTGAGCTTCTTGCCGTTTTTGTCGAGCCACGCCTCGGAGGGGAACGCGCCGACCTTCCAGCGCGGCAGGGGCGCGTTCGTGGGCGTCAGCATGCCGGGCTCGGCCAGGACCGTCTCCCACGGCACTTCCCACATGCGGACCGCTTGCGTGATCGACTCGTCCAGCTCGACGAACTGGATCGCCTGCGCGGGCGGCAGGTAGCCCTCGTCGACCCCCTTGGTCCACGTGGCTCGCGTGATGATGTCGCCGTCCTTGGACTCGTACACCATGAGCTTCGCGTAGAACGCCTCCGTGCCGTACTGCTGGTGCAGCTCCTGCTCGCGGCCGTACGTCATCGCCTTCTCTTCCACGAGGAGGCGCTCGTAGATCTTCACGATCGGCTCCGGCGTGTCCGACGGCGGCTCGAAGGTGCGCAGCTTCTTGTCGACGAGCTGATAGATCTGACGCGTGATCGCGTAGTGCTGATCCTCGACGGCCTTCTCGAGCGCGACGACGAGCAGCATGAACGCCTCGGTCGACGACTCCGCGACGAGCAGCGTGTCGCGGTTGGGCATCGCGACGAGTGGGTTCGTGCAAACGCGTTGCAGGATCTCGGGCAGCGTGGCGCGCGCCGCGGCGTACGAGTCACTCCACGGCGCGATCCACAGGCCGGGCATCAGCGGCGTGAACTCGTCCTGCGATTGGCGGCGAAGGTTTCCGTAGGCGACGTCGAGCGCCTCGTCGAGCGACACGTTCCACTCCTCGAGGCGATCCTCGGACACCACGAGCATCTTGTTCGGCGTGTCGACGACGAGCGTCTCGAAGATGCCGGGCGCGAGCTCGCGACGCGCGATGGGCGGCGTCTCCTTCTGGATCGCGATCATCGTCTGCAGCGGCGCGAACGTCAGGTACGCACCGTCGCGCACCACCGGAACGAGCATCGGCTTGATCTGCTCCCACGTCTGGGGAATGTCCGGCAGCGGAGCGAGCACGACCTCGTTGATGTACGAGAGCCGCTTGCGGCGCGGCATCTGCTTGAACGCGCCGTACATGTTGCCGAGGTGCATGGTGCCGCTCTTGTCGGCGATCCGCATGTTCTCCGCGTCGACCGAGGGATCCTCGAGACGTCCGGTCTGGACGCCGATCTTCGCGACGAGCTCCGTGAACTTCGCCCCGTCCAGATCGCCGATCCCGAAGATCTTGCTCCACATGCCGCGGACCATAGCGATCGCCGAAAACGAATCAAGCGACTTCTTCAGCCGCTGTACATGTAGATGATGGCGACGATCGGGACGAGAAGTCCTGCCCCGACGAAGTATTTCCCGCGGCCCATGAAGCCCCGGTCGCCCTTCATCATCGAGACGCCGGTGATCGCGAGGATGATGAGGAACACCGCGAAGATGTCCGCGACGTACGTCCACGCGCCCTTGAGGTTGTTCAAGTGAAGCGCGTTGACTTCGAAGAACACCGCGCGCTTCGTGATGCGTTTGTGCCGGCCCTTGCCGGTGCGCGTGTCGACGCGGACCTCTTGTCCCTCGTCGAGGAATACGCGGAAGTCGTGCTCGCTCTCCTGGAAGTGTCCGCGGACATGGGCGCGATCGAGCCCGACCTTTGCGATGACATACGCCTCGTGCTCGGCGAGCGTGCCGGCGGGAACGGGGCCGATGTCGATCGAGCGATCGTCGTACGAGTAGTTCGGGTTCCAGTCATCGATGTGATTCACCGCGATGCCGGACAGCGCGTACGCGATCGTGAGCGCGACCACGACGTACCCGATGTCGCGGTGAACAACGCGAAACCAGTGTCGCCAGGATCGCGCGGGCTTCACGTCAGAGCTTGAAGACAGCGCCGGTGCCGCTGAGCTGCACGAACAGCTCGGGCTTCGTGATGCTCTCGGGATCGATCTGCTTGCCGTACTCCTTGGCCTCGTACGCGGCGCGCTCTTTGGTCTGCTCGAGCGTCAGCTCGCGGACCGTGACCTCGCCCTGCGCGACGGCGACTTTGCCCTTCGCGTCCATCGGGAACACCATCTCGCCGTCGGTCACCTTGAACTTGAGCTTGTGGCCGGGCTCCTTGCCGGCGAGCTCCATCCAGCAGCCGCGCTTGGGGCACACGTCGAGGACCATGCCCTCGACGCGAACCGTCTGGCCCTTGAACGCGTTCGGATCGGCGAGGATCGCATCGATCGAGACCGTGTCCGTCAGCGTCACGCCCGCGC